>JBBQHO010000120.1:0-11872 GCA_038324055.1 Polyangiales bacterium | reverse complement strand
CGTCAACAACGCCATCTACACCGAGCTCGGCCAGCGTTGGTACGACGCTCAGGATGATCCCGTGGCGCTGCTACGCGCCGAGTCTGGTCTCCGCAACCCGTGGGTCCAGTCGGGCATCGTCGCCGCGGGATTGCAGGAGGCACGCGTCCTCGACATCGGGTGCGGCGGCGGCTTTCTCTCCAACTACCTCGCCTGTCAGGGCCATCGGGTCACGGGGCTCGACGAATCTTCGGAGGCGCTCGGCGTAGCCGCGAGCCGCGATGTGACCGGGGCCGTGCGCTACGCGCAAGGCGATGCGCTCGATTTGCCGTTCGAATCGGCCAGTTTCGATGTCGTCTGTGCCATGGACTTCCTCGAGCACGTCGAAGATCCCGAGCGTGCGATTGGGGAAGCGGCGCGCGTCCTGCGTCCAGGTGGTTTGTTTTACTTTCACACCTTCAACAGAAACCCTTTGGCGTGGCTGATCGTGATCCGAGGCGTCGAATGGTTCGTCAAAAACACGCCGCGACACATGCACGTCCTGCACCTCTTCCTCAAGCCTGGTGAAGTCGACGCGATGTGCGGGCGCGCCGGCTTGGGCCCCGCATCTTTCGTAGGCACGCGACCGCGGCTCGATCGTGCGTTTTTGAAGATGCTCTGGACACGAGAAGTCCCCCACGACTTCTCGTTCGTCTTCACGCGTTCGACGCTGCTGGGCTACTCGGGGTGGACGCGTCGTGTCCCGTGACAAGGCGAAGGGCTACGACCCCGACGATCCATCGCGGCGCGATCCTGGACTGGTTGCCGCCTGCTTGCCCTGGCTGGAGCGTTTGGATCGAACCTACTTTCGACTGACTGCTAGCGGCCAGGACAACCTGCCGCAGGGGCCCGCGCTGCTGGTCGCCAACCACAATGGCGGCATTTTGGGCCCCGATCTGCTCTGCACGTTGCCCGTGCTCTGGCGTCGGCTCGGGCCGTCGTTCCCGCTCTTCGCTCTCGCGCACGACTTTGCGATGGTGCACGTTCGCCCCCTCGGTCACTTGCTCCAACGGTGGGGTGCGCTCCGGGCCAGCCGGCAAAACGCACGCCGGGTACTCGAAGCCGGCGGACATGTGCTGGTCTACCCGGGCGGTGATCTCGAGGCTTACCGGCATTTCTCGCATCGCCACCAGGTGCGCATCCTGCCGCGTTCCGGCTTCGTGAGCGTCGCCAGAGAGATGGGCGTGCCCATCGTCCCGATCGTGGTGCGCGGTGCGCATCAGAGCGCGGTCATCTTCCACGAGGGCGAGAGGCTGGCGCGCTGGCTGGGTCTTGTTCGCTGGGGCCGGGTCCGCCGGTTCCCGCTAGCGCTTGCCCTTCCCTGGGGTTTGGCTGTGGGCCCGTACATGCCGTACCTGCCGTTGCCCTGGTCGCTCCGCTTGTCCATTTTACCGCCCATTCGGGCGGAGTCAGGGGCGTCCGACGCCGAGGTGGCGGCCTACGTGCAAGCGCGCATGCAGAGCGCGCTGGAAGGCTTGGCCGGGTGAGTCGGCTGGCGCAGAGCATGCATCCAGCAGGCCAGGACGGCCTGTTCGACACGGGGCACGGCGTCCAAATCGAGTATCGAAGGCTCGGACCCGATGACTCGAAATGTCCTCCGCTTTTGCTCATGCGGCCGCTCCTCGGCGAGCTGGGACTCTGGGGCGATTTCGCTCGCGCGCTGGCCACCGACCGCCCCCTTGTCTTGTTCAACCCGCGAGGGGTCGGGCGATCGACGGGACCGCTCTTCGCGCTCACGACGCAGGAATTGGCACTGGACGCCCTGGAGCTGGCTGACGGCCTCGGGCTGGTTTCGTTCGATGTGCTGGGTTCGTCTTTGGGAGGCATGGTGGCCACTCATCTGGCGGCGCAAGCACCCAAGCGCGTGCGCCGCTTGGTGCTCACCTCGACGCTGCCCCGTGGCGGCGCCGTTGACTTCGAAGCGCTGCTCGATTTGGGGCCCAACTCCGGTGATCTCTTCACGCCCCTGGCCCAAACGGAAACGAAGGTCTTGGGGCGGGTCTTGTCCAAGCAGTTCTGGATGCGTGCTCCGGCGCGAGCCCTCACCGCGCTCCGTCGTTTACGCGGACGGCCGACGCGGCTGCCCAGCGTCCTGGCCCTCGGGGTGGCAGCGTTTCGTCACGACGCCACCGCCGAGCTAGCGCGCCTCCGCTGCCCCACGCTGCTTGTCTACGGCGCCGACGATGCGTTGGTGCGACCAGAAGCGCGAGCCGAGTTCAGCGCAGCACTGCCCAACGCCCAGGTCGTCGTGCTCCCGGGCACGGGCCACGACATTTCAATCGAGCGACCGCACGAACTAGCGCGCCTGGTACGAGCCTTTCTCGACAAGGACTTCTTCGGGGTCGACACCTCCATTTCAGCGTAGGCGTTCGGTTCTCGGAGTTCAGCCGGGCCGCCCAGAATGAAAGAGCCTCAGGGTCGGCGTCGACACTCTTTCTCCATCGGCATCGGTTCGCCCAACCTCGCCGATGGGGCGGCAAAGGCTGGCGTCGTGGCGCGCGACGTGGGAAGAGCGCCGAGCATGAGCCGTCTCTGTGTCCTTTGCGCAAGCCCGATGGAGCGCGTGTTCGAGAAGCATGGATTCTGGATCGTCGACTGCTGCCGCTGTACGCATCGTTCGACTGAGTTCGAGCCCGCGCCCGGCCACGTCGATGAGGTCTACGGCGACGACTATTTCGAGGGCGGGAACGCTGGCTACACCGACTACCTCGGCGAAGGAGAGATCCTGCGAGCGCGAGGGAAGCGCTATGGCGAACTCTTGCGGAGGTTCCACGAGGGCGAGCGTGTGCTCGACGTCGGGGCCGCAGCCGGGTTGGTTTTGGCGGGTCTCGAAGATGCTGGCTGGCACGGAGTGGGCATCGAGCCCAATCCAAGGATGGCAAGCTACGCGAGGGAGACCTTGGGCTTGGATGTTCGAACTGGCGCTCTCGAGGAATACGCCGATGCTGAACTCTTCGACGCTGAACTCTTCGACGCAGTGACGTTCATTCAGGTGCTGCCCCATTTTTTCAATCCACGCCGCGCGCTCGAGCGCGCTTTGACCGCTACTCGGAGCGGCGGCATTTGGTTGATCGAGACTTGGGACCGCGAGAGCTGGACGGCAAAGGCCCTGGGGAAGAACTGGCACGAGTACAGCCCACCGAGCGTGCTTCATTGGTTCAGTCGCGCAGGTGTCGTCGAGCTTGCGAGCCAGTACGGAATGGTGTTGGTCGACGAGGGTCGGCCCGCCAAGTCCCTGAAAGGAGAGCACGCACGCTCGTTGCTCGAACACAGCGCGCGCGGAAGCAAGTTCGGTGCGCTCGTCCGCGCTGCCGCTCGCGTCATCCCGCCTCGGCTCGAAATCCCGTATCCGGGTGACGATCTGCGTTGGATGATCTTTCGAAAGAAATGACTCGAATCGCAGGCGCGCCGCGCAGCCGTTGGATCCTGCGCTAGGCGGAGCGGATCTTGACGCCTGGCGAGGGGGGGCGCTGAAATGACTCGTTCACGGCCGCAAGCACACGCTCGCACGCCTCGGAATCCAGCGTTTTTTCGCCGAGTTCCAGGGTAAAGCGATCGTGGGCCCAGTCATCGACCGTGCGCACCTCGGACGCCACGATGTCGACGCCGGCCAGGGCCAGCGCGCGCGTGACGGCCAATAGCAGACGTTCCGTGTCGGGTGCATCGAGCACGAGCACCGAGCGCCCCTCAGCCAAGGAGCGCAGATCGAAATGCACGCTGATGCTCCGCTCGCTCGGCCGGAAGGCGGGTGGGCGAGCGGTGGGGGCGCGGAGTACCGGATCGTCGTCGTCGTCGTCGTCCGGATCCGAGCGCCCCAGGAACTGGCTCAGGGTCGCTTGAACGAGCGTGACACGCTCTAGGGGCAAGCTGGCGGGTGCGTCGTGGTCCATGGGCCGCACCCAGAAGAAGTCGACGGCCTCGTCCGGCGCCCCTGGAATGCGCCGTGCAAATATTTGGGCGGCGCGCACGTCGAGCTGGTGGGTGACGAAGGCCGCGCACACCAGGGACAGCAGACCCGGTTCGTCGTTGGCGACGACGCACAACACTGCATCTTCACCGGCTGGGGCCTCGCATAGGGCAACGCGAACCTCGTCGGGAAGGCGACCCAGGACGATGTTGCGATGCAGCTCGATGGCAGCGGGCGAGAACGCTCGCTCGTACTCGAGCGGCATGGTTCGAAGGAAGCTTTCGACGCTCGGGGCCCCGATCATTCTCAATGAAACCCCTGTTGTCGTTGCGCCGCATCGTCTGAATTGTTTCGAAACGGTTGCGTGTTTCGGGCTGAGGTCGACAAACGTAGGCGTCGCGATCACACTCGGAACTCGTGAAACGCGCGGTGCTTCGAGTCCTGGCTGCCTGTTTGGCCTCACTTGCGACGACCGCAGGGGCGGACAGCGGGAAGCCAGGCGGCGGTGGGCTGGTGGTCGTGGCGCCGCATCCCGACGACGAGGCGCTGACTGCAAGTGCGCTCATGTTGGCCGCGACTCTGCGTGGCGAGCCTGTCGACGTCGTCATTCTTACCAACGGGGACTGGGATTGCCGCCATGACGCGCGTCGCCGCCAGGCCGAATCGATCGCCGGATTGCGGGCTGTGGGCGTAAGCGAAGAGCACGTGTTCTTCTTGGGCTATCCAGACGGCTCGCTCGCGCTGCTTGGTGAGCGACCGCTCCCCGCCGTGCCGCGTCTCGTGGGTGGGCGCTGTGAAGGCGGCAACACCACCTACGGTCGACGCGGTTGGAGGCGGCGCGACTTTCATGCGGCACGCACGGGAGTCCCGGGCGCCTACACCGCCGACGGACTCGTCGCCGACCTGCGCGTGTTGCTTGGCGAGCTGAAGCCTAGGACTCTGGTCGTGACCCATCCCGAGGACACGCACTCCGACCACGCGGCCGCGTACGCGTTCGTCCGCCGAGCACTTCGTTCCTTACCCGACGCGCCGCGCGTCCTTCGTGCGCTCGTGCACAATGGAGATTGTTGGCCGACAGGCCCTACGCCAGGCCCTGTGTGTCCGCCCGGGCGCATTGCGCCCAGCGAGCCCACACCCTCGCCAAGTGGCAACCTGGCGGGATACGAGCCCGACGAGCGACGACTGGTACCAGAAAGCTGCCGCTCTCCCGTTTTCGAGCTGAACCCGAAACTCCGCGCCATCGCTGCGCATTCGTCGCAAACCCACGACGACCTCCAAAGCTACCTCTTCGCATTCGCTCGACGCGACGAGGCCTTCTTTGGGGAACGCTTGGTCCCCCGGACCGATGGCCGTTGGGCACCCTTGCCGAGCCTCGCGGAACCCACTGCGTCCCCGCACTTCCAGTCTCTCCGCCCGCAGGAGCGCCGGCGGGTTTCTCAACAGCTGCCTGGGTTGTGGTCGTGGGTCGTGCCGCGCCCTCTGCCCCAACGCTCGGTGCCCCAACGCTCAGTGCGTGTCGCGCTGCTCGAAAGCCAGCACGGTCGCTATGTGCTCGGTTTCGATGGCGCGACGGGTCACGTCGAGTTGTTGAAGGAACAGCCAGGTCTGGAGCCCGACCTGCTGCAGCGCTGGACGTTGCCTCACGACGCCTTTCGCGGCGGCGGCGCAGAGCGCTTCGAACTCGAAATTGCTCGACGACCGAATGTCGACGGTCCCGCAGAATTGTCGCTGTTTCGCGCAGGTGAACTCGTGGGTGTTGCGGTCGACGTGCACCCGCTGGGCTCGGGCCAGAGCGTCGCCAACGAGGACTCTTTGGTCGGGCACGAAGCGCTCGGCTTCGCATTCCTGGGCCCCTCACGCTTCACTCGTGAACGATGACCCAGGTGGACGGCCCGTACCGACCCACCTGGCGCACACCGTGCCATCCCTCGGGCACTTCGGGCTCGGTGAACTCGAAAAGCCACTTGCCGTCGCGCGGCGCGACGTTGACGCAGCCCGCGCTTTTGAGACTGCCCCAGTCGTCGTGCCAATAGGCACTGTGAATGGCGTGGGGGCCCGAGAAATTTTGAGTCCAAGGCACGTCGCCATGGACGATGGGTGAACTCGACGACTCCATCGTCGCCGTCTTGAACTTGCCACTGATCGGAAAGCGACCGGTCGGGGTGCTGGCCGTTGCAAGCGGATCCTTGTCGCCCTGCGGCGTGCCACCGCGCCCGGCGCTAATCAGCGTGACGTAGGCGGGCCGCGTGCCTTCGAAAGCCATCAGCCACCCCCCCAAAATGCTGACTTCCAGCCAGGTCGCGCGGCCCGGCGGCGCGACGCCAGTCGTGTCTGCGTGGCCCACGGGAGCGCCCCAGGGCGTCCTGCTCTGGGGCTCGGGAACCACGGCTTCGCGGCTGCTCACCCACAGCTCTTGGTCGCGGAGTTTGAAATAGCGCACGTGCTCGCGCTGCTCCGTCTCACCACTCAAGGGCACATGGCCAAGTCGCTCGAAGCGGGCCTCGGCGGGGACGAATTCACCGCTCGCACTTTTCCGAAAGGCCGGTCGCTCGCGACCCCGGAAGAACGCGAGCGGCAGCTGGGTATCGCCGCCCAGCACCAGCCCTTCAAACTCCGTGCGGGGCAGGAGCTCGACCCGATCGCGCGGCACCCAAGTCAAGTCGGCCGCAAGCAGGAAGGCGCGCTCGTCGTGATCGAAGGCCTCGCTGTAGGCGAAGGCCGAGCGCGGCCAGATGCGGTCGCGCTTTTCGGAGAGACCGCGCGGCAGCTTGGGCAAGACCGGTGCGGCGCGCCCGCTGAGCGCGAACTCGGGCGGCGCGTTCGGAGCTTTGCGCGCCGAAAAAACGTCCGCCAGGTGACGCTCGAAGCTCAATTCCCATGCTTTTTGGAGCGCTCGATCCGGCAGAGCCGGATAGCGACGCGTCATCTCGTGGACAGCGGCGTAGTGGTGCGGCCAGGGTGTATCGACACGTGGACGGTAGCGATACAGTTGTGCGAGTTCGCTGTCGTCGGGATCGGTCGTCGCCTGCTCGCCGTCGACGCAGACCCAACCGCGCGGCTCGATGGCGATCCATTTGTTGCTGCAACCCAGGCCGGTCTGGCCGCGCGGCTCGCGAATTTTCACCGAGCCGCCGAACCACAGAAAACCGAGCCACTGTGTGTCGGTCGTCGGACCACTGCGGATCCAAACGTTCCGACTCTTGGCGTAGACCCGTGGGACGTCGCGCGGCACGACGGCGGTTTCCGTTGGCACCTCCGCCACTGGTGCCGGAACTGCGGCAACGGCGGGCAGCGCTGGGGTGGGCACGGAAGCTGCGGGTTCGCTCGGCTTTTGGGCCGCGACCGGCTGGTCGCATCCGCTAGCCCAGGCGAGTACGCAAAGCGACAGGCAAACCGACTTCGAAAACACGGAAAACAACGGCTTTCAGCTTTCTCGGAGCGATCCCAATTCGAGCGCAACTTCTTCGGTTTGCCCGCCAAGAGTCACGTACAGGCGACCCTCGTTCCGCAAGATCTCGAAGCTGGTGTTGCGCGTCATCAACGGCTCGAGCCGGTCCAAGAATGCCGGCTCGAGCGCATAGAACTCGATGCTCTCCAGCTTGTGGACGGCGCGCGAGTTGGCTTCTTTGCGCACCTGGTTGGGCTCGGTGTGCGTGAAGAGCACGACGCGAGGAGCGGCCTTGGATGCCTTGTGCAGACGTTCCGCTGACGGCGCACCGATCTCGATCCACACTTCGAGTGCGCCCGTACGGTCTCGGACCGAAAGAGGGGCCTCCTCGCTCGCCGAAAGGCCGCCCTTGCTGAAGGCGATACCTTCTTCGTAGAGCAACGCGTAAGCCAAGGTCCGCGTCATCATGTAGCGAAAGCTCTCGGAGGGGTGGCGCGCCACCCGCAGATCGATCTCCGTGTAGACGCCGCGTTCGACGTCCGAAAGCGAGATCTGGAAATGGTACATGGTGGCGGAAAGGGCCATCATTTCCTCCGGACGGCAGTCTTTTTGGAAGACGCCCCTGCTGGTCGATGCGGGGCAGGGGCTTTCCTGACGCTCGACTGCGATCGAGCGGGAGCGGGCTTTGCCCTTGCCTTCGTGTGCTTGGCAGCGAGCAAGCGTTTCAAGTAGCTACCAGTCGACGACTGCGGCTCCCGCGCCACGCTCTCGGGGGTGCCCTGAGCGACGATGTGGCCACCATCGGGGCCGCCCTCGGGTCCCAGGTCGATGATCCAATCAGCCGTCTTGATGACGTCCAGATTGTGTTCGATCACGACAACGCTGTTGCCGGCGTCGACCAGGCGATGGAGGACCTCGAGTAGCTTGTGCACATCGGCGAAGTGCAAACCCGTCGTAGGCTCATCTAGGATGTAGAGCGTGTCTCCAGTGGCTCGCTTGGACAATTCACGAGCCAACTTGATACGCTGAGCCTCGCCACCCGAAAGCGTAGGAGACGGTTGCCCCAGATGCAGGTAGCCGACACCGACTTCTTCGAGCAGCGCGAGCGGCTCGGCGATGCTGCGGTGGGCCGCGAAGATCTCGCGGGCCTCGCTGATGGTCAATTCGAGCACTTCTGCGATATTCTTGCCACGGTAGCGCACCTCCAGCGTGGCCTCGTTGAAGCGTTTGCCCTTGCAGTCATCGCAGACGACGTACACATCGGCCAAGAAATGCATCTCGACCTTGTGAACGCCGTCGCCTTCGCAGGCCTCGCAGCGGCCGCCGGCTACGTTGAAGGAGAAGCGCCCAGGCGTATAGCCGCGTGCCTTGGCGTCCGGAATCTCGGCAAACAGCCTGCGGACTTCGTCGAACACCTTGATGTACGTGGCGGGGTTGCTGCGCGGCGTTCGGCCGATGGGCTTCTGGTCGATGTCGATGACTTTGTTCAGCGCGTCGAGCCCGTCGATGCCGGCGTGGGCCCCGACGGGCTCGGCGCTGTCGTGGAGCTTCTTGGCCAGAGCCGGATAGACGATGTCGTTGATCAGGGTGCTCTTGCCCGCGCCGGAGACGCCGGTCACTGCCGTCATGACGCCGAGCGGGATATCCACCGTTACATTCTTCAAGTTGTTTTCTCGTGCGCCCCGCACGGTGATTTTGCCGCGCGGTTTGCGGCGCTCGCCTGGCACGGCAATGAACTTTCGGCCAGAAATGTAGGCTCCCGTCGTGCTCTGCGCGGACTTGGCCAAAGCCGCTGGCGTACCGGCGAACACGACCTGCCCACCGTGCGCACCGGCGCCGGGACCGAAATCGATCACGTGATCGGCCGCCGCAATCGTGTCTTCGTCGTGCTCCACGACCACGACCGTGTTGCCGATGTCGCGCATGCGAATCAGTGTCTTGATCAGTCGATCGTTGTCCCGTTGATGCAAGCCAATGCTGGGCTCGTCAAGCACGTAGATGACGCCGGTCAGTTCTGATCCGACCTGGCTGGCCAAACGGATGCGTTGCGACTCGCCGCCAGACAGGCTGGGTCCCGGGCGATCGAGCGACAAGTAGCTGAGCCCCACGCGATCGAGGAATCCGAGTCGGCTCTGCACTTCTTTCAGCACCTCGCTGGCGATCATGGCGTCGCTGCCGGTCAGACCCAGCTGGTCGAAGAAGGCGCGAGCGTCGCGGACGGTGAGTGCGCCGAGCTCGGCCAGGGAGCGCTTGGCGATCTTGACGGCCGCGCTCTCCGGTCGCAGGCGCGAACCGTCGCACGTCGGACAGCGCGCGCTGCCCATGAATTTGGCGTAAAACTTGCGCGCGCTTTCGCTTTTGCTCTCGCTCAGCCGTCGCATCATGCGCGGGACCAGGCCTTCCCAACGCACATGCAGCGTGCCGCCCCCGCTCTGCGCTTGCCACTTCACGGTGTAGCGCTTCTCGCCCGTGCCATGGAGAACTGCGTTCTTGTGAGCCTTGGAGATTTTTGACCACGGTTTGTCGAGCGGGATCTTGAGCTGCTTGAGGATTTGGAGGCGTGTGCCGTTGCCCCAGCCGCTGTCCTTGGCCGAGATCTCTTCGCCCCAAGGCGCAATCGCACCTTCGTCGATGGTGAGCGATCCGTCGGGGACGATCAGCTCTGGGTCCATGGCGACGCGGGTGCCGAGACCCGAGCAATCGGGACACATGCCTTGCGGATTGTTGAAGGAGAAGCTCTGCGGCGAGAGTTCTGGATAGGAGCGCCCGCAGCAGGCGGAGTTGCGCGAGTAGATGGTGTCGGCGCGGCCGGGAACGTGGGCCGTCAGCTCGCCGTTGCCTGCGGCGAGGGCTTTCTCGACGGATTCCGTGATGCGGGTCGCGCTCGCCTGGCCGATGACGATTCGGTCGACCACGGCATCCACGTCGTGCTTCTTCTTCTTGTCGAGCGCCTCTAGACCTTCGCTTTCGACGATTTCTCCGTCGATGCGCAGGCGAACCCAGCCTTTGCGCCGCGCATCCTCGAGCAGCTCGCGGTGCTCGCCCTTGCGATTGACGAGCAGCGGCGCCAGCAGCACGACGCGCGTCCCTGACTTCTCGTTGGCGATCAAGCCGGCGATTTTCTGGGCGCTCTGCCCTTTGACCGGCTTGTGGCAGGTGATGCAGTGCTGCACTCCGACGCGCGCGTAAAGAACGCGCAGGTAATCGGCGATTTCGGTGATGGTGCCCACCGTGGAGCGCGGATTCGAACCGGCGGTCTTTTGCTCGATCGAAATTGTCGGAGACAATCCGCGCATCGAGTCGAACTTTGGCTTGTCGAGCCTTCCCAAGAACTGGCGCGCATAGGCCGAGAGCGATTCGACGTAGCGCCGTTGACCCTCGGCGTAGAGTGTATCGAAGGCCAACGACGATTTGCCCGAGCCCGAGACACCCGTGAGCACGACCAACTTCTTCTTGGGAATGCGAACATCCACCGATTTCAGATTGTGCTCACGCGCTCCCGTGATCTGGATGTGATCGAGCTCCATGGGCGTTCCCTGGCACAGGCCACAGGCGGGGTCGAGTAGGCTGGATTCGCGGCGGGAGAGTGCGGTAGAGGTCCGGATGGTGTTGGGTTCGCCAAAAAACGTAGACCCCCTCGACGAAGCCGAGCTGCTCCAGCGGGCGGCGGGTTTGGCGGGGCGCACCCTGGGTGAACTCGGAGCAGCGAGAGGCCGCGAGGTGCCCCCGGATCTGCGCCGCGCCAAGGGCTGGGTCGGGCAGCTCATGGAGTCGTTGCTCGGAGCCACTGCGGCTTCCCGCGCCGAACCCGATTTTCCGCACCTGGGCATCGAGTTGAAAACCTTGCCGGTCGATGTCCGTGGCAAGCCGCTCGAGAGCACATTCGTCTGCACCATCGAGCTGCCGGAAATGAGTCGGGCCGAGTGGGCGACGAGTCGCCTCCAGAAGAAGCTGGCGCGCGTGCTGTGGGTGCCGGTCGAAGGCACTCGCTCTGTGGCCGTCGCGCAGCGTCGCGTGGGCACGCCGTTTCTGTGGCAGCCCGACGTCGAGGAAGCGCGGCTTTTGCGCCAAGACTGGGAGGAACTGAGTGCGCTCATCGCCCGCGGCCGAACTTCGGAGCTCACGGCCCACCTCGGTCAAGTCTTGCAAGTGCGCCCCAAAGCGGCGCGGGGCGCTTCGCGCCGTCGCACCCTGGACGAAGAGGGAGGGCTTTACGACGAGCAGCCCAAAGGATTCTACCTGCGTGCGACGTTCACGGCTGCGCTGCTCGCCCGTCGCCTCATTCTGCCTCGGTCGCTGTAGGCTTCGTCCGTTCGGGCAACGGGGGCGGAGGGGGCGGCGGTTCCTCGCTGGACGGGGGCTGCGCCGCAGCTGAATCATCGGGCGTGGGCAGCGACGCCGCGGCGGGTGGTGCGGGTGTCGCTGATGCCGCTGATGTCGCTGCCGGTAACGTCACTGCCGGTGACGCTGTCCCTGCGGGCGCTGGCGCTGCTGACACTTCTTCGGGCGTTGTCTGGCTCGCGGCGCGCGCTGCCTTGCGCTCTGCCAGAGCTGCCTTG
>JBBQHO010000119.1:0-12074 GCA_038324055.1 Polyangiales bacterium | reverse complement strand
GCGCGAGTTGTTCGAGGCAGGCGTCCACTTCGGTCACCAGACCAAGCGTTGGAACCCCAAGATGAAGCCGTACATCTACGGCGCTCGTCAGGGCATCCACATCATCGATCTCGATCAGACCGCGAACCTGGCGCAGCGCGCCCTCAAGTTCGTGTCCGACACCGTTTCCCGCGGCGGCAACGCACTGTTCGTCGGCACCAAGCGTCAGGCCCAAGAGATCATCAAGGGCGAAGCCGAGCGCTCGGGCATGTTCTACGTCACCAACCGTTGGCTGGGTGGCACACTCACGAACTTTCGCACCATGAAGGGCGGCCTGGAGCGTCTGCGCACTTTGGAGCGCATGCGTGACGACGGCACCTACGAGCAGCTCCTCAAGAAGGAGACCGTTCAGCTCGACAAGGAGCGCGCTCGTCTCGAGAAGTACATCGGCGGCATGAAGGGTATGGCTGCCATTCCGCAAGTCATGTTCATCATCGATCCCCAGCAAGAGCTGATCGCCGTCAAGGAAGCGCGCAAGCTCGGCATCCCGATCGTGGCTATCACCGACACGAACTGCGATCCCGGCCTGGTCGACTGGGTCATTCCCGGCAACGACGACGCCATTCGCTCGATCCGTCTGATCACCTCGGCCGTTGCCGATGCCTGTGTCTACGGAGTGTCGCGTCGTCGCGACAATCGTGGCGACCAGCAGAGCCGCGGCAACGGACCCGACGTCCAGGTCAGCTACGCAAACCGCCGCTGATTGCTCTCGAGATGCGGCTCCCTGCTGGTGAGCCGCTCTCCCCCCAAAGCCGGCGCAGCGTTCGATCGAATCAGCTGCGGCCGGCTGACCCCTCTATAGCCCCGTACAAGGAGAGAAGAAGATGGCTCAGGTAAGCATGCAGCAGGTCAAAGAGCTCCGGGATCGAACCCAGGCTGGTCTCAACGACTGCAAATCGGCGCTCAGCGAGGCCGAAGGTGACATGGATAAGGCAGTCGAGGTGATCCTCAAGAAGGGTCTCGCCAAGAGCGCCAAGCGCGCCGGTTCGGTGGCAGCCGAGGGCGTCGTCGCGACGCGCGTGGCTGGCGACAAGAAAAGCGCAGTGATCGTCGAGGTCAACATCCAGACGGACTTCGCCGCGCGCAACGAGGACTACTTGGCGTTCGTGACCAAGGTTGTCGACGTCGCCCTCGTAGCCAAGGATGGCGCCGATCTATTGACGCTGCCTTTCCCCGGCGGTGACGGTACGGTCGAAGACCATCGTGCAGCTCTCGTCGGCAAGCTGGGTGAGAACATCACTGTGCGCCGCTGGGGCCGAGTCGCCGTAGAAGGCGAAGGTCTCGTCACGAGCTACGTTCACTTGGGCGGCAAGATTGCCGTCATCTTGGCCGTAAAGACCGATAGCGTGAACACGGGCTCGCAAATCGGCGAGTTCGTCGAGAACTGCGCGATGCAGGTGGCCGCTATGGCTCCTCCATATCTGAACTCGAGCGAGATCCCCGAGGCCGACAAGAAAGCACAGGCTGCTATCTACGCGGCTCAGCTCGAAGAAGAGGGCAAGATCCCGCCCGAGAAGCGCGCTTCGGTCGTGGACGGCAAGATTGCCAAGTGGGCCAAGGAAGTGTGCCTCGTCGAGCAGCCGAGCGTCATCGACACCAAGCACACCATCGACGAGCTTCGCATCGAGGCCGGCAAGGCCGCTGGTGGCACCGTCGAGTTCGTGCGCTTCGTGCGTTTCGAGCGAGGCGAGGGCATCGAACTCCCCACGGGTCCGGACTTCGCCGCCGAAGTTGCGGCCATGGCAGCCGCAGCCAACTGAGTTCGAACTGGCCGAGTGCATGGCCACGCGTGAGCCGCGACTGCCTTCGGGCAGTCGCGGTTTCGCTCATTTTGATCCTATTTTTCCGACGTTCTGGATGTACCACTCGTAGAACAGCCTCGTGCCTTCGGCGACAGAGGTCGTCGGGTCGTAGCCCAGTAGGCGCCGGGCCTTGTCGATGTCGGCGCCCGTGTAGGGCACGTCGGCATCGTTCATACGGGCGTCGACGAAGTGAGCGGCTTGGCCCGACAGCGCCGTGAGCGCAGCCACGAAATCGCTCAACTTGACGGGCTGTCCTCGGCCCAGATTGATCACCTCGTAGCCCAGCGGTCGGTCGAGCGCAGCCAACACACCAGTTGCGATGTCGCCGACGTAGGTCCAATCGCGGTACATCTCGCCGCCGTTGTAGAGCGGCATGGGCCGACCGAGGCGCATGCTCTCCAGAACCATGTACGCCAGCATGTCGGGTCGGCCGTGCGGGCCGTAAACCGTGAAAAAGCGCAGCGCGGTGAAGTCCTGACCGTGCATGTGATGATAGCTGTGACCGAGCAATTCGGCCGCCCGCTTGCTGGCAGGGTAGGGGGCCAGCGGCCGATCCGCCGGATCCGTTTCGACGAACGGCGTCACGGGGCTGCGCCCGTAGGCTGACGACGTCGAAGCAAATACGAATTGCGGGCGCCCGTGGCGGCGCGCCGCCTCCAAGAGATTGAGTGTGCCCGTCAGGTTCACGTCGTAGTAGAGCCACGGCTGCTCGACCGAGGCCCGGACGCCGGCCATGGCCGCAAGATGCGCGACCGCGCGCGGCTGGTGACGTGAGAACACCTGCTCGAGCAGCACGCCATCCCGAATGTCGCCTTCGACCAGTTCGAAATCGCCACCAGCTCGTTCGATCACGGCCACATTGGCGCGCTTCTGCTCGGGCGCGTAGTAGTCGTTGAAATTGTCGATGCCGACCACGCGCTCGCCACGTTCGAGCAATTGGAGCGCAGTGTGGCTGCCGATGAATCCGGCCACGCCGGTCACCAGAATCGGAGCTTTCGTCACGGGTGTCGGGTTTAGCCTGGAGTCGACTCTTTCAAAAGCCGGCCCGCGTCGATGCCACTGGCTTCGATGAAACGCGCGACGAGAGGTTGGTTGCTCCCCAAGAGTTCGCGCGGGGTGCCCGAGACGACCAGACGACCCTCGTCGAGCAAATGGATGTGGTCGGCAATCAGCAGCGCCCCTGCCATGTCGTGAGAAATGACAACGCTGGTTACGCCGAAGCGATCCCGTGTCTCGACGATCATCTCGTCGACCATGCGCGCGGTCAGTGGGTCGAGGCCGCTCGTCGGTTCGTCGTAAAAAATCGCTTCGGGCTCGAGCATCAGTGCGCGCGCCAGGGCGACGCGCTTGCGCATACCACCCGAGAGTTCGCTCGGTTTCTTCTGCTCGACGTCGTTCAAGCCCAGTGCCGAGAGCTTCTCGATGACGCGAGTTCGCACTTCTTTTTGGCTCAACTGCTTGCGGTGCTCGCGAAGCGGAAAGGCCACGTTGTCCAGGACATTCATCGAATCGAGCAGCGCCGAATACTGAAAGACCATGCCCAGCTTCTTTCTTGCCTCGTTCAGCTCGCGCTCGCTGAGCGGCGCGATGTCTTGTCCGGCGATATGAATGCTACCGCTCGTCGGTCGGTCGAGCCCAATCAGGAGCTTGAGCAGCGTCGTCTTGCCAGCGCCCGAACCGCCGATCACGACAGCGATGGCGCCGCGGGCGACCTTCAGCTCGACGTCGCGCAGTACGACGGTCGAACCAAAATTCTTGCACAGCCTCTCGACGGCGATGTGCGGCCCGCCAGGTGTCGCGGACGGTGGCGAATGAGCCATCGAGCCGGGCGCCTTTGGCTCTGGGGCTCGATGTGTGGGCGCGATGGGCGTGCTGGTCACAGCCACGAAGATAGGACTTTTGTCGTGCCTGCGAACGGAGAAAGGCATGCCTCGGAAAGAGAGCTGCGAGCAAATGCGCGCCCTTGACGGAGCTGCGCGGGCGGGTAGAGGCTGAGCGCATGACGAACGAGCATCTTTCGGCACTCCTCGAGGCAGCGGGCGTGGAAACCGACGGCGATTGGCGGGTGTTGCCGGGCGAGCGAACCCTGACTCTTCACGCCGAAAAGGGCGGCGTCGGCCTGAACATCTCCAAGGTCACGCGCCTCCGCCTCAAGGGCGAGCTCGTATTCGCCCAAAATGTGCGCGAAGAGTTGACCGTGCTCCAGCTCAGCGACGTGTTCGCAGGCGGTGTCGACGGCGAGGCCAAAACGTCGCGCAAGGCTGGGTTTCGCTGAGCGCGGCCGGCACTTGGTTGGACGCTCCGCCCACGGTATCGCGTGGGCCATGGCAGACGGCGAACGTGCATCAGATGAGATCGACGAAGACGATGTCCTCCGGGTGGGCGGCTTCACCTTCAAGAGCCGCCTGATCGTCGGGACGGGCAAGTACAAGAGCGTCCAAGAGACCGAGCAGGCACTCGTGGCGTCAGGAGCGGAACTGGTCACCGTTGCGCTCCGCCGCGTCGACCTGAACGATCGCGGAGCCGGGTCACTCATGCACCTGTTGGCCAGCGGTCGATGGAAGCTCTTGCCCAACACCGCTGGCTGCTACACCGCCGACGAAGCCGTGCGCACGCTGCGCTTGGCGCGCGAGCTGGGGATGGCTGATTTGGTGAAGCTGGAAGTGATTGGCGATCCCAAGACGCTCTATCCCGATAACGAGCAGACGCTCGAAGCCGCGCGGCTATTGGTCAAAGAAGGATTCACGGTGCTGCCCTACTGCATCGACGATCCGATCGTTTGCCGCAAGCTCGCCGACATCGGCTGCGCCGCCGTGATGCCGTTGGCCGCCCCGATCGGCTCGGGTCTCGGTATCCGCAATCCTCACAATCTGCAGATTATCCTCGAGCAAGCCCAGGTGCCGGTGATCGTCGACGCAGGGGTAGGAACGGCGAGTGACGCGGCTGTGGCCATGGAACTCGGCTGCGACGGCGTGCTGCTCAATACCGCCATCGCCCACGCCACAAAGCCCGTGCTCATGGCCG
Organism: Polyangiales bacterium; assembly: GCA_038324055.1. Taxonomy (GTDB): domain Bacteria; phylum Myxococcota_A; class Polyangia; order Polyangiales; family Polyangiaceae; genus NIC37A-2. The sequence goes on along the minus strand of JBBQHO010000119.1, from coordinate 7,209 downwards.
AAGCCATGCGCGAGGGGGTGCGAGCGGGTCGCAAGGCGTTCCGCGCCGGACGTATGCCCAAGCAAGCCTACGCCAACGCCTCGAGTCCGACCGTGGGCCTGATCGAGTGAATCGCGGCGCCGCTGTCGCGTTGGTCCCAGCACTGCTGTACCTGGTGACGGCCTTCTACGTAGGCTCTATCGACCAGGATCCGCTAGCGGTCGTTCAATTTCATTGGAAGGACAAGTTGCTCCACGCTTTGTTCTTTGGGGTCATGCAGCGCACGCACTACCGGGCCTTCGAATACCTGCGGCCCAACGTGGCGCCGCCCACGCTCTCGGTCTGGGCGTTTCTGACGGCGACGGGAGCGGGCATCCTGCTTGAAGTCTGGCAGGCCTTTTTGCCTCATCGCACCGCCGAATTGTGGGACGCGATTGCCGACGCCGTCGGTGCTGCGCTGTTCGCTTGGCTCTTTCTGTATCTGGGGACGGCCCGACGAGCGCAAGCTTGATGCAGGGCGCTCACGCAGCGCCGTTGGTGGTGCTCACCGACACGACGAAGTACCCCGATCCGCTGTCTTCGCTGGGCTCGTTGCTTGGGCGAGCACGGGCCGGCAGCGTCGTGGTCGTGCTTCGGGACAGGCAGCTTCCAGTGCGGGACCGCCTCGCGCTGGGGCTCCGCTTGAGCGCGCTCTGCCACACGAGTGAACAGCGTTTCGTCGTCGCCGAGCGTGCGGATCTGGCGCGGCTACTCGAAGCCGACGGCGTCCATTTGCCCGTTTTGGGGCTACCGCCGAGCGAACTCCGGGCGGTCCTTCCGCAAGCCTGGCTGTCCCGAGCCCATCATGCGGACGAGACACTCGCCGACGCCGAGCTCAACGCCCTCTCGGCCGTGTTCGTGAGTCCAGTGTGCGCGTCTCGAAAAGATCGCGCGGCTCTGGGTGTCGACGGCTTCGGAAGGCTCGCAAATGGGCTACACGGGCGCCGCCCGTCCTTGAGCGTGTACGGGCTCGGCGGCGTACGTCCCGAGGATGTAGCGGCGCTGCTTGCGGCCGGCGCAGCAGGGGTCGCGGTCATCGGCGCAGGCCACGCCGCCGATCCCGAACCGCTTTTGTCGAGCCTGGGCATCTTGCGCTGACGAATTCGCGTCTTTTGCAGGTGCCGAACGGAGCGAAGCGCGCCAGGCTCCCGGCATGAAGTACCCGGCCCGCGTCCACAACGTGCAGCAGGCCGAGCGCGAATACGGCGACTTGTGCGAGCTCTTGTTGCCTGCGCTCGCGCGCGTCGATCCGCTGGCGGACGCTGCCGTGGCCGAAGTCGCCCAGTCGTCTGCGGGCGACCGGGACGACCTTATCGATCGGGCTCTCGCGGGCGATCGAGCTGTACCCTCTGCGCTGGCCGAGTACGCGTCCGTGGCGGCGGCACTGCCAAGCTGGACCAACTTTACGCGCATCGAACGCGCCGGCGCGGTGTTCCGACGTTCGGGTGTTCTGGGCGGAGCCACACTCGGCTTGTGCTCGTTGGTTCACGGCTACGCGGCTCCCGCAGGAAACAAGCCACTGGCGCTTTCGGGTCGCCTCACCGAGCGTGCCGAGCGTCGCTTGGCCGAAACGGGCCGCTTCGTGACGGCAGTTTGCGCACCCGGAGGCCTTGAACGCGGTGGGGCCGGACTTCATTTCACCTTGCGCGTGCGGCTCATGCACGCCCAGGTGCGGCGACTCATCGGACAGAGCGATCGTTGGGATGGTCTGGCGTGGGCTCTGCCGATCAATCAACACGACATGCTCGCGACCGTACTGCTCTTTTCGAGCGTGTTCGCCAGCGGCCTCACCAGACTCGGGTTTCGCTTCAGCCCGCAAGAACTCGACGACTACCAGCATCTGTGGCGCGTCGTTGGCTGGGCCATGGGCGTCGAAGAGCAGCTCTTGCCCGCGACATTCGCCGAAGCCGAGCGCCAAGGCGCGTTCATTCACCTGACACAGGGCCCGCCCGACGACGACTCGCGGGCGCTCGTGCGTGCCCTCATCGATGGTCCGCTCGGGAATGCCCGGACGCCGATCGAGCAGCGCCGCGCTGCGCGTCAGGTCGCGGCTGCCGAGGGCGTGTGTCGCGGGCTCATCGGCGACGCGCTCGCCGATGAGCTGGGGCTGAGCCGAACGAACCATCGCTACTGGGTGCCCAGTTTACGGCGCGTTCTTGGCGGATTGGAACGGGTTCGGCTGGGTTGGCCAGGCCTCGATGCACCGATCGAAAGACTGGGCGCCCGCTACTGGGACTTCAGTGTCAGCGCAGGACTCGGTGGAGTGCCAGCGCGTTTCGCTTTGCCCGAGAGGCTTGGCGTCAAACTTTCTCGATCGTGACCTGAACCGATACGCCGTTCACGTCGAGAGTTGCTTGACCCTCGCCGCGCACGAATGAGCTGGCCAGGACTTCGCCTGAGATTGTTCCGACGTGCGCGAGGATGGCGGCGACAACCGCTTCGTCGCCACAAGCCCACTGAACGCTGATGCGGTCGGAGACTTCCAGGCCGCTCGCCTTGCGCGTGCTCTGCAGCTGACTGATCAGTTCCCGTGCGTGCCCTTCGGCGACGAGCGCGGGCGATAGCGCCGTGTCGAGCACAACCGTGATCGTGCCGTCGGTGGCGACGGCTGCGTCGCCTTTGCTCGAACGCAGAAGCTGCACGTCTTCGAGCTGGAGGCTCTCACCTTCGACGACCAATGCGCGTCCGGCCTCCAGTTCGGCAACCTCGACAAGCCCCCAGCTCTCGAGACTGGCCTTGATGGCAGCCATCTTGGACCCGGCGCGCTTGCCAAGCGTCTTGAAGTTCGGTTTGACGGTCACGCTCAAAAAAGCGCTTTCGTCAGCCAATGCGATGACTTCTTTGACGTTCAATTCTGTTGTGATGAGCGCGCTCTGCAACAGCACCTGCTCGCGCACGACCGGATCGCGATGCACGACGCTGAGCCGTGCGAGCGGTTGACGCACCTTGATTTTGTGGTCCTCGCGCAGCTTGCGTCCCAGCGCCACGACGACGCGAGCCACGCTCATGCGTGCTTCCAGCGCGGCGTCGATACGGGCGGGCCGAGCTTGCGGGTAGTCGACGAAATGGATGCTGCTGGGAGCACTCGCATCCACGGCGCACACCAATTTCTGATGCACCAACTCGGTGACGAACGGCATGAAAGGCGCCAGCACGGTCGCAAAGGTGGTGAGCACTTCGTAGAGAGTCGCGTAGGCCGCTCCCTTGTCGGCGTCGTCTTGGCTCTTCCAAAAGCGCGCGCGACTCGTGCGGACGTACCAGTTGGTCAGGTCGTCGATGAACAGGACGAGCCGTGGCACGACATTGTAGAGTCGGTACGCCTCCATTTCCTGGTTCACGTCGCGCACCAAGCTCTCGAGCACGCTCAAGACCCAGCGATCGATCTCGGGGCGCGCCGCCACCCCCGGCGCGTTCCAGGTTCGCGGGTCGTAGCCGTCGACGCTGGCGTAGGTGGTGAAGAACGAGAGAGCGTTCCAATACGGGAGCACGACCGTCCGCACGATCTCTTTGAGTCCCTTTTCAGAGAATTTGAGCGGTTCCCCGCGCACGACCGGTGAATCAATCAGGTAGGCGCGGAGCGCATCGGCGCCGTACTTTTCCAGCACCTCGTTCGGATCCGGGTAGTTCTTCTTGCGTTTGCTCATTTTCTGGCCGTCTTCAGCCAGGATGAGTCCGTTGACGATCACGTTTTGGTAGGGGCTCCTGCCGAACAACGCCGTGCCCAGGATGAGCAGCGTATAAAACCAGCCGCGCGTCTGATCGAGACCTTCGGCGATGAAATGCGCCGGAAAAAACGCGTCGAAACGCGTGTCCGTGCCGGGGCCAGCAGCGGCGTCGCCGGGCTCGAACGGATAGTGCTGCTGCGCATACGGCATGGCGCCGGACTCGAACCAACAATCGAGCACCTCGGGCGTGCGCTTGTAGGTCTTGCCGTCTTTTTGGATGACGATTGGGTCGACGAAATGCTTGTGTAAATCCGTGAGCCGGACGCCCGACAGTGCCTCGAGCTCGGCGATTGAGCCCACACAGATCTGGTCGTTCGCGTCGTCGACGTTGATCCAAATGGGGATGCAGGAGCCCCAAAAGCGATTGCGGCTGATGTTCCAGTCGTTGGCATCTTTCAGCCAGTTGCCGAAACGATTCTTGCCGACCGCTTCCGGCACCCAGCCGACAGTGTCGTTTTGCGCCACGAGATCCTCGCGCATGTCGCTGACGCGTATGTACCAAGCGTCGATGGCGCGGTAGATGAGCGGCGTGTCGGTGCGCTCGTCGAAGGGGTAGCTGTGGACGATCGTGTCCTGGTGGAGCAGGGCGCCGCTCTGCTTGAGGGCGGCGATGATCGATTTGTCGGCGTCTTTGCAAAAAGTGCCGGCCCACTCGGGCACCAGCGAGGTGAACTTGGCCTCCGCGTCGAGCGGATCCACCAGGTCGATGGCCGCGATGCGGCAGACCCGAAAGTCGTCTTCACCGTAGGCGGGTGCCAGATGCACGATGCCAGTACCGTCACCGGTGCTGACGAAGGCATCACCCAGCACGACGAACGCGCCAGGATGTGTGGCAAAATGCGGAAACAGCGGCCTGTAGCGCGTCCCCACGATTTCGCTGCCTTTGAAGCTCGCCAGCCGTTCGACTGGCTGCTTCTTGAACGTTGCTGCGACTCGTTCCTCGGCGACCACCACGATTTCGCTCGTGCCTTCGACTCGCACTGCCACGTATTCGATGTCGGGTCCGACGCACAGGGCTAGGTTCGACGGCAACGTCCAGGGAGTGGTTGTCCAGGCCAGCAGAGCAATGGGACCTTGGAGTCTGGCGAGCGCCGGCGCGGGCGCCGTCACTGAAAAACGCACGGTCAGCGCCGGATCTTGAACGTCTTTGTAGTTCGAGTTGGCCTCGAAATTGGAGAGCGGTGTCGTCAGCTTCCAGCTGTAGGGCATGATGCGGTACGAGCGGTAGACGCGGCCCTTTTCCCATAGCTGCTTGAACACCCACCAGACGGACTCCATGTAGTCGGGATCCATGGTCTTGTAGTCGTTGTCGAAATCGACCCAACGGCCCATGCGTGTGACGGTCTTCCGCCATTCAGCGACGTAGGTCTGCACCATCGACCGGCACTGCTCGTTGAACACGTCCACACCCCGCTCCAGGATTTGCGAGGTCCCCGCCAGACCCAGAGCTTCCTGCGCTAGAGCCTCAATCGGCAGGCCATGGCAATCCCAGCCAAAGCGGCGCTCGACGACGTGACCGCGCATGTTCCAGTAGCGAGGCACGATGTCTTTGATCGTGCCCGCGAGCAGGTGGCCGTAGTGGGGCGTGCCGGTCGCAAACGGCGGACCGTCGTAGAAAACGAAGGGTGCATTGCCTTGGCGCCTACGATTGGATTCTGCGAACGCGTCCAGCTTTTCCCACAGCGCCAGGACGGTGTGCTCTTCGCGGGAAAAATCGATCTGGGGGGAGACCTTCTCGAAGGGGCTCGGCTGGCTCATGTGGCCTGTGCCTATAGGAAACACAGCCAGCGCGAGCAAACCGGGCGCGTCCGGGCAAACCTGACCCGCGCGACCGTTCAGCCGGGTGGGCGCTCGAACGTCAGACCCGGTCCCAGCCGCTTTTCGAAGGCCCGGCCGAGAGCGGACCACAGCTCGTCGCCGCTTTTCTTGGCGATCCAGGCCTGCTCGGCCTCGTCCCAATCAAAGTGCCAGGCGGTGCGGTCCGCAGCCATCCAGATCTGCCGTGCTGCACGGTGCGAATTGATCACGAATTTGGCGCCGTCTTCGAACTCGAGGCTGAGGATGTCGCTTTCCAGCTCCACGTCCAAAGCCTCGGTGGCCAGCGCGTCGAGCGCGTCCTGAAGCAGGACGAGCTCGCGGTGGGCCAGGTCGACGTATTCATCCTCGGAGATCATCCTCTGGGTCATAGCCAAGGGGCGTCCGCCACGCCAAGCCGGTCGTGCTAGGCTGACAGCCGTGACGTCGCTGTCGGTCTCGAGCCGGGCCCTACTCTTGGCTCTGTGTGCCTTGCCCGAAGGCCGGGCCGACGAGCCTCGAAACCCAGCCGCGCCGCTCCTCCTGACCGTGGGGCGAAGCGACGCTGACAGCGACGGGCGAGCCGAGCGCCTGCAGAATCAGCTGGAGCCGGTGGCTCTGCGGCCGTTGCCTCAGCTGTCGTTCGCTGAAATCGGCGGCGCGAAATGGGCACCAAACGTAGGCCCACTGCGGCTCGTCGACGCCAGTGGGCGAGTTCTGGGGCTCGGCGCGAACGAACGGACGCCTCTGGGTTCCACGGCGCCCTATTACCTCCTAGGCCTGGCGCCGGGCCGCACGGCCCTCCGCGTGGGCGGCTCGCTCCGCGAAGCCGAAGTGGTCGATGTGCGCGTCTTCGACGGCAAAGGCTCCGAGCTCGATTGGGCTTCGGCCTGGGCGTCGCCGAGCCGCGCGCTTCCAGAAGAATTGGCCGTCGACGAGCCCCGAGACGTCGATGCTCTGCATTTCGTGCTCGTTGGCAGTGCGCGCGCCTTGCCTGACCGGCTCGAGTTGGTGAGCGAATCGCCGAATGGGCGCTACCGCGACTCGCTCGCAAAGGTGGAGCTGGGCGCCGTGCCATGTCCGCCCGACGTTCACGAAGCCGGCATGAGCTGCAAGCAAACGGGACCATTGCGGGTCGTAGGCGACGCGGTCGACCGGGCTCACCCTCGCGTCGTCGGTCGTTCGATTTTGGGCGAGGTCGGAGGCCGGCTGCGTGTCGTTTTGGGTCCGAGCGCTTCGAGTAGCCTGCCCATCGGCGGACCACGCGAGCTGGAGGTGAAGGGCCCAGGTCGTTACCGCGCGCGGCTCCGCGCGCGCATCGTGCGCACGACGCGTGGCGGCATGCCGGCAGTCGGAACGAGTGACGCCGAGGCGCGCGACCTGGTCCTGTCCGAGATTGCCTTGGCCAGCCACGTTTGGGGCCAATGCGGTATCCATTTCGGGCAACCGGGGGATGTCGACGTGCAGGTTGTGGACCCTCCGGAGGCCTCGCTCATCAGCGTGGGCTGCGAGGAGGCCTTGCCCGCGAGCGGCGGTGAAATCGCCCTGCGCGTCGACGGTCAGGCACTGCGGCTCAAGACCAGTCCGGGCCAGACTCCCGAGGCCGTTGCGGGTCGGTTGGCCGAGCTGCTCCAAGAGCGAGGTTGCCGCGTGGAGCGCTTCACCAATCCGC
>JBBQHO010000118.1:0-12096 GCA_038324055.1 Polyangiales bacterium | reverse complement strand
AGGCCCGCCAAGGCAGGCGGCCAGCGCCTTCGATCAGCGCTCCAAAGTCGCGGGCAACGAAGGACTTGAGGCGAACCCTGAGCCCCTCGGCGAGAGCACTGCCGAGCGCGATGCCGACGACGCCGTCGAAAGTGGTGCGCAACTCGACGCCAGCCTCTTTGACTTGCCCAGGAAACCCGAGTTCCACAAGCTCGCGACCGAGCAACGTTTCGAGCCCCGGCGAGCACGACACGAAGGAGAGGTAGCTGGTCTGATTCATAGCGTGGCCGAGCGGGCTTGGCGGCCCCCGAACCGGCAGCTAAACACGCCAGGCATGGCCAGCGAACCTGAGTTTCAGTTTCAGTCGATTCTGCCCTTGGGTGAGGATCTCACCCACTACCGGAAGCTCACGGATGACTTCGTGTCGACGTTCGAAGCTGGAGGCCGAACCTTCCTCAAGGTCGAGCCCGAAGCACTGACTCTGCTCGCCAAGCAAGCGATGATCGACATCGCACACTTGCTGAGGCCTGGGCATTTACGGCAGCTCGCGCACATCCTGGACGACCCGGAGGCTTCGGACAACGACAAGTTCGTCGCGCTGGACCTACTGAAGAACGCCAACATCGCTTCCGGCCACGTGTTGCCGATGTGCCAAGACACGGGCACCGCCATCATCCTCGGCAAGAAGGGCGATGCTGTGTTCACGGGCATCAACGACGAAGAGGCGCTGTCGCGTGGGGTCTTCGATACCTACCGCACGACCAACCTGCGCTATTCGCAGCTGGCGCCACTGGACATGTACAAAGAGGTCAACACCAAGACCAACTTGCCGGCGCAAATCGAATTGTTCGCGACCGAAGGTGACACCTACAAGTTCTTGTTCATGGCCAAAGGCGGCGGCTCGGCCAACAAAAGTTACCTGTACCAAGAGACAAAAGCGCTGTTGAACCCGGCGCGCCTGTTGTCGTTCATCGAGGAAAAAATCCGCGGTCTGGGCACTGCAGCCTGCCCGCCCTACCATTTGGCAATCGTCATCGGCGGCACGAGCGCAGAGTACTGTCTCAAGACGGCCAAACTGGCGTCGGCGCGGTACCTCGACACGCTGCCCGCGCACGGTAGCGAGCTTGGCCATGGCTTTCGCGATCATGAACTCGAAGCAGAAGTGCATGAAATTTCACGTCGCATCGGCATCGGCGCGCAGTTCGGCGGCAAGTACTTCTGCCACGACGTACGTGTGATCCGCTTGCCTCGGCACGGCGCCTCGTGCCCCGTGGGCATCGCAGTCTCCTGCTCGGCCGACCGTCAGGCTGTCGCCAAGATCACCAAGAGCGGCGTCTACCTCGAGCAGCTCGAGACCGATCCCGCGCACTATCTACCGGCCGTCGAAGACAAGGAACTCGGTGGGAGCGTGGTGCAGATCGATTTGAACAAGTCGATGAACGAGATCCGCGCCGAGCTGTCGCGCTACCCCATCAAGACTCGTCTCGCCCTGACCGGCACTCTGGTGGTGGCGCGCGACATCGCCCACGCCAAGATCAAAGACTTGCTGGACGCGGGCCAACCGCTGCCCGAGTACTTGAAAAACCACGCCGTCTACTACGCAGGTCCGGCAAAAACGCCTGCAGGCATGGCTTCGGGATCCTTTGGCCCCACGACGGCCGGTCGTATGGACGCCTACGTGGACCAGCTCCAGGCCGCGGGCGGCAGCATGGTCATGCTAGCCAAAGGCAACCGCTCAGCGCAGGTCACGGCCGCTTGCAAAAAGCACGGCGGCTTCTATCTGGGCTCGATCGGCGGCCCTGCGGCGCGCCTGGCGCAAGACTGCATCAAACAGGTCGACGTGCTCGACTACCCTGAGCTCGGCATGGAAGCCGTCTGGAAAATCGAAGTCGTCGACTTCCCCGCGTTCATCGTGGTCGACGACAAGGGCAACGATTTCTTCGCCGAGCTGAACAAGCCGGGGCATTTGCCAGTGGCAAAGTAAGAACAACGCTCAGTATCCGACGTTGCACCTCGGTTTTCCTGGATCCCAGGCGTCGAGCAGCAGATCTCCGCCTGGCAGTTGCAGCTTGCCCGGAGCCGCGCGTTCGACGATGCCTTCCAGTCGTTCTCCGCCGTCCAGAAAGGTGACGCTGACGGGCGCCGACGCGTCGCTGGAGCGGGCCTTCACGCTCGACCGCACCAAGACGTCGACTTTTTTGCCAACGAATACCCCCTGACCGCGGTACTCGAGCGTCTCATCGGCGTGCCGAATGCGCTGGGTGAAGTTCCCCATCCAAGCGTTGCCACCGATCAGGATCGGCTCGGCTCGGCCGCACAGCAACCCGGCCAAGCTGAGCCAGCGATAGTGAATCGTGTGCTTCCTCGGGCCACTTCGACCGGCGCTGCGACGCCGTTCGAACAGAACGGCGACGCCGTCGCCCTGGCGATCGACCGACGAGTAGCCGGTGTATTCGTCGGCTTTGGGAGGGAGCACCTCTCGACCAAGCGGCCAGGTCTCGCCCTCGTCGTAGCTGAGGCGCACGGTGAGTCCGAAGCGATCCAAGGCGCTCGCCGGGCCCGAGAAAATCAGGCGATCGATTTCTGGGCCGGTCGAGTAGCGCCGGACCGACCCTTGCACGCCCGTAGGGCCTCGCTCCTGGTTGGGGCGCGCAAACCGGTCGCAGTCAGCGGAGTACGCCGCGCACTGCTGGCCATCCAAACCACGGCCGCCGTGCGTCGGCATGAGCGCTTGTCCCACCGGCGAAAAAGGGGTCCAGCTGCCTTCCGGTTGTTGCCGCGACATGTAGCGTCGAAACTGGCTGATTCGTTCCAGCTGCTTGCCGCTGGGCCGGTCGTTGCGCATCAAAAGACCATCGTTCGTGCGAGTGAGCGTGCCCTCGCCTCCTCCGGGTGCGCCCAGCAGCGACTGGTAGCTCCAACTGCCCGTGCTGGGGTCGAAGAATACGTTGCGTGAATGCGCCGGAAACACCAAGCGACCGTCGCCCAGTTCGATGCCATGGCCAGGTCCCACCGAGTCCCAAGCGCGGTCGGGCTCTTGCACCCGTGAAGTGATGACCTCGGGCACACCAAAAGTCACCCCCAACTCCCATTGATCAGCGGTGTTGCTCTCGACGAACGATACCCGTCGGGCGCCGCGGGCGGTGGTTGCGCAACGCACTCCCGGCAACCCTTGCTTGACGCATTGGCCACCACTCAGGGGCGACGCCGGGTCGACGGAGCCACACCAGTCGGCTGGCTTTCCAGGTGTGCGTCGATCACAGACCGAACCGCTCGAGCAGTACTCGGTCGACTTTTTCGTCTGGACGATGTGGCCGGCATTCTCGTTCATCAGGACGACGACTTTGTTTCGCCGACTGTCGAACACTGCGGTCGGATTGCCGCACGTCTCACCTGGTCGATCGCAAATGACGAAGTCGGGGATGCGTGACCAGGGCAACGCCGTCGAAGAGCGAAACTTGCCGACGAGGGCGATGTAGCCACTGTCGCCCTCGTGACACATGGCTTCGATTCGTTTTTCGGCAAACACCATCTCGGCGCCCCCAGGCAAACTCAGCAGCGAAGGAATGCGGTAGTCGATGAAATCGGACTTACGCGGATCCTCGAACACGACCTCTTCGCGGCGGACGGACTCGGGCTCTTGGGTCAGCGCCTGAGCCGACCAGCAAGTTGCCTGGGGAGGACAGGGATGCTGGGGCGTCTGCACTGGAGCGTGCAGCGCGGGGAGGGCAATCGCCTTGGCGGGGGGAGGGGTTGCCGCCGCCCCGCATCCCACCAGCCCCATGCCCAGCAGTGCGACCAGTCCAGAGCGCGCGAGCGGCAGCGGAAACATGATTCCGAGCGTAGCGCCTCCGCGCGACCGGAGCATCTGGTTAAGCGAATGTTTTCGGCATCTTAGGGGCGGTGAGATTTTTTGCCACGGTCCGGGAAGCCCGAAACATGGACGAAAAGTTTCGGGGTGTATGGAAGAGAGCCGCCGAGAAGCAGCTGTCTCGGTGACGAGGTCACGCAGGCGACTCCCCCCGAACGAATCGGCGGAGCCGACCGAGTGGAGCCCCCGCCCCGAGTCCTACCAAGCACGGTGACGTTCATGCGCCACCCGCTCGGAGTTCCACAATCCCATAACGGACACAGGTACATCATCATGACGACGAGTCGCGCACAGGCCATTCAAGCGATCAACAGCTACAACGACTACGCTCCTTTCGATTTCGAGAAGCGTCAGACGGGCGAGTACTACGGGGAGAACGTATTCGGCGCCAAGGCCATGCAGAAGTATCTGCCCAAGGCCGTCTACAAGTCTTTGAAGAAGACGATCGAGCAAGGCGCGACCCTGGACTCGACGTTGGCCGACGCCGTCGCCACCGGCATGAAGGAGTGGGCACTTTCCAAGGGCGCGACCCACTACGCGCACATCTTCTTTCCGCTGACCGGTTGGACCGCAGAGAAGCATGACACCTTTTGGACTCCCGACGGCGAAGGCGGCGCCATCGCCGAGTTCCCCGGCAAGCTGCTGATCCAGGGTGAGCCCGACGCTTCGTCGTTCCCCAACGGCGGCCTGCGCGGCACCCACCATGCCCGCGGCTACACCGTGTGGGACGTCACCAGCCCCGCCTACCTGACCGAGAACCCCAACGGCCGCACGCTCTGTATCCCGACCGCCTTCTTGTCCTGGACCGGTGAGGCCCTCGACAACAAGACCCCCGTGCTGCGCTCCTCCAAGGCGCTCGACGTACAGGTGCGGCGCATGCTCAAGGTGCTCGGCCACACCGAGATCGCACCCGTCGTCAGCTACGCCGGACCGGAGCAAGAGTACTTCCTCGTCGACAAGAACTGGTTCTATCAGCGCCTGGATCTGCAAATGACGGGTCGCACGCTCGTCGGCAACAAGCCCGCCAAAGGCCAGCAGTTCGACGACCACTACTTCGGCGTGATCCCAGAGCGCGTGCTCAGCTTCATGATCGAGGTCGACACCGAGCTGTTCAAGCTGGGCATTCCCTCCAAGACCCGCCACAACGAAGTGGCTCCCGGCCAGTTCGAGATCGCTCCCCTCCACGAGCTGGGCAACCTCGCTTGCGACCATCAGCAGCAGGTCATGACCACGCTGCGTTCGGTCGCCGACCGTTACGGCCTGGTGGCTCTCACCCACGAGAAGCCCTTCGCCGGCCTCAACGGCAGCGGCAAGCACCTGAACTACTCGTTCGGCAACGCCACCCAAGGCAACCTGCTCGATCCCGGCGATACGCCCCACGACAACCTGCAGTTCTTGGTATTCTGCGGCGCCATCATCCGCGGCGTCGACAAGTACGCCGGCCTGTTGCGCGGCATGATCGCTTCGGCTTCCAACGATCACCGCCTGGGCGCCAACGAGGCTCCTCCCGCGATCATCTCGATCTTCCTCGGCGACCAGCTGCAGGACGTGTTCGATCAGATCAAGGCTGGCGGCGCGCGCTCCTCCAAGGAGAAGGGCACCCTAGTGCTCGGCGTCGACACGCTGCCGATTCTCCCCAAGGATCCGGGCGATCGTAACCGCACCAGCCCGTTTGCCTTCACCGGCAACCGCTTCGAGTTCCGCGCCGTGGGTGGTCACCAGGCCATCAACGGACCCCAGGCCTCGCTGAACACCATGTTCGCCGAGTCGATCGACTGGTGCGCGACCGAGTTGGAGAAGAGCTTGGCCAGCGGGATGAAGCTCGGTGAAGCAGCGCAAAAGTTGCTCAAGGGCATCATCGACACGCACGGTCGCGTGGTCTTCAACGGCAACGGTTACTCGGCCGAGTGGCGCGCGGAAGCCGAGAAGCGCGGCCTGCCCATCCTGCGCACGGCCGTCGACGCTCTGCCGGTACTGAACAGCAAAGAAGTGATCGAGCTGTTCGACAAGTACGGCGTGATGACCCCGGCTGAGCTGCATTCACGCTATGAGATCATGGTCGAACTCTACGTAAAGAACGTAGAACTCGAGGCTTCAACGCTGATCAAGATGGCCAAGACGCAGATCCTGCCCGCGGTCCTCGGCTACCAGACGACGCTCGCTCAGAACGTGGCTGCGACCAAGGCAGCTGGCGTCGAGGGCGACGTGGACGGTCTCGGCAAGATCTCGACCCTCATCGGTTCGCTCAAGGCTGGCATCGTCAAGCTCGAAGGCGCCCTTGGCGGGATCAGCGGCGAAGACATGGAGGGCGCCAAGCTCGCCAAAGACACGGTCATTCCTGCCATGGGTGAAGTGCGCGCTGCCGTCGATGCTCTCGAGAACCTCGTCGACTACGCCGTGTGGCCGTTGCCCACGTACCAGGAAATGCTCGCGATCAAGTGAGTCCCGTCCTTCCGTAGAGTCCAAAAGGGCTCGGACCGCAGGGTCCGGGCCCTTTTCTTGCGCGTTTGCACGGCTCTCTTTCGTCTGATTCACTTCTGGCGGCCGGCTCGGACGAGATTCAGCGCGTCGCCGGCCTCTCAGACCTTTGGAAAGAATGAACCCGTGACGACCGTAGGTATTGTCGGTTGGCGCGGCATGGTCGGCTCCGTTTTGTTGGAGCGCATGCTGGCCGAGAATGATTTTCAGCATTTCGAGCCCGTCTTTTTCTCGACCTCGCAGGCGGGCGAAGCCGGCCCCGACGTCGGCCACGGCAAGAAGCCCTTGCAAGACGCCAACGATCTGAAGGCTCTGGCAGCGTTGGACATGATCATCAGCTGCCAAGGTGGCGACTACACGACCAAGGTCCACGGCGATCTGCGTGGCGGCGGATACAAGGGTCTGTGGATCGACGCAGCCTCGACTCTACGCATGGCTCCCCAGGCGGTCATCATCCTGGATCCTATCAATCGCCCACGCATCGACCAGGCGTTGGCAGACGGCAAGACGGACTTCATCGGCGGCAACTGCACCGTGAGCTTGATGCTGCTCGCCATGGGCGCGCTGTTCGACAAGGGGTGGGTCGAATGGATCAGTGCGTCCACTTACCAGGCTGCCTCGGGCGCCGGCGCGAAGAACATGCGCGAACTCGTCGACCAGATGGGCGTGCTCGCCGCGGTGGACGCGGCCAAGAATCCCGCTTCGAACATCCTGGATCTGGATCGTGACGTGAAGGCCGCGATGACGGCGCCGAGCTTCCCGACGGCAGAATTCGGCGCGCCGTTGGCAGGCGGGCTCATTCCGTGGATCGACCGTGCGGTCGAAGGCGGCCAGACCAAAGAAGAGTGGAAGGGCCAGGTCGAGACCAACAAGATCCTCGGCCTTTCACCAGAAGTTCCGGTGGACGGCACCTGCGTGCGCATCGGCGCCATGCGCTGTCACAGCCAAAGCCTGACCATCAAGCTCACGCGCGACGTGCCGCTCGCCGAGATCGAGCAAGCGCTGCAGGGCGGCAACCAGTGGGTGGATTTCGTGCCCAACGACCGGGACTCCACTTTGGCTCGGCTGTCGCCGGCCGCTTGCTCGGGAACTTTGACCATTCCGGTCGGCCGCGTGCGCAAGATGAAACTGGGACCCGAGTACGTATCGCTGTTCACGGTCGGTGATCAGCTACTGTGGGGCGCAGCCGAGCCGCTGCGCCGCATGGTGTTAATCGCGCTGGGCAAGCTCTAAGAAGGCGGAGCTAAGACTCAGCTCTCAGTGAGAGCCCCAAAAGGCCAGACGATTCGGAGAGAAGCTCCGGGCATCTGGCCTTCGCTTTTTCTGGGGGTAAGATCCGAGCGTCGCGTTGGTACACGTCGACAAAGAGAGATTGCACTTGGAAACTTGGGTCATTTTGGCGGTGCTGGGCGTCGGATTCGTCATCTTCGAGATCTTCACGCCTTCGTTTTTCATGCTGCCCGCGGGCATCGCTTTCTTGGCAACGGCTGCATTGTCGCCGCTCCTGAGCTTCACCGCGACGATTGGGGTCTTGGCGGCCTGGCTCCTGGCCGTCTACGGCGTGTTTTACCGCTTCATCTGGCCGCGCATGAAGCGATCGGTCACCCCTACCGGAGCGTCCGGCATGGTCGGACAGGTAGCCACGGTGACGGAGGCCATCAGCGGCGACGCACCAAGCGGCTACGTGAAGTTGTATGGCGATCGTTGGCAAGCGCTGAGTCAGGAGTCGTTTGCGGTCGGTGAGCGCGTCGTGATCCTGCGCACCGAGGGCAACAAGGTCATCGTGGGCCGCGCATTGAGCGCCTGAGTCGGGCGTCTCGAAAAACCGACATTCCTTTTTGACCAAAGCCGAGCGAAGATGCGCCCGGCTCTCGGAGCCAATTTCTATTTCCTCGGAGGGGCCATGGTTTTTGTTCTTTTAGCGCTCGCGCTGTTCGGCATCATTCTCATTTTCAAAGGTTTTCGCGTTGTCCAGCAGAGCCAATGCATCGTCGTCGAGCGGCTTGGCAGCTACTCGCGCACGCTGTCCAACGGCTTGAACATCCTGATCCCTTTTCTGGATCAGCCACGCGATATCATCTGGGTGAGTGACGTCGGCGTGCGCCGTACCCACAAGCTCGATCTGCGCGAAACCGTGCTCGACGTGCCGGAGCAGTCGGTGATCACCAAGGACAACGTCTCGCTCACCATCGACGCGTTGCTTTACATGCAGGTCGTCGATCCCGTGAAAGTGGCCTACGAGATCGCCAACCTACCCATCGCCGTCAGCCAGCTGGCTCAGACGTCGCTCCGCAACGTCATCGGCGAGATGGATCTCGATGAGACCCTCGGATCGCGCGATCTCATCAACACCAAGCTCAAGATGGTGCTGGACGAGGCGACCGACAAATGGGGCACCAAGGTGAATCGCGTCGAGCTGAAGAACATCACGCCCCCGCAGGACATCCAGCACGCGATGGAGAAGCAGATGCAGGCCGAGCGCGAGCGTCGCGCCAAGGTCCTGGAGGCAGAAGGCGACAAGCAGGCTCGCATTGCGCGGTCGGAAGGTCAGCGTCAGGAGCAGATCAACCTCTCGGACGGTGAGCGCGAGTCGCAGATCCGCCGCGCCCAGGGTGAGGCCGAAGCCATCAAGGCCGTAGCCGAAGCCAAGCGCAACGCCATCGAACAGGTGCGTGCTGCGCTGGGAACCGCCGAACTGGCGGCTCAGTTCTTGGTTGCCTCCGACTACCTGGAGAAATGGTCCAGGTTCGTCACCAAGCCCGGCGACAAGATCTACGTGCCCTACGAGGCTTCGACCGCGCTCGGCTCGCTCGGCGGCATCAAAGATCTCCTCGACGGCGTGAAGCGCTGAGAGCATTCGCCTCGACGAGAAAACCCCGCGCTCCTTTGGAGTGCGGGGTTTTTCTCTTTCTGCTTTCGAAGCTGGGCTGTCTCAGAGGAATTCCACGGCTTCGATTTCCAGGTGCGCCGGCGCCTGGAGCGGCATGAGCACGATCACCGACAGTGCGTCGGGCACGAGCAGTTGTCCCGTTTGGTCGTTGCGGAACATGCCCCAGGGCACCGGGCGGGGCTCAAAGACGGGACTAAAAGGCACGGGCGCCGTGTAGCCCGACTGCTCGCCGGCCTTCACGATGTGAATCATTACCGGGCCACTCGGGTTGTCGAGGCGGGCCGTGATCATCAAACCCGCGTACGCTCTGGCGTCGACTCCCGTCGCGGAGATGGGCAAGAATACGCCGCTAGTGAAGGGGTCGGTGCCGACGAAGTCGACCGCCAAGGCTGTGTCCAGCGGGCTGGGGACGAAGCTGATCAGCGGCGTGGGCGCACCGCCGTTGCTGAACGCCTGCCACGATGCACCCGCGATCTCGCTCGCCAAGTTGCGGTCGGCAAAGTTGTCGATCAGTCGCGCAAGGGTGGGAGGCTGGCTGTTGTCTGCTTCAACGATATTCATCAGCACTTCAAGGTTGCCCTCGCCGATGGTCACCAGCTCGTCGCCAGCTTCGAACTGGAAGTAGACGCGGGTGGTGTCGCTTTCGCCAATGACAAAGGTCTGTGGATTCGGAGACGTCAACGTCGCCTCTACTTCCGTAAACGCCCCACCATTCGAGCGCTCCAGCTTCCAGCCGGAAGCGAGCTGAATTCCATAGCTGCCGACGTCAAGAACCGTGGAAACCACGGGCACGTCCCCGTTGCCCGAAAGCACCGTGCTGGTGGGGCCGGTGATGACGAAAGAGGCCGTGCTTAGCCTGTAAGTAACGCCGGTATTGCTCTGACCGGTCAGGGCCAGAGAGACAGAGCCGACGGAATCTCCTGCATTCTCGACGCCATCAGCCGCGCAGCCGAGCGAGAACAGAGGAACGGTAAGGGATGAACCGACGAGGAGGACTTTGAGGATTCGCATGCCCCACATCTACATGTGAGGCGGTGTGCCCCCGTAGTGACCCAAACGTCACCCCACGGCGCGGAGCTGGAGCGCGAAATCTTGAGTTCTGCTCCAACCGGCCGTTACCCTATCCTTCACCCCTCGCAACCCCGAGGGTCAACTCGAGGAATGCTACATCAATGAACATCAAGAAGACTTGGACCACGTTGGGCGCGGCTGCGCTCCTATTTGCTGGCTGCGGCAGTGACCCCTCGCCCTCCGATGGGAATGGCGGGGACGCGGGTCTAGGAGGCTCCAGTACGGGAGGCTCCAGTACCGGAGGAAGCAACAGCAATAGCTGCGATGAGGCCATGGATTGCGAAAGCGGGATCTGCAAAAATGGCAGTTGCGCAGTCGCAAGGTGCGGCGATGGCGTCAAGAACGGCGATGAAGATTGCGACTCGAAAGGCAAGACGACGGCGAGCTGCAATGCCGATTGTACGATGCCGATCTGCGGCGACGGCCACGTAGACGACAAGGCCGGTGAACTCTGCGAACCGGACGAGAATGCCGAGGTCTGGGCGCGCTGCAACACAATCTGCACCTACGGGGTGCGTTTGGACGGCACCTGGAGCACAGAAGACGTCGGCATGGGAGGTGGTCCCTCGACTCCTTGGGAAACGCTCGCGATCAACGAAGAGGCCTCCGACAACCTCGCGGGTTTGCAGAGTTTCCATTATAGCGGCCAAGATTTCATCTACGACCTGACAACGAACACGCGTTACGACATTGCAGCGGACTCCTGGTCGGCTCTCGAGGCTGCGTTGCCCTACTCCCCCGACTACTGGGAAAACGGCGCGGTGGACTCCATGTCAATTTGGGTCCCTCGCGGCGGCAGCATGTATCGCTTCGTCCTGGCCACCGAGACATGGGAGACGCCCAGCACCGAGGTCCCCGACGGCGCCAACGAGGATACGGCGGCTGTGTTCGATGCGAATGGCTTCATCTGGTACGCAGGCGGCGACGACGAGTTGGTCAAGTACGATCCGAAGGATGGAACTTTCGATACATTCTCGTTCGCTGCCGATTTTCCCGCATTCGACGTCTACGAAGCACGCGTCGCCTACGATCCTTTGTCGAACAAGCTGGTGGTGACGGGCTACGAAAACGACAGCTTCTTGGTGTTCGATCTGACCAGCGAGGAGTTCAGTCAAGGAAGCGTCAGCCCGGGCGGTCCCGTCCGCGACAACAGCTGTCAGGACTTGGCGGGAGGCATCTACGTCGGTAGCGACGACGATCCGGGCAAGATGTATCGCTATGACATTGCCGCCGACGAATTCACCGTATTGCCCGATCTGCCCGTCCAGCACGACAACAACTCGACCTGCGTCGTATCGGAGGACGGCTATCTCTACTACGCGACGAACACGGACATAGACGGCCAATTCTTCCGCTTGAAGTTGAACAAGCGCTGACCCGCAGTCACGCTCACGTCGAAACAGAGGCCCCCTGGGATCCGCCTGCGGAACCCAGGGGTTTCTTGTGAGGACCGACCGAGAGCCTTTTGCTAGCCTGGCGCCCATGAACCGCCAGGTCTCCGACATTTTCGACGTCAACGATTGGGACGAAGTCCCTGGCTTCGAGGGCTTCACTGACGTCACTTACCACCGCGCCAAGCGCCAAGGCACGGTGCGTGTGGCGTTCAATCGCCCCGAGTGTCGCAATGCATTTCGGCCCAAGACGGTCGACGAACTCTATGCGGCGTTGGATCATGCCAGACAATGGAGCGACGTCGGCTGCGTGCTGCTCACGGGAAACGGTCCCTCCCCCAAAGACGGCGGCTGGGCTTTTTCGTCGGGTGGCGACCAACGCATCCGCGGCAAGGATGGCTACAAGTACGAGGGCG
>JBBQHO010000117.1:0-12096 GCA_038324055.1 Polyangiales bacterium | reverse complement strand
CCCAGCGCATGGCATGGGTCGCCAGCAGCGTGCCATTGCCGGGCAGCGCCAGTCCGAGCGCTTCGTTCAGACAGTTCATGCTGTTGGCCGTGAACATTCCAGAGCAGCTGCCGCAGGTGGGGCAGGCGTTGCGCTCGAAATCGTCGACCTCGGCGTCGCTCATGTTGCTGTCTGCCGCCGCCACCATGGCATCGACCAGATCGAGCTTGCGGCGGATGGTGTTGCCGTTGCGGTCGCGAGTGCCTTCGCTCTTGCCGGCTTCCATCGGGCCGCCCGAGACGAAGATCGTCGGGATATTGAGGCGCATGGCGGCCAAGAGCATGCCGGGCGTGATCTTGTCGCAGTTGGAGATGCAAACCAGCGCGTCGGCGCAATGCGCGTTCACCATGAACTCGACACTGTCGGCGATCAGCTCGCGACTGGGCAGCGAATAGAGCATGCCGTCGTGACCCATGGCGATGCCGTCGTCGACAGCGATGGTGTTGAACTCCGCGCCCCAACCGCCGGCGGCGTCAATCACCTTCTTCACGCGCTGGCCGACGTCGTGCAGATGCACGTGACCAGGCACAAATTGGGTAAAGCTGTTGGCGATCGCGACGATGGGCTTGCCGAAGTCCGAGTCACCCATGCCTGTGGCACGCCACAGGGCTCGGGCGCCGGCCATGTTGCGGCCGCTGGTGCTCGTTCGACTGCGATAACCTTTGGTCTCGGTCATGGTCCGTGCGTTTACCAGAAAACGCAGGGTCAAGCACGGGATTCTCTGCCGGCCCCAGGCGAGTAGACTGAGCTCCTCATGGGCAAATCCCTCTACATTTCCGATCTGGATGGCACCTTGCTCGATCGGAGCGGTGAGGTCAGCCCTCGTACGGCCCAGGGGTTACGCAAGCTCATCGACGCCGGCATCGCCTTCACGGTTGCAAGTACACGCAGCTACTTTTCGATTCGCAAGTTGTTTGGCGACTTGGAGTTGCAACTGCCCATCATCGAATTCAATGGCGCATTCATCACCGACTTCAAGACCGGTGAACACCTGGAGATCAATTCTCTGGGCCAAGACCTCGGCGAAGAACTGTTCGACCGAGTGCTGACGTTCGGTCAGCGACCGTTCGTTTGTAGTTTTGACGGGCGAGAGGACTGCCTGCACTACGACCAGCTGATCAACCCCGGCATGACTTGGTACGAGCAACGTCGCCGCGAAGCTGGCGACACCCGCCTGCGCCACACGCCTGAACTCAGGCGCACCATGGCCGAGGAGGTCGTCAGCCTCACAGTCATGGATCAGGACGAATCGGCAGTGCGCCGGCTGCGGGATGAACTCTACCGTACCTATGGGGACGGACTGCAGCTCTACTGCTACGAGAACGAGTACGCGAAGGGTACATTTTGGCTGACCATTCACCACCAGCGAGCCAGCAAGCACATCGCTATGCAGAGCTTGCGCGATCGGTGGGTTCCCGGAGCGGAAACGGTAGCATTTGGCGACAATTTCAACGACGTGATGATGCTGACCCACGCTGATCGGGCGATTGCAGTCGACAATGCGGTCGCCGAGGTCCGAGCCTTGGCCCACTTCGTCATCGATCACCACGGCGAGGACAGCGTCGTACGCTTCCTGGAGCGTGATTTCGCAGGCAATTGAGCGCGTCGAAACTTTTTGCTTGTCGGCGGAGCGCGGTCCTCCGTTAGGATGCGGCCATGACTCCCGGAGAGATGAACATCGTCAGGGCCCTGATTGCCGTAGCTTGGGCCGATGGTCGCATGGAGGCTTCCGAGAGCAGCGTAGTCGAGGGGCTGCTGGTCGGCTTCGACGCCTCCCCCGCCGAAGAGAAGGAAATGCTCGAGTACGCCAAGACACGGCGCACACTCGACCAAGAGATTCCGCTGCTCGAGCTGAGCGAGGACGAGCGCGAGCTGCTCTTGGCGAATGCGTCGCTGCTGGCACAGGCCGACGGTGTCGAGACAGCCGATGAAGCGAGTGTCCTGGCCGAGTTGGTTCGCTTGCTCGGCTTCAGCGACGAGAAGGCGCAGCTGATTTTGGCTGAGTCCACGGACGGTGCGCTCAGCCTCGGCTCGCGCGCGCTATCGCAAGGCTGAGCGTGATGCTCCACCACGTGGCGCTGGGTGCACACGACGTCGAAGCCTTGGCTGCCTTCTACAGGCAGGCGTTCGACCTGCTCGAGGTTGCGCGACACGACGACGCTCGAGGCGGTCTGCGTTCGGTGTGGCTGGGCCTGGGTCGAGATGTCGTGTTGATGATCGAGCGGACGGCCGAGAGCCGAGCTCCGGTGCATGGTGTCGGCGCGGGGCCGTTTCTTTTGGCGTTCAGCGTTCCGGCGAGCGAGCTGCCGAACCGCGAACGGGTGCTGGAGGCGCTGGGGGCTGCCATCGAGTCGCGCAGCGAGTTCAGCTCGTACGCCCGCGACCCCGAGGGCAACCGGGTGGCCGTGAGCACCTACCCAGTCGGCACACCGACCGAGGCGCCGACATGAGTATTGAAGCAGACTGGCTGGATCGCGTCGTGGCGCAGCTGAGCGTCGACGGTCCGCGTACCGTGTCGCTCGACCAAATCGGTGAAGCCATCGGACTCGATTGGGCCACGGCCGCTCAGATCGAGCACCTGTTCCAGAAACTCGAAGCTCGAGGATTCGCTGTCGCCGACGAATCTCCCGCGAGCCTAGCGCCGCTTCTTGCGCGAGTGCTCGCGGCGGCACGCGAGCTGCGAACGGCCGGGCTCGCCAAGACGCCGAGTTCGATCGCAGAGCGCACCGGCCTGACTCCGCGCGAGGTGCGCGTGGCACTGCTCTACGGCGAAGTGCTCGGTCGCGGGCGCTAGAGCGCCTCGCGCCGAGCCCCCGGTTCGCCCAGGCCGCCGATCGGCAGTTCGCCTGCACGTGCCCACTGAAGCACGATTTCGATGTCGGCTCGCATCGCGCGATCCGCTGTATGCATGGGGATGCGAGTGCGTACCTTGTTGCGGAGCAGCAGGCTGCGCTTGAAGCAGCCTCGTCCACCACGCAAATCGTGAGCCTGGGCCGCGGCCAGTGTGACGATGGCAGCCACCGTCTCCGTGAGTTCCAGGATACGGACACAATCGCGCGCTGCGATCGTGCCCATGCTGACCTTGTCCTGATTGTGGTTCTCGGTGCTGCGGCTGAACACACTGGCCGGCATCGTTAGCTTCGCGGCTTCGGCCGCGAGTGCGCTGGTGGTGATCTGCATGGCCTTGAAGCCGTGATGAGCGGCCGCGCTATCGGCGGCCGCGCCCACCAAATTGCCAGGCAGGCCGTGGTTCATGGTCGGATTGCAGAGCAAAGCCAGCTGGCGGTCCAGCAAATCAGCCAGGTTGGCCACCTGTGTCTTGAGTGTATCCATGGCTGCGCACACGTGCCCGCCGTAGAAGTTTCCGCCATGGAGGATGTCGCCGCTCTCCGGATCGATCAGCGGGTTGTCGTTCGCGCCATTCAGCTCGATTTCCACCACAGAGGAAAGTGTGGGGAAGAAGTCGAGGAGCACGCCGATGACGTGCGGCGCGCAACGAAGCGAGTACCGATCTTGGACGCGAGCGGGCTCGAACGTGCGGCCCTTGTCGTACTCGAGATCGTCGCGAATCCAGCGCGCGCAAAGCGCTTGCCCCGGGTGCGGCTTGGCCTCGAACAGCCGCGCGTCGAAGTGGCGAGGTTGGCCTTCGAGGGCGTCGCAGTTGGCTGCAGTCAGCGCGGCGGCCCAACGCGCAAGACGCTTGGCGCGAGGCAGACAGAGAGCAGCGACGCCGGTCATCGCGCTGGTGCCGTTCATCAGCGCCAGACTCTCTTTGGGCTCGAGTTGGAGCGGCGTGAGCCCGCTGCTGGCCAACGCGTCAGCAGCGCTCAGTGTTTGGCCACGGAGCACGACTTCGCCTTCGCCCGAAAGAGCAGCGGCGACGTACGACAGCGGGGTGAGATCGCCACTGGCTCCGACCGACCCCAGACTCGGAATGATCGGTAACAGATCGTTCTCCAAAAAATCGAGCAGCCGCCCGAGCACGACCGGGCGCACGGCCGAATAGCCTGTCGAAAGCGAAGCGAGTCGCGCGATCAAGATCGCGCGGGTTTCGTCGGCAGAAAACGCTTCGCCTACGCCGCAGCCGTGAAACCGAAAGAGATTCTTCGGCAACTCGTCGATCAAGTCGCCAGTGATCCGCGTCTCGCACGAATCACCGAAGCCGGTCGTGACGCCGTACACCACCCCGTCGCGTTCGAGCATGCGCAGCAGGGCCGCCCGAGCTCGCTCGTTTTGCTCGGCGACGCGCGCTGTCATGCCGCTCAAGTGCAGTTGCCCCCTGACGATGGCTTCGACGTCAAAAACGCTCAGCGAGCGCTCGCCCAGTGCGAGGCTGGGCGGGCTGAGTGCCGCGGACGTGGGGCCCTTCGGATCCGCAGGAACCGAGGCCATCAGCCCTTGCGATTTTCTTGCACGAAGGTAGCCAACGCTCGGACGGACGCGAAGACTTCGCGGTTCTGCTCATCGTCCGCCTGGAGGTGCACGCCGTACTTCTTGGACAAGGCAACCGCCAGTTCCAGCGCGTCGATCGAATCGAGCCCGAGACCCGAACCAAAAAGCGGAGCGGTCGAGTCGATGGCCGAGGCAGTCACGTCGTCGAGTTGGAGGGAGGTGACGATGAGCTGTTTCAGCTCTTCTTCCAGGTCGCTCATGGGCTGCGACCATAGCAATCGCGTCCCTCGTTACAACGGCTGGTGCGACCAATTCAGCCGCGTTCCAAGGTGATTCCGGGCTGTGGCAAACGTGTCACTAGCTCGGCGTAGCGGTGAATACGCCACAGGGCCGCGGCCGTCGTCGGAGTGACGGCCAGCACGGACGGTGACGGCGCGGGTACTGGGGGACGCGGGCGTCCCTCCAGATCTGCCATGACCCCGGCAAGTGCGGCTGCGATGAACGAGCGGATCGCGTGCTCGTTTTCCAGGCTCGAGGTGTCGTTCTCTGGGGCAGGCTTGCGTGCGTTGAATGCGGTCAGTGAATTGGCCAGCCGACGTGCATAGGTGACGAACCAGAGTGCGTAGCGCTCGTGCTCTTTGGAATGAAGTGGCTCTGCCATCATGCGCTCGAGCGACGTCTCTGCGTCACCCAGGGCGAGGCCGACCGCGCGCCGCTCGGCCGCCAGCTTTCCCGGTCGGGGACGTTCGAAGCTTCGCGCCGCGTAAAATTCCAGAGCACGCACTACACGAACCAGCGCGTCGCTGAGGCGTTGTCGCTCCCAGCTAGGCACGATCAAAGCGGCTGCCCCAAGCGCCAAGACTCCGCCCAGAAGTGCAGCTGTCGACCGCGCAACCGACGACGACCAGTCGGCAACACCCGGCCCCGAGAACAAAACGAACACCGGCGTCAGGAAGAACGTGAACAGGCGATAGCTCCGCGGGCGGGTGATCACGGCCGCGGCGGAGAGCGGAATCATGCAAAGGGCCAGAGCCAATGGATCGCGCAGTGAATTCATCAGCGCAGCCGCGACGGCGGAACCGAAGACCGTCCCCACGACCCGTTCGAGCGCGCGACGGATCGTCGCTCCGGGGTAGGGCTGAAGCACGCCGACGGTCGTCACGGTGACCCAAGGCACGTGGGTCGGCGAGAGCCATTGTCCGAGCGTCGCGGCAGCGCTGACTGCTACGGCCACGCGAAGTCCGTGATGCAGAGAGGGAGAGCGCAAGCTCAGGCTATCGATGAGCAGCTCGAGCTTCGCCAGCATGCGCTCGCTGAAGCTCGGAAAATCGTCCAGCTCATCGAGTTTGCTCAGTCCCCACTCGGGCGCGCTCGTGACGCGTTTCGAGAACGGGACTTCGTCGGCTTCTTCCGCTTGGAGTTCGAAGAACGAGGCCGACAGCAGCCGCGCGCGCGTTTGTTCGGTGCTGCGCCCGAACTGCTCGAGGACCTGACGCAGAGTCTGACGTTGGTGGTCGGCGTGCTCGACTTCTTCGCCGAGAACAATCAAGGCGGCGAACTGTGCGTCGGCATCACCCAACAGGACGCGCAGTCGACTTCCGAGGGCGGTCTCACCGGAGCGCCGGCTCCGGAGCATGAGCGCGACTTGCTGGGCACCCTCAATGGCTTGGCGGATGCGCCTCTGTTCCGTCCTAGCGATTTCGCTCCAGCCCGAGTCGCCGACTGGTAGCTCTGTGGCTGCTGCCGCAGCGAGCAGCGCAGAATAACGGCCAAGACCGTCCATTACTTCGCCGACGGCGCGGCGGAGCGGCAAGTGAGTCCACACCGGCCACACGATGGAGGAGAGGAGCACGGCCCAAGAGGCGCCGAGCCCGAAGTACAGGCCGTTGGCAGCGCCGATTCCTCGCTCGCTTCCAACGGCGATGCAGGCCGCAACCAGCAGAATGGTGCCCCAGTTCGACGCCGTACCGCCGAGGGCCCGCAAGAGCGATGTGCCGAGGCCGAACAGTGCGAGGAGGACGACGCCGGCCCAAGGCCAAGCTGCGAGACTGCTGGCCAGTGCAACCGTGACGCCGCCAGCGACTGCGAAGCTGCCGATCGACAGGGCGCGCTGGTTCCTGCCACCACCGACGTCGACCAGTGAGCCCAGCCAGCCTCCGATTGCCACCCAGGTGAGCTCGGGCCGATCGAGCCGAATGGCCAGATAGAAAGGAACGATTGTGGCGATGGCCGCGCGCAAGCCGCGCCAGACATCGGGAACGACCGCTTGAAACCAGATGCGCAAGGTGACCGATCAGACCGAACGTTCGAACTCGAGGGCACTTCTGGGCGTGACGCAAGGCATGAGGGTCTGGTTCGCGCGCTCGACTCTGGGCCCCAAACCTACGACTCGGACCCCGACTCGTCGAGCCGACGGCCTTCTGTTATCCGCCTGGGATGGCTGCCGGCCAGCTCGCGCAACAATGGGAAGGGCTGACGGCCGCAAGTTCGCCCGCCGACTGGCGCTTCTTGGCTGCGCTCGCTGCCGAGGAGCGCTTGGGCGAGACGGCGCTCGGAGCTCTCGGCTGCCCGGGCGGTTGGGTAGCGCGAGCGCTTTCGGAAGGCTGGGTCACTCCGTCGGGACTCGTCCGTTCCTTGGACATGCGCAAGACCGGTTTCGAAGAGCGCGCTTACGCCTTCGTGCCCGAGCTGCGTGAGCGCGTACTGCGCCGCGCAGCGGCGCTGGGCGAGCTCGGTCCAAGCGTCGACGCGACCCGCCGTCTGCTCGGCTTGCGCTCGGTCGGGTCGTTGGCCACGAAGCTCCAGAGTGGCGGCTTGCGGTTCCGACCCGAGCCAGCGGCTGCCCCTCCCGGAGCGCGTGCCCAGATCCCCGATCTCGAACGCAGGACACGCGAGTCGATCACTTGTGCATTCGATCCGGCGTGGCTCGAGCGCACCTGGGGCGAGCAGGCGCCTGGCTTGGTGGCGCGCGTGCTCGAGCAGGCGTTGCCCCGGTTGGAAGTCAGCGCTGAACTTTCGATCTGGGCGGCGCGCTCGAATCTGCGCGAAGGTGACGAAAAGGGCGCGCTTGCTTCGGTGCTCGTTGTACACGCCCTGCACCGGGCTCATTTCGCCGAAGCCGAACAGCTGGCCACCGCGCTTCCGGCGCCCCAGCGTCTGGCATTCGCAGCTGTTTCCCGCTTGCTGCAGGGCGAGCGAACGCTGGCGCTCGGCTTGCTCGAACAGAGCATTGCGTTCGCGGGCGGCAAGCTGCCCTCGGCGGGACACTGGACGCCGCTCTTGGCACTGCTTGTCCTAGGCGAGGAGCGTTCAGAAGGTGCCGCGCTGGTGAAGAAGTGGCTGACCGCCCGTTCTTCGGGGACCGAGCTCAAGGGCGCGGTTCGCGCCCTTCGGGTGCTGGTGCGCTACCGGAGCGAACCCGATGCGCGCTTGGTGCGCATCGATGCCCATCAGTTGAAGCCCGAGACGAGCGCCTGGGAGACGCTGATCTTGGGTCTCACGGTCGCCACCTACCTCGAGCAAACCGGCACCCGAGCCGCTTGGGCCGAGCACCTCGAGCACGAAGCCCGCAACTGGGCCGAGCGAGGTTACGCTTGGCCCAGTCGGCAAGCGCGGGTCCTTGCGAGCCAGCTGCGCGGTGACACGCAGCGCGATCCTGGTGAGCAGGCTGATCTCAGCGCATTGATGGAGGCCGAAGCGCCATGGGAGCGCGACCTGTCGCAACTGGAGCAGCTGGCACTCGAGGTGGCCCAACCGACGACCACGTTTCGACTCGAGTGGTACGTCAATATGGTCGACGGATCATTGAACAAGCCGGGGCTCCAGGAGTTCGTGACGGGCCAAGGTTGGGCGACGACGGAACGCCTGACACGCGGCGAAGCCGATGCTCTTACGGCAAAGCTGCCGCTCGAGGATCGCCGCGTGCTGGAGGCCGAGCATCCGCTCGAGGCGTTGATCGGCCATCCGCGGGTGGTGAACGGCGCGCGGGGTGCATGTGCTGTCGAGGTCGTTCGCGGCTCCTGCCAAATCGAAACCACCGATGAGGTGGGATTTCTGACGGTGCGTGTCACGCCGCCAGGCCTGGGTCTGGGCGTCAACGTTCGGGTCGAGGGCGAGGCGCGGCTGGTCGTCATCGTCGTGAGTCAGGCGATGCAGAAGCTGATTACGGCTCTGCCGCACGAGCTGCGCGTACCGCTCCCGCACGCCGGACGCGCATTGAGTATTCTCGGTCGGCTGTCGGAAGGCGTTCTGGTGAAGAGCGCCCACTTGGGTGGAGAACGTCGTGTCGAGCCCCAGAGCGTACCGTGCCTACGCGTCGCGCCGCTCGCCGGCGCGTGGCTCGTACAGGCTGGAGTGCGCCCGTTCGGAGCGCGCGGTCGCTTTTTCGTCGTCGGCACGGGCCCGCACTCCACGGTCGGCTGGTCAGAGGGCCAGAAGCTGCGAACCGAGCGCAACGTCGAAGAAGAGACGCGTCGCGTGCACGAGCTGATTGCCGCCTGCCCCAGTTTGCTTTCCTCCTTTCTCGATGGGGATGCGCCACGGGCACCTGGGGAATCGAAGGAGAGTTGGACGTTCGGCGGCGACGAAATCCTCGGCATGCTCTCGGAAGTGCGCGCGTCGGGTCTTGCCTGCGAATTCGAATGGCCGGAATCTTCGCCCATTCGGCTGCGTGGGGGTATCTCGACTCGCAGTTTGCATGGCAGTTTGCGCGCCAGAAAGGGTTGGTATCTGGCCAGTGGGAGCGTAGCCATCGACGAAGTCACGGCGCTCAGCCTCGCCGAGCTCACGTCCCTGCCGAGCGTTGCGGCTGGACGTTTCGTGCGCCTGCCGAGTGGCGACTTCGTCGAGTTGGAGACTCGCGTGCGGCGGGTGCTTGCAGCGCTGGCCGGCGCAACCCGCAACGGCAACGAGCTACGTCTAGCAGGGAGCCACGTGCATGCGCTCCGGACCTTGGCTGACACTCCGGGTATCGGCGTCGACGAGTCGACTCGGGATTTGCTCGCGCGCTTTTCTGCTCCGACCGCCGTCTTCGACCAGCCTGTTGAGCTACGCGCCAGCCTCCGTCCCTACCAAGAAGACGGCTTCCGTTGGCTTTGTCGGCTCGGTGAATGGAATCTGGGGGCCTGCCTGGCCGACGACATGGGGCTGGGCAAGACCCTGCAGATTCTGGCGTTCCTGCTGACTCGCCCAGCGGAGAGTCGCACACTGATCGTCGCGCCGACTTCGGTGTGCACGAACTGGCTGCGCGAAACCCGGCGCTTCGCGCCTCGTTTGGACGTTCGCGAGTACGTTGGCTCCGACCGCGCCAAGCTTCTGGGCGACGCCGGCCCGCGGATGCTGGTCGCCAGCTATGGATTGCTCCACGAAGACAGCGAGCGACTCGCGGGCGTCGAGTGGACGACGGTTGTGCTCGACGAGGCTCAGTTCATCAAGAACCCTGCTTCGCAGAGAGCGCGCGCTGCCTTTGCTTTGCGCGCGCGCCATCGCATCGCGGCGACCGGCACGCCGATCGAGAATCATTTGGGCGATCTGTGGAGCATCTTTCGCTTCTTGAACCCGGAGCTACTCGGGAGCTGGGACGCTTTCCAGACGTTCTTCGTGAAGCCCATCGAGCGCGAAGGCGACGACTTGGCGCGCGAATCCTTGCGCGAAATCGTCAAACCCTATGTGCTTCGTCGTCTGAAGAGCGAGGTCCTCACCGATCTGCCTCCGCTCACGACCGTGCGGCACGAAGTCTCGCTCTCGCGCGAGGAATCTCTGCGCTATGCCCTGCTCCGGCGCCAGATCCACATCAAGCTGCGCACGGTCGCAGGCCGACAACAGAACAAGTTCGAGATCCTGGCCGAGCTGACGCGCTTGCGCCGCTTCTGCTGTCACCCCCGCTTGGTTTTCCCCGATGCCCCCCAGCAGAGCCAGAAGGTGGATGCCTTCCTAGAACTGGTCGCGGAGCTGCGGGACAACGGGCATCGGGCGCTCGTCTTCAGTCAATACGTGGATTTCTTGGCATTGGTCCGCGAACAACTGGAAGAAGCAGGCATCGCTTTCGAGTACCTCGATGGCTCGACACCCAAATCGAAAAGACAAGAGCGAATCGATGCCTTCCAGGCGGGAAGCAGTTCCCTGTTCCTGATCAGCCTGAAGGCGGGTGGACTCGGTCTCAACCTGACCGCGGCGGACTATGTGATTCACCTCGACCCGTGGTGGAATCCGGCCGTCGAGGCCCAGGCCACTGACCGCGCGCATCGCTTTGGTCAGACGCGTCCGGTCACCGTCTACCAATTCGTGACTCGCGACACGATCGAAGAAGACATTCTCGAGCTTCACGGTACCAAGCAACGCTTGGCGGGCGCCCTACTCGAAGGGGGCGAGCGGGCGGCGGGCCTCAGCGCTCAGGAACTCGTCGCTTGGCTCGAGAAGTCGACGGACGAATCCCAAGGCCGAGGTCGAACCGACGCCTTGTGATGCTTTTGTTGGCTGCGACAGCAGATCGCCACTCGTTTGGTGCCCTACGGCGGGCGAGCGTCACGAGCGACAAGATGGCTGGCGGCGCCCCCGTTTTGGAGATTTCTCTGTGGGCTTTGAGCTGCGCAGACTGGCACGTTCGATGCCCTTTCCTTTTCTGAGTTCCACCAGGAACTCAGAAAAGGAAAGAACATCATGGACAACGTTTATCGCATCCTGGTCGGCTACGACTATTCCCCGCTAGCAGATCGCGCGCTGGGGACGGCATTTGCTCTCGCCGGGCGGGAACAAAACGCCGAGGTGCACGTCGTTCATGTTGTTCCCGCGTATCCGGTTCCGCTCGGCACTTTCGCCACAGTTGGGGCAGAAGATCCCATCCCGATGGTAGCGGATGATTCCGAAGGTCTCGAAGCGCGCGTCGGTCGGTCGATGTCGGCCTGGCAGGAGCAGACACGCGGCAGCTTCTCGCGCCTGACCGTACACACCCGCGTCGGCGCGGCGTCACAAGAGATTGCGCAACTCGCCACCGATCTGGAGGTGCAGCTTGTCTTGGTGGGCACGCGCGGCCACACGGGTCTCAAGCATTTGTTGCTGGGTTCGGTGGCCGAGGGGGTCGTACGGCTCGCACAGTGCCCCGTGCTCGTCATCAAAGACCCCAAGCAGCCGGTTGTCGTCGCTGAGATCGCAGCGGCCTGTCCGCGTTGCCTCCAAGAACGTCGCGACACGGGAGGCCAGGAGCTCTGGTGCAGCCAGCACCGCGAGAAGCATGGCAGGCGCCACACCTACCACTACCAGAGCCGCGTTGGTGCGCCCGATAGCTCGCCGCTCGTGGTGGACGAAAGTCGCGGTTCGAGCTGAGTGCAGTGACGCAAGTGACGGGGCTAGCTCAGCCGCTGCCCACGCTCACCGCGAGGTCAAGCTGCGCAATAGAGGGCTTGCCACTGCTCGCGCAGCTCTTTCGTTGGCGCGAACAGCTGCATCTCCACATGGTAATTTCCGCCCTTGGGGATGCAGCAGACAACGTTGAGCCAAAGGTCGAGCGAGGGCTCATTTTTGCCCACCGCCACTCGCGCGACCGAACTCTCCTGGAAAGGCCGGCTGCTCTCGAGTTCGAGAGTCGTAGAACCGATGCCCAGGCATGTGAGACTGGCGGGCGCTTTGGCACGCAGATCGGAGACCACGAAGCCGCTTGGCTTCTTGTCG
>JBBQHO010000116.1:0-12111 GCA_038324055.1 Polyangiales bacterium | reverse complement strand
ATGGCCGACCGTGACTTCGTCACCGATCAGCGTGTTCGAGACGTCGCTCGTCATATGGATGCAGCTCATGTCCTGCACGTTCGAACGTTTGCCGATGCGGATCTTGCCCATGTCGCCCCGCACGACCGAGCCGTACCAAATACTGGCTTCTTCGCCGAGCTCGACGTCGCCGATGACCGTGGCGTTGTCGGCCACGAAAGCGCCCACGACGCGGGGAGCCATTTCACGAAACGCCTTGATCAGCGCCATCAGGGGCTACCCGTTGCGCCGATCATCGGCAGGCCGCGCCGCGGAGTCGCCCCGGCCTGAGCGAGCTCGCTCGATCGCCGTAGAGCCTCGGTGAGGACGCGCGGCGCCGGCGCGACCAGCGCGGTGAGTTCAGCCGAAAGCGAGTTCTTGAACGCTTCACGCACGCGCGCGCGCACGAGTGCGCCCGCGCCGGGCGCGTCGGCGCCTTCTGCCGCTTCGCCGAGCAGATGCACGATTTCGTTGCGCTCGGTGCGCCCCGTCAAATTGCCGTGACGACTGTGGCCCTCGATCAAGACGAGCTCTTCGCCGCCGACCAGGCTGGCCAGGTGCTTTTCCTTCTGGGCGTCGACCAAGGCGAACAGCCGCGCCAAGCGGCGGCTCTTTTCCTCGTGGCTCACGTCGTCGCCCAGTTTCAGGGCCGGCGTGAACGGTCGCTGCGAGTAAGTGAAGCCGAAGATCGACACGAAACCCACGCGCTCGACCAGTGCCAGGGTGGCTTCGAAATCGGCGTCGCTCTCGCCGGGAAATCCGACGATCACGTCGCTCGACAGCGTGAGGCCCGGTACCGCCTCCTTGAGGGCGTCGGTGCGCTCGACGTATTCGGCCGACGAATAGCGGCGAATCATGCGCTTGAGCTGGGCGTCACTGCCTGACTGCACGGGCATGTGCACGTGCCGGCAGAGCACGGGCAATTGTTGGTGCGCACGAATCAGCGAAGACGTGAGGTGGCGCGGGTGCGGACTCGTGTAGCGCAAACGCAAGAGTTCTGGGACTTCGTGCGCTATGGCCAAAAGGAGCGCCGGAAACTCGGTCTCGTCCTCGTGAGCGAGCGCGCCGCGGGTGTGGCGCCAGCGGTTTTCGTCGCCTGGTCCGGGCGGCGGGAGCGCGCCAGAAGGATCGCGGTAGCTGTTGACTGTCTGGCCGAGCAGCGTGATTTCGCGCACGCCCGCGTCCACGAAACGCGCGATTTCGTCGATGATCTCGCGCGACGAGCGGTAACGCTCGGGACCGCGCGTCGTCGGCACGATGCAGTACGAGCAGCGCTCGTTGCAGCCCTTCATGACCGTCACGAAGGCGGTCGCGCCCGAGCGCCCCGGCGTGGGCGTCGCTGCCAAGAACGACGGCTCATCGACGTCGAAGACCGTTCGGACTTGCGGGAGGCCGCCGCGATCCAGCTCCGACAGGAGCCGCGGCAACTCGGGAATGTTGTCCGGCCCAATGATCAAATCGATCTGCGGCAGGGCCTTGAGGAGCCGCTCGCCTTCTTGTTGCGCGACGCAGCCAGCCACGCCGATCACCAGCTCGGGTCGACGTTGCTTGAGCAAACCGAGCCGGCCGACCTCGCTGCGCAGCTTATGCTCGGCCTTTTCGCGAATGCTGCAGGTATTGAGCACGATCACGTCAGCCTGTTCGGCGTCGACGCTCGCCTCGTAACCGGCGCGTTCGAGCACCTCTTCCATGCGCGACGAGTCGTGCATGTTCATCTGGCAGCCGAAAGTGACGACGCAATACGAAGGCATGGTGAGAAGGGCGGAGAAGGCTCGGAGCCCCGAGGGACCGACAAAGGAGGGACCTAGTAGCACAAAAGGCGACCTAGGGCCCGCTCTACCCCGGGATCCCACGTTGACCGCCGGATCCCCCGTCCCGTATGTTGACCGGAGCGCCATGCCGAAGTCCTACGAAACGCTAGTCGAGCTGTTTGATCTGTCCACCGCCGAGTTTGCCGGCAACGAGTTCCTGGGAAGCAAGCACCCCGACGGCAACTGGACTTGGATGTCGTACCGCGACTTTCGCAAAGCGGTCGAAGACGCGCGTGCAGGTCTGCACGCGCTGGGTGTGCGAAGCGGTGATCGCGTGGCCGTCGTCAGCGACAACCGCCCTGAGTGGGCTGTCCTCTGCTTCGCCACCTTCAGCTTGGGCGCCTGCTTCGTGCCCATGTACGAAGAACAGCAGCCCGACGAGTGGGCCTTCATTCTGGAGGACTGCCGCGCAAAGGTGGCGTTCGGGTCCCTGCGCTCCGTGTTCGAGAGATTGGCCGCGGAAACGAGCAAGCTGCCGTTCGTCGAGCACGTGCTCGGCTTCGAACTCGAGCCAAGCGACACGGACAGTTACGCCCAGCTGCTTGCGGCCGGCCACAAGAACCCGGTGCCCGCTGCACAGGTCGCCCCCGACGACATCGCCAGCTTCATCTACACCTCGGGCACGACTGGCAACCCCAAGGGCGTCAAGCTGAGCCACAAGAATTTCAGCACGAATGTGCTCGGCTCGTCTTCACGCTTCAACTTCGGTCCCGGTGATCGCTCACTCGCATTTTTGCCCTGGGCCCACTCCTTCGGCCAGGTCGCCGAACTGTACACTTTCCTCCATTTCGGCGCGGCCATCGCCATCAACGACAGCAAGGCCAACCTGATCAACAACCTGGCCGTGGTGCGACCGACCATCCTCGTGGCCGTCCCACGCATCTTCAATCGCATCTACGACGGCGTAAACAAGCAGATTGCGCAGAAGCCCGCGCCCATTCAGAAACTGTTTCGAGCCGGCATTCGCGCCGCCACCAAGAAGAATCGCGGTGAGTCGATTGGTTTTTCGGAAAAGCTCGCGCTCAAGGCAGCGGACAAGCTGATCTTCGGCAAGGTGCGCCTCAGGTTCGGTGGTCGGCTGCGCTTCGTCGTCAGCGGCAGCGCGGCGCTCAGCACCGAGGTCGCGGAGTTCATCGACGCGCTCGGCATCGACGTCTACGAAGGCTACGGCTTGACCGAAACGAGCCCGGTCGTATCGGTCAACTACCCCGGCCACCGCAAGATCGGCACTGTCGGCCCGCCCATCCCCGGCGTGACGGTGCGCATCGATCACCAGGCCACGGGCGACGAAATCAACGGAGAAATCATCATCTCGGGCCCCAACGTCATGCAGGGCTACCACGACCGCGATGAAGAAAACGCCGCAGTTTTACAGGCCGATGGCTCGCTCCGCAGCGGCGATATGGGTTACCTTGATGCCGATGGCTTTTTGGTTCTGACCGGCCGCATCAAGGAGCAATACAAGCTCGAAAACGGCAAGTACGTCGTGCCTTCGCCGCTCGAGGAAGAGTTGAAGCTCTCGCCGCACATCTTGAACGTCATGCTCTACGGCGCGAACCGGCTGCACAACGTGGCGCTGGTCGTAGTCGACGAAGCTTCCGTTCAAAGTTGGGCCAAGGACGAAGGCATCACACTCGGCGACACGATCCACAACCCCGAGGTGAAGAAGCTGATCCGCGCCGAGCTCGAGCGCTACAGCGCCACTTTCAAAGGCTATGAACGGCCCCGCGACTTCGTGCTCACGGTCGAAGACTTCAGCAGCGAAAACGGTATGCTCACCCCCAGCCTCAAAGTGAAGCGCCGAAATGTGCTCGCGCGCTACGGCAACGCGCTCGAGGCTCTGTACGCCAAGGGCTGAGCTTTGGCCCTCCCGGTCACGCATCCGGGCTGTGCTTTGGTATAAATGACTATGCAAAACCTAGCGTTTGCCGAAGAACCAGCGCCCCGCCCCTATTCTTGACATTTCCGATGCGGGAATGCATTTCTTCAGGGTGAAGCTCTCGAGTAAGGGTCGCTACGCGGTACGCGCGTTGTTCGACATCGCATTCTTCAACGAGGGTCGTCCGACCCAGGTGAAGGACATTGCCGAGCGCCAATCCATCCCGCCGCGCTTCTTGGAGCAGATCTTCCAGGATTTGAAGCGGGCCGGAATTGTAGGTTCCAAGCGGGGGCCCCAAGGAGGCTACTTACTGGCGCGGCCGCCCCACCAGATCCCGCTTGGCGAAGTCGTGGCCATCATCGAAGGTCCAGTCGCGCTCGGCGAAGCTTCGGGCCCAGGCCCCGTGCGCGCCCTGGGGAGGACTGACAACCATGCCGCCGCAGATGGCCAGCGCGTGACCGACGCCATCTTCGAGCAGCTCTCTGGACAGATTTCCGATTGCCTGAACTCGGTCACCTTGGCCGATGTGTGCTCGCGCGCCGACGAGTTCGGCATCTGCCGACCCGGGGCCGAAAAATCCCAGTACTTCATTTGAGCCATGACGACCTCTGCTCCCCATCCCAGTCAGCTGATTTACGACGACGTGCTGGAACTCATCCACGACACGCCTTTGCTCGAGCTCACGCGCGTCGGGCCTGGCGAGCGTGCGACCGTGCTCGGCAAGCTGGAGTCGATGAATCCCGGTGGCTCCGTCAAGGACCGCATTAGCCTGGCCATGATCGAAGCCGCAGAACGAGCGGGAGTGCTGGTGCCCGGCGGCACGGTCATCGAGCCGACCAGCGGAAACACCGGCATCGGTTTGTCCTTGGTCTGCAAGCGCCGGGGCTACCGCTGCATCCTGACCATGCCCGAGAGCATGAGTCTGGAACGCCGTCAGCTGCTCGAAGCCTACGGCGCCGAGGTCGTCCTCACACCCGAGAACGAACAGATGGATGGCGCGATGCGCCGCGCGCTCGAGCTCGGTCGCGAAATTCCGGGTGCCTTCTTGCCGCACCAATTCGACAATCCAGAGAATCCGCGGGTGCACTACGAACGCACCGGTCCCGAGATCCTGACCGCTCTGGCGGGCGAACCTGTGCATGCCTTCGTCGCAGCAGTCGGCACTGGCGGCACCATCAGCGGCGTCGGCAAATTCCTGCGGGCAAGACATCCGAGCATCCGCATCATCGCCGTCGAGCCAGAGAGTTCCGCGACAATCTCTCGCGGCGAGCGCGGCCCTTCGAAGATCCAAGGCATCGCGGCCGGCTTCGTTCCGGGTAACTACGATCGGAGCGTCGTCGACGAGGTGCGCACCGTCAGCGACCAGCGCGCATTCGAGCAGAAGCGCCAACTCGGGCGGCTTGAGGGCATCTTGGTCGGACCCAGCGCGGGCGCGAACGTCGCCGTGGCTCTCGACGTCGCACGAGAGCTCGGCCCAGGTAAGACGGTCGTGACGGTGCTGTGCGACACTGGCGAACGCTATTTTAGCCTGGACGAATACTTTCCGCGGCCCGACGTCGCTCCCGGGAGCCCCTGATGGGTACGGCGCACCACCGCGCCATCTGGGCGAACAAGACCGCGCTCATTGTGGGCATTGGCGGCTTGGGCTCGCCTGCTGCGCTCGCCCTCGCCGAAGCAGGCGTGGGAACTCTGATCTTGGTCGACGACGACGTGGTCGAACTCTCCAATCTGCATCGGCAGATTCTCTACGCTGAAGCCGACGTCGGTCGGCACAAACTCGACGTGGCCCGCGAGCGCCTGTTGGCTCGCGCCGGCAGCGACGTGCTCACGGTGCGCAGTCGGCTCTTGCCCGACAACGCGCGCGAACTCGTTCGCCGCGCCGACGTCGTGTTGGAAGGCGCCGACAACTTCGCTACCAAATTCTTGGCCGCCGATGCGTGCGCGCTCGAAGGCGTACCCATCGTGCATGGTGCCGCAGTGCGCCTCGTCGGAACCGTGCTCAGCGTAGGTGCCCACGGGCGCGCCTGTTACCGCTGCCTGTTCGAAGACGTCCTGCCGCCCGAGCGCGCGCCCAATTGCGCCGAAGCGGGCGTCTTGGGCCCTGTCGTCGGCATCGTCGGCGCGCTGATGGCCGACTTGGCGCTGGACGTCCTGTCCGGCGACTGCTCGCGAACCAGCGTCCTGCACAGCTACGACGCGAAGACCGATAGGCTACGCGCAGCCGCCGTTCACGCGCGCGCCGATTGCGCGCTGTGCGGCTCGGCAAAGAGCATTTCCGACACCCTCGAGGCGCGCTATCTCGCCCCGAGCCCGCCTTCTTCCATCACGTTCTAAGAAAAGTCAGCAGAGGAAAACCCATGGCAGTCACCGTCCGAATCCCCACCCCCCTTCGCACTCTCACCGGCGGCAACGAAAGCGTCCAGGCCGAGGGCAAGAACGTACGCGAGCTCGTCGAGAATCTGGAATCGGCGCATCCCGGTCTGCGTGAGCGTCTGCTCGACGAAAAGGGCGCCGTGCGCCGCTTCGTCAACCTGTACGTCGGCGAAGAAGACATCCGCTTCCTGGACGGCCTCGACACCGAGCTGAGCGGCAGCGAAGAAATCAGCATCGTGCCCGCTATCGCCGGCGGCCTCTGAGTTGCATCGATGACGACGGATCGCTTCGCGCGGCAGCGACTCCTGGCTGAGGTCGGTGACCTGGGCCAAGCCCGCCTGGGCGCAGCTGAGCTTGGCCTGAGTCCTCGGCTGTCGCCCGAGGTCAGACGTGCCGCGCGATTGTATGGCGAGGCTCTGGGTTTCGGCGCGGTGCGCGTCGACGACAACAAGGACAGCGAGGCCTTTCGTCACGAACGCTTCTTCCGTCACAAGAGCGCCCTGGCCATTGGATACGGCGCTCATCTGGCCCTCACGCGCGTGCGCGAGGTACTCGAATTTCCAGCAGTTTCTCCTTTGGTCGAGCGATGACTTTTCGGCAAGTACGCAGCAGGCGCCTCACCTCCGTCATCGACGGCATCGGCAACACGCCCCTCTTGCGGCTACGCAAGGTGGCAGCGCACGTCCCGGACGTCGAAGTTTACGTGAAGCTCGAATTCATGAACCCCGGCGGCTCGGTCAAGGACCGACCGGCGCTACGCATGATGCAGGACGCCATCGCCGACGGGCGCCTCACGCGCGACAAGGTGTTGATCGACGCCACGAGCGGTAACACGGGCGTGGCCTATTCGATGATTGGCGCGGCGCTCGGCTACAAGATCAACTTGGTCATGCCCAAGAACGTGACCCAGGCGCGCAAGGACATCACGCAAGCCTACGGCACCGAGCTGATCTACAGCTCACCGATGGAGGGCTCGGACGGCGCCATTCGCCTCGTGCGCAAGATCGTCCAAGAAAACCCTGAAAAGTATTTCTACCCGGACCAGTACTCGAACCCTTCGAACCCCAAGTCGCACTACTTGGGGACCGGTCAGGAAATCCTGGACGCGCTCGGCGACAGAATCACCCACTTCGTGACGGCGCTCGGCACCAGCGGAACAGCGATGGGGACGACCCGGCGCCTGCACGAGCACCACCGCAAGATCTACTGTGTCGCGGCCGAACCGGCCGAAGCGATGCACGGGCTGGAGGGGCTCAAGCACATGGCATCGAGCATCGTACCTGCGATCTACGATCCGGCGGTGCCCGACGAAATCCTACCGATCACGACCGACGAAGGTTGGGACATGACCGAAAAGCTCGCGGAACTCGAGGGGCTCTACGTTGGGCATTCGGCGGGCGCCAACGTGGCCGCGGCTCTGCATTTGGCCGAGCGGGCGCAACGCGATTCAGGCGGCGGCTGCGTCGTCACTGTCGCCTGCGATCGTGGCGATCGCTATTTTCATCCAATCAAGTGGGAGAAAAAGTACCTATGGTGAGTTTGGACGCGCTGACCACTCAGCATGGAGCGCCGTGGGTCCTCGGCCACCTGCGCCTGACGCGCGCGGTGATCCAGCGCGTCGAACGCGCGGCCGTCGACGCGTACGCGCGCGACGAAGAGGCCTGCGGCTACCTCGAAGGACCGCTCGACGACGGGCCGTTCGTCGACGAGGCCATCGAGCTCGAGAACCTCGCGAACAAGTACCACCAGGTCGATCCAGAAAGTCATCCGCGCACCGGCCGCACCTACTTCAAGATCAACGGTCTCAAGTTCGAGAAGGCGATTGCCCGAGCCTTGGAAAGCGGCCGCGCGGTCAAGGTCTTCTTCCACTCGCACCTGGACGTGGGCTCCTATTTTTCTGACGAGGACGCCGCAAGCATGACCATGGGCGGCACCGGAGGCCCGACTTTCGAGCTTGCTTACCTCGTCACAGCCGTCGACCAGGGCAAGATCAGCAGCCATCGCTTGTTCATCTGGGAAGAGCGCGAACGCAGCTTCGTCGAGGCGCCGTTCCAAGTCGTCGACTGAGGCGTTGGCGTTCCAGCCGCAGCACAATCCGCTTCGCGGCGAATATCTCCGTCAAGACAGAATTCGCAACGATGGTGAAACCAGAATGACTAGTTAGGTGCATTACCTAACTAATCATGAAGACAGTTCTGGTCTCTTGCTTCCGCATCTTTGCCCCGGCCCTTTTCCTTGCTGGGTGCGCGGTCCCCATCACTGAAGCTGACCTAGTGGACATTGGCCTTGGCGGCTCCACCCAGATGCCGCGCGACAGCAACGCGAACGGCGAAATGGGCGCGGGCGGCAGTTTCGTGGTCGGTTCGAGTGGTGGCTCGACGAGCTCCGGCGGTGGCAGCGGAGGCGGCCAGGTGGGAAGCGGCGGCCCCGAAAGCAGCACAGGAGGGGCGGCTTCGTCAGGCGGTGCTGCTTCGTCAGGCGGTAGCGGCTCAACGGAGGGATCCACATCGAGCGGCGGCTCGGTCTCGACGGGCGGCGGCGCTTCGGCAGGGATCTGCTCGGGCCATTCAGCGTGGACCGTCGGCACCTACGCGCCAGGCGCTCGAGTCACGCACGAAAACGGCGGGTACCAGTGCAAGCCCTACCCGAACTCCGGCTGGTGCGGCAGCGCCAGCTACGAGCCCGGCGGCGTACCTGCCCATCCCGATGCATGGAAGGACGCTTGGATAGATCTCGGCGCATGTGAATGATCTCGTTGGTCTCCTTTCGCGACCACAATCCGCTAGCTTGGAGGCGTGCGGGGTGCGCTCGTTTCATTCGTCATGATACTCGGGGCCGTTGGGTCGGCGCAGGCGCAAGGCCGCACAGCCGCTGTTGGTTCCGCGGGGCGCGCCGGCCTTGCCGGCCGGGCGGCGTCCACGCCGCCCACCGAACGCGCTCGCGCGACCCACTCCGCAGCTGACGACGTCGGCCCGCTCGCCCGCGAAGCGCGACAGCTCGCGGCGGCCTTGCAGTCGCTCGGCCAGGTCTCGACGCCTCCGCCTCGGCTGCTCGAGCGCGGCGACCGCCTCGCTATCGTGCTCGAACCGAACGCCCTCGACGACTCCACGACTAGCTGCACCACGGTAGCGGCCTTGGGCACACGCAACGTCGGATTTCTACTCCATTTCGCTGAAGAAGAGGGCGCGCCCTTGGCGCGAGCTTGGCCCGTCGCGAGCGCCGCCGGCTTCGCTTCCATGACCCGCTGTGGCGCGATGAAGTCGCGGCTCGGGCAGCTCACTCTTGGCATGCGCTCGCCGCGCGGCTTGATCCAGCTGCTGATCCTGCAATCCGCACAAGCGCCGCCCCCTCTGACCGAACTCTTGCCCAGCCGCGATGCGGGCCCGAGCCTCCCGGGGCCGGAGCTCGGACCGCGGCCGCGCGGGGCCGAACTCGGACCCCGGACCAACACCGTGCGCGAAGACAACGCGCGTCGAGGCGCCAAGACCCAAACCACGAGGCTTGTAGCGCTCGATCGCAGGGGGCAAGGCAGCGTCGTCGTACAGCTCGATGCCGGCTGTCATCGCTTGGACTTTCTGGCTGGGGCCTGGGGCGACACGGCGCTGGACCTCGACGCGCGGCTCTCTGCTCTGCAAGGCGGCGACGAACTGGCTCGGGACGAGAGCGAAAGCGCGCAACCTTCGCTTCGCATTTGCACGGGTAGAACTGAACGCTACCTGGCTACGGTTTCCGGCGGAGCGCCAGGCACAGAGGTGACCGTCGTTCGAGCCGAATGGGAATTACCGCGTGGTTTGCCGCTCGAATGGGGCGCGCTCGCGCGCGCGCAAATGGCCCACGCGTTGTGGCGCGA
Source organism: Polyangiales bacterium (assembly GCA_038324055.1). GTDB lineage: Bacteria > Myxococcota_A > Polyangia > Polyangiales > Polyangiaceae > NIC37A-2. Next base: position 2,180 of record JBBQHO010000116.1, on the reverse strand, counting down.
GCTGCCGCCACGGGTGCAGCTCGCGCCGATCGCGACCTATCTAGGAGTACAGGGTCGAACCGAGCTGTGGCTCGAAACGCGCCCCGATGCTTGCTACCTCGTCGGCGTCGCCAAGATGCGCGGCGAGGTCGCGCGCTTGATGCTCGACCTGGAGGGCGAGGCCGGAAGCGGCGCAAGCCACGCGCCAAGCGGCGGAAGCGGCACGAGCCTCAGCTTTTGTGCCAATGGTCAGGCGCGCGTCCGCCTGCGCGTGACCGGTTCGGGCGAGGGCCTAGCGTGGCTGTGGGCGGCCTGGGAGTTTCCAGAGTGGGGAGCGCCATGAGCCGCGCCAACGCTTCATTGCCAGCCACCTTGTCGCTGCTCCTGAGCGCGCTGTTGCTTTCCTGCACGCCGTCAGCCAATCACGCGGAGCCGCCGCGCGGAGTTCCGCCTGCGACGCCCGGCGACGACGAGCCGACGCCGCCCTGGCTGCTCGAACCCGCCGAGTTGGCGCGTCGCGCAGGAGCGGGGCAAGCCCAAATTTTCGCCCGCGGCAGCGGCATCCCCGGCGATTCACTCTCGGGTCTCGTCAACGTACCCAGCGGTCGCTGCGCCTTGCTCTACGCGCGCGGCAGCGCCGGTCTCGAAGACCTCGATTTGCTGGTGTTCGGCGAAGACGGAAGCGAATTTGGCAGCGACGAAGCGGCGGATGCAAACCCGACTTTGCTGATTTGTCCCGAAGCCGAGCAGCGGCTTTACGTCTCGGCGCGGGTCGTCCAAGGGCGCGGTCTGCTCGCTTTGGCGGTGCACGACGTCGGACCGAGCGACAGCGAAGCCGTGCGCCGCGCCGTAGCGCGAGGGCCAAAGTCAGCGGCGTCCCGCGCGGAGAGCTGGCCTGGCCTCGAAGCTTCCCTGTCGGCGCACCGGCGCCAGATCGGCGGCGATTGGCTGGATCTGCGCCGCGTCGCAGTGCCCGTCGACGCGCGCGTGCCGACGCGTCTGAGTGCCGAGATCCCCGCAGAACGCTGCCTCGATGCCCTTATCCTACCCTCGGACGACGTCGCGCGGCTCGATGTCGATGCGCTCGATGACACGGGCCGCATCTTTGCGCGCGGCGAAGGCCGCGGTGATCCGCGCTGGACCGTGATCTGCGCAGGCGAACAGAAGACAACCGTCTCCTTCGAGGTGCGCCCTCAGGCCGGCCGCGGCCTCGCACTGATCGTGTTGTCGACCTCCCGTCAAACCCGCGAACGCTTGAACCTGACGCCAGGCCTTTTTCCGCAGGGCGCTCCGCCGCGCGCGCTGAGCGCTGCGGGAACTCTGCCTCACTCGGCAGTCGCTGGAGGCGAACGCCTGGAGCTCAAGGTCGGCAGTGTCCAGAGCCTCCCGTTGCGCTTCGAAGGCTGCGCGCGAATCGACCTCACGCCGCGCGACCCGCTGCTGGGATATGAAGCCCGCGTTTGGTCGAAATCCGGCCAACTGCTGGCCCAAGTCGAGGCAATTGCCCACGCGCCCTTGTTCGTGTGCGCGCCCGCTGCAGGCGCCCGCCTCGATCTGTTGGCGTTGCGTCGCGGCGGTGCGCTCGAGGTACAAGTCGGCAAACCGGAGGCGGCACCAAGCGAGATGCAGGCACTACCGCTCGCAGCCTCGCGGCTGCTTTCTCGGCTGCGCATGACGCGCGGCTTGGCACTCCCGACCGCCGCGACCGATCTCCACCGCGTCGAACTTTCGCGCGAGCAGCTACTGCGCGTCGAACTCGACGTGGCGCGAGCGCGTTGCCTGCAATTTTTCGTCGGTGTTGAGGCTGGTGGCTATGGCGTCGAGATCCGGGCGCTCGACGCCAAGAGTGGGGCGGAGCTTGCCTCCGATCGCGGGTCTGAGAGCGGCGCCGTCAACGTCTGTGCCGAGCGCAAAGCCAGCCGCCCGATTGTCGTCGAAGTGCGCGCCGCCCAAGGCAAAGCGGGCGCGCTCTGGACCACCCGCGCCACCGATCTCGAGTAGCCGGGGCTCGAAGGCCCAATTGGACCCCATGTCGATTGTTCAGCGTTTCCCTCTTGATTGGTGGGGGGCCCATGCTAATTAGCGGTCCCCCAGCAGGGCCGGGCTACTTCGGTAGCTTCAAATGCTGAGGAGTTTCGGAATCTTCCGAAGCTTGGAGCGGTAGTTAAGTCGGTTATAACGCCGGCCTGTCACGCCGGAGG
>JBBQHO010000115.1:0-12281 GCA_038324055.1 Polyangiales bacterium | reverse complement strand
GTCATGCGCTATCGCTCATCAAGCGTGACCCGCGAAAGAAGAGCGTCGCCATGAAAAAGCGGATCGCGATGTGGAATCCCCGTCGCGCTCTCGAACTTCTAAACTGCGGTTTTCATGCTGTTTAAGATGCGCTCGCCCTGGCTCAGACCACATTTGAATCCCGGCTTGTCTTTATCGCGGAAGGCGAGGCGGATGGCCTCGCATTCGTTGTTCACGGGGACGCCAGAGGCCCCGGCACGATAGGCACCGCTGGTGGCGCTCTGGGCTATGGCCAGTTGTCAGAAGGCTACGCTGTTCAGTTTGACAACCTGGATTCAGGGGATCCAATGGGAGATCGAATAGAAATTACTGACATCGACACCGTGAGATTGGCCGTGGCAGAAGCAGGGATGCTGTTGGACGACGGCTCCCCAAACTTTGCGTGGATCAGCTACGACGGCAGCGCGAAGGAGCTGTCCGTGCGTTTGTCCAAGGTCGACTCTCGCCCGTCGAGCCCCTTGCTTTCCGCATCTGTTGATCTCGCATCACTCGATCCTCAGGGAGCCTATGTGGGACTCAGCGCCGCCTACGGCGCGATTGCTGGCCTGCACTCCGTGCTCGAATGGGAGATGGCATTCACCGGGCTGGCGGCACCTCTGGACTGTGTCGATTGACCACTTGCGGCGGCGATCTCCGCTGGGAACCCCGGCTTGGCCCGATGCAGAGCGCCCCAGGTGGGGCGCAGATGCATGCCCCCCAGAGGCATGCGCCCACGCAAATAGGCGAACTTAGCGATTGGACCGGTTCGTGCTGCTACGATGAACATGCAACGCCATCTCGTCTTCGGTTCAGGGCAGGTCGGAGCCCCACTCGCGCCGGAACCAATCGCGCGAGCGCACCGCGTGGCGGACGCGCTTCGGGCGACTGCCGGGTGGGCGATTCGACCTTGCGGCGCCGCGCCGAGTCTTCAGAAAGCCCCGTCCTATGCGTGACAAGGCCTTCGAAGAGCTCTGGACACCAGCGCCAAAGGACGCGACCGCACGCTTCGATCCGTCGCAGATCGCAGGGCTGCCTGATGCGGCGCAGCGCTACCTGAAACATGCGCTCGCGCCGGGGTGCCTCGTCGCGAGCGCCGTCAGACTGAGCATGCACGGCGAGATCAAGCAACAGGGCGCTTGGCACCCTTTTGAGGCCGAGCAAGTCATCCGCTGGGGGCGCGGCTTCGTGTGGCGGGCACGTGCGACGCTGAAGGGGCTGCCCGTGAGCGGATCCGATCGCTGGATCGACGGTGAAGGGTCGATGCGCTGGAAGGCCTTCGGGCTGATTCCGGTCATGACCGCAGAAGGCCCCGACATCTCCCGCGCCGCCCTTGGCCGCGTGCAGATCGAGTCCATGTGGCTACCCAGCGTGCTGCTGCCGCCCGACGTCGTCTGGAACGCATCCGACGCCGCACACCTCGGAGTCGATCTTCACCTCGCCGATCATGCGGCTCACCTAGACCTATCCATCGAGCCCGACGGGCGCGTTCGTACTGCCTGCATCGCCCGGTGGGGCGACCCCGCGTGGGCGGAAGGGGCTCCACACGACTACAGCGAGGTACCTTTTGGCTGCATCGCCACGGCAGAGAAGACCTTCGATGGGATCACGATCCCCACCGCGATGCGTGTCGGCTGGTACTTTGGCTCGGACCGCTTCGAGACCGAAGGGGAGTTCTTCCGCGTCACCGTAGAACACGCGGAATTTCGATGAGTGACCTGTTCCGCTGGTTGCCGAAGTACGACAACGCGAACCTCGGTACTTGCGCTTTTGGCACTGTGTTTTCTGGGCGCGCACGGTGTCGGGGTGAGGGCTGCTCGTGAGTACGCAAGCGCGGATTGTCTCGACCCCGTTGTGTCTCTACCTGATTCGACACGGCGAGACCGCATGGTCGCTGTCCGGCCAGCACACGGGGCGGACCGATTTACCCGTGACCGCCCAGGGCGAGCGCGACGCGAGGGAACTCGGAAAGGTCCTGCAAAGCACGTCGTTCGATTTCGTTTTCACGAGTCCGCTCCAGCGGGCGCAGCGGACGTGCGAGCTGGTCGATCTGCGCCCTCCCGTTCGGCTCGAGGCCGATCTGGTCGAGTGGGACTACGGCGACTACGAAGGCCAGACCACGGCAGATATTCACCTCCATCACGCGGACTGGGATCTCTTCCGTAGCGGGTGCCCAGGTGGTGAATTGCCGGCGCAAGTATTCGCTCGCGCCGATCGACTCTTGAGTCGCCTTCGCGCACTTTCCGGAAATGTCGCGCTGTTCAGCCATGGTCATTTCAGCGCGGTCCTTGCGGCCCGCTGGCTCGGCCTGCCAATCGCATACGCGCGACATCTTCCGCTTGGCACCAGCGCGTTCAGCAGACTCGGCTACGCGGCTCACCACCCCAGGGTTCCCGTGATTCACCAGTGGAATGTCATGCTGCGCGACGAAATTGTGCGCTCAGCGTAGTGGCTAAGCTGACGCTTCGGGGCTCCGATGCGCTTCGCGCCAGCGGCGGTAGGCGATGATGGGCTCGTCGCTGGGGACCAAGATCTCGTTCATCTCGCGGAGACGAGTCTCGCTCGCCGGTTGGGTTTCGACGACTGGCGTGTCTTGTCGGATGATGATGCCATTGAGAAAGCGCTGCAGAAGACCGAATAGCCACGCCAACGGACCGCGGCGAAGCGCTTTCTGGTAGCTGCGGACGTAGTACGTCATTGCGGCGTCGTCGATCGGCACGAACGCCAGGAACTGCCAGAAAGGACCAGTGCGATTGCGCCAGAGGCCGGGCCCCAAGAATTCGATGCGTGCCGGAGGGCTCTCGGTCGTTACCACAATCAGATCGCCGTCGACCTCGGTCCGGACGTCGACGACCTTGTTCGCCAGCCTCCCAATCGTCGTCCGATGGACGAACGCGAGGTGGGCGAAGTCGAGTTGATTCTCGATCGCCCGCGTATAGTGCGTGGCAACCGGCTCCTCGAATTCGCTGCCTGCGAACGAGTAGCCGTCGAAGTCGAAGAACGGAACGGGGGCGTCAGTCTCCAGCGCCGGGCCGTTCCACATCCACAGGAAGCCGTACTCTTCGCGAAGAGGAAACACTTCGAGCTCGAGAGCGCGCGGTAGCTTTCGTCCCGGATGCGCAGGGATTGCCGTGCATTCTCCGCTTGGCGCGAAGGCGAAGCCGTGAAAGGGACACGTGATGCAGTCGCCTTCGACGCGGCCAGGGGAAAGCTTGGCGCGTCGGTGGGGACAGGAGTCGAGCGCGCCATGTGCCTCTCCTTTGCTGTCGCGCCAAAATACCACATCCCGGCCGAGGCGCTTTCGGCCGACCGGTTTCTTGCGTAGCTCGCGCGATGTCAGCACGACGTACCAACGGTTTTCGATCAGGTTCATCTCGTTCTCTCTATATCGTATCGCATATAGAATACGATACGCGCTAGCGCTTTCGGCGTAGCTGGCATTTTTTGTCCGTTTGCCTACAAGATATCCCCCATGGGTCGCGCCAAAGGCTCCAGAAATCAGAATTTCGATGAGACGCGGGGCGAACTCGCGGGCAATCTTGCGCGTGCGCTCCTGGACGAGCGAGGAGAACTGGCGAGCCTCGCGGCGATGGCGGCCGCTGTGGGTGTGACGGTTCCGACGCTCAAACACTACTTTGGCGATCACGACGGCGTGGTCACTGCAGCGCTTGCCGCGGCAGAGGTGGCGGGCAAACCCCACCTCGAAGCGCTCGGTCATCCTGGACGCCGCAAACTCGACAGCTCGATGCGGGAGGTCGTCGAGTCGTTGCTGGCTGGATGGCCTCTGGGCGTTGGGGCGCTGTTTGCGGCGGCTTTGGCACACGGCCTCGTTTACGAGCGCCGGGGCCGAGCTACTGTCAATCACGTGCTCGAGCCCACGATCCAAGCTCTGGAGCAGCGGCTAGGTGTTCACCGTGAGCGCGGCGAACTCGCTCGGACCCTCGATCTGCGCACGCTTGCGCTGACTTTTCTGTCTCCGCTGCTCGTCGCTCTTCTTCATCAGCGCGAACTCGGTGGAGAATCGTGCAGGCCGCTCGAAATTTCGACCTTCGCCCGAGCGCACGTCGCAGGCTGGCTGCGCGCCTGGTCGAACGTTTGATTGGAGAGAAAGTTCGCGCCGAACCCTTCGAGGAAGTCGAGCTAGAACTCGACGCTCTGTGGCTCAAAGAGCCGAGCGAGTAGAGCGACGGCGCGCTCCGCGGACGAGACGCCCCTAGCGCGCGAGTTGGGTGGCCAGGCGGGACCTATTCGTTCTGCCGTACTTCGACAAGAAGCGCCGCGCTTCGGGCTCATCTTGACCAGTGCAACATAACGACAACATAGTTGCACTCTATGGAATCCGCGGATCTGGGGCTTCTGGTTGCGCTCGACGCGCTTCTCCAGGAGGGCAGCGTGACCGGCGCCGCGCGTCGGGTTGGGCTCTCGACCCCTGCAATGAGCCACGCCCTGGCGCGAATCCGAGAGCGCCTTGGCGATCCCATGCTGGTGCGGTCAGGGCGGGGGATGCTGCTCACGGCACGTGCGCTCGCGCTCAAGCCACAGGTCCACAGCGTCGTGACCGAGGCACGGCGGACGCTCGAGCCGGTGCGCCCCTTCGTCGCGAGCGAGCTCTCGCGAACTTTCGTGGTGCACGCGACGGACTACGTGCTCACGATCCTCGGTGCCGCAGTCGATCGAATCCTGAGGACGGAGGCACCCCAGGTGTGCGTTCGCTTCGTCCCCAACACGCCCGACGACCCAGCGCTCCTACGGGGTCAAGGTTCAGATCTTGCGGTCGGTATCTATGGTGACCTGCCACAGGAGATGAAAAGCCGACGTTTGCTGACAGATCGCTTCGTGTGTGTCGTTCGCCAGGGGCACCCGGCGATCAAGAAGCGCTTCGCTCTCGAGCAGTTCGCGAACCTCCCGCACATCCAGGTCGCGCCGCGCGGCAAACCCGGCGGCTACATCGACGACGTGCTCCACGAACAAGGCCTCACGCGAACGGTCGCGCGTGCGGTGCCGTACTTCGTGACCGCGCTGCAACTTGTCGCCGAGACCGACTACGTCCTCACGATCTCCGAGCGGATTGCTAGGCGCTTCGCGGAGCCTTTGTCGCTGGCGGTGCTTGAGGTGCCCCTGAAGCTGAGGCCCTACGCTCTGAGTCTAGTCTGGCATCCGAGGGTCGACAGCGACCCCGGTCACAGCTTCCTTCGCGAAGTGTTCGCGCGCGCGTCGCAGGAGGCCGCAGGCGACCGCCATGAAGGGCCGCGTACGCGCCTCGATCCGAGCGACCCGACCTCGGGACAAACCCGTAAGCGTAGGCGTCGCAGCCAGTAGTTGCACGGAATGCAACTATCAGTTCACGCTTGTGGCGTTGTCGCGATGCTCTTCGGACTCAATAGTTCGTTCGCGCACAGACATTCTGTCCTCGCGCCGGAGCGAAACGACATGAGCCTCAGCGACCCAAACCCGTCGAACAAGAACAAGCCCATATTTCGTCCAAGCGGGTACGTGGCGCGCGTTCGCCGTCCGCGACGGCAACCTCATCACGGGTCAGCAGAATTTCTCCGGCGCCGAGACTGCGAAGCTCATCATCGAGACGCTGGGTCGCTGAGGTAGCATGAAGATCGCATTCATCGGTGCCGGAAACGTTGGCGCCCCGCTAGCAACACACCTCGCCGAGGCGGGGCACGAGGTCGTCCTTGCAGAGACCAAGGAACGCTCGGCCTCCCTCGAAGCCGCGCTTGCGCGTTCGCCGAAGTTGCGGGCGCTTGGTTTGTCCGCGGCGGTTGGGCACGCCGACGTTGTCTTCCTCGCGACGCCATTCTTGGCAAACGAGGGTCTGCTCAGGCCGATCGCTGCGCTTCTCGCCGGAAAGGTACTGGTTGACTGCACCAACCCTGTCGGCCCTGGGCTTTCGCACGGCCTGCGCAGCGAGCGCTCCGGCAGCGAGTTCGTCCAGTCGCTCGCGCCTGACGCAAAGGTTGTTAGGGCGTTCAGCATCTACGGCTTCGAAAATTTCGAGGACCCGCGCTTCCCAGGCTACGACGTCAAGCCCACGATGCTCTTCTGCGGAGACGACCAGAAGGCCAAGGAGCTCGTCTCGGGGCTCATCGTCGACTACGGCTTCGAGCCCCTCGACGTTGGCGGGCTCGTTCAAGCGCTGCATCTCGAGCACATGACGCTGCTTTGGGTGCGCATGGTGCGTGCACAAGGAGTCCCTCCGCATCTTGTCTGGGCGGCCTTGCGGCGCCCCAGAGGGCCCGCGACATGACATGGGCGGCGACATCCCCGCGAGCGCAAACGGTTTGGGCAGCGGCCCAACGAATCGTCGTCTCCGCGTCAGTCTAGCGAAAAATCTTTCGGCTGGCCTGGACCGCGGCCCCGCCGGTCGCTTGCAACAGGCGGCAACTCGGGCACGGTGCGCCCCATGGTTATCGTTCGTGAGGTGAGAGCCGAAGACCTCGATACGCTGGTGGAGCTGAACAAGCGCTGTTTTCCAGAAATGGCCGAGCAGAACGTGGTTTGGACGCGCGCTCATCTCAAGAGCCACCTCAAGCTCTTTCCACAGGGTCAGCTCCTGGCGGAGGAGGACGGACGCGTGGTGGGCGCTGTTTCGAGCTTGATCGTGAACCTGGGGACCGACAGCTACCGCCCTCATACCTACTCGGGGGTCACCGATGGCGGGTATTTTTACAATCACGACCCGGAAGGGGACAGCCTCTACGGCGCCGACGTGTATGTCGATCCTACCAGTCGCGGTCTCGGGGTCGGCCGTCGGCTCTACGAGGCGCGGCGCGAGCTCTGTCGCCGTCTCAACTTGCGCCGGATCATCGCTGGCGGACGCATCCACGGCTACGTCGACTACCAGGCCCAATTCAGTCCGGAAGCCTACGTCGTGGAGGTCGAGCATGGACGTATCCGCGATTTGGTCTTGAGTTTTCAGATGCGAGAGGGCTTCGTGGTTCGCGGCCTCCTGAAGAACTACATCCAAGACCCTCGGAGCCTCAACCACGCCACGTTCCTCGAGTGGCTCAATCCCGACTACAAGCCGGTGGACCGGGACGGCCGCAAGGTTCGAGTTGCCTGCGTGCAGTACCAGGTGCGGGGCATCCGTTCCTTTGAAGAGTTCGCCGATCAGGTGGAGTACTTCGTGGAGACGGCTGCAGACTATCGCTCGGACTTCGTGGTGTTCCCCGAGTTCTTCTCGGTTCAATTGCTATCCCAGCAGCCGCTGCGCAAGCTGCCGGCGCTCGAGGGCATCCGCGCTCTATCGGACATGACCGACCAATTCATGGAGTTGATGGGGCGTCTGGCGAAGGAGTACGGGTTGTACATCGTTGCCGGGAGTCACCCCATGCAGATCGACGGCACGCTGCAGAACGTCTGTCCGGTTTTTGCTCCGGACGGTTCCTCGACGTTGCAGTCCAAGCTCCACATCACGCCGTCCGAGAAGCGCTACTGGGGGATCACCGGAGGCGACGATCTCAAGGTGATTTCGACGCCCAAAGCCCGTGTGGGTGTACTGATTTGCTATGATTCGGAGTTCCCCGAAGCAGCGCGCTACTTGGCCGATCAGGGCGCCGAGATCATCTTCGTGCCGTACTGCACCGACGATCGTCAAGGTTACCTGCGCGTGCGCTATTGCAGCCAGGCGCGCGCCATCGAGAATCAAGTGTACGTGGTGACGACCGGCGTCATTGGCAACCTGCCCAGCGTGCCGGCCATGGATATTCACTACGCCAGGGCTGCCGTCTACAGCCCCAGCGATTTCGAGTTTGCGCGCGACGGCATTCAGGCCGAAGCCGACGCCAACGTCGAGATGCTGCTCGTCACGGATCTGGACATTGGCGACCTGTATCGAAACCGGGCCACGGGTAGCGTTCGACCTCGCATCGATCGGCGCCGCGATCTGTTCACGCTGACGACGAACCTGGCCTCCGACAGTGCTGCGTCCTCCGCCCTCGACGACGCCTTGCCTCTGCCGCTCCCCAGCTAGAACCGATGCCAGCGGATGTGAGCGCGCAACTCCACCCGGTCATGACGAATCGTTCTTCTTCGATTGAGCGGGTCGAGGCGCCTTGCTCGGCTGGCGCAGCGCAGTCTGCTGCGCGAGCCGAACGCCAAGCTTACCGTCGAGGAGTCGTTGAGCCGAGTAGATGCTGCGATGACCCGTGAGTAGGTACGCGAGCACGCAGACGATGGCGACGTGTGGGAAAACGGGAGCGCCCAGCAGCTCCATCGCCATGATCGAGAGCGCGAGTGGCGTGTTGGACGATGCGGCGAATACGGAAGCGAGCCCGACCCCCGCGCCCAGCTCGATGGGAATGCCGAGGAGTCGCGCGAGCACGCTTCCGAGTGCCGCTCCGACGAAAAACAGGGGCGTGACCTCGCCCCCCAGGAAGCCTGCGCCAAGGGTCACCGCCGTGAACACGAGCTTCAGCGCGAAGGCGTAGACCGGCAGGTTCGGATCCTCGAACGAACGCACGATCATCGGCACGCCGAGGCCCAAGTAATCGCTCGTGCCGACGAGCTTCCAGAGCCCGAGGACGACGAGGCCGCCGAGGAACATGCGCAGCGGCAGGCGCTGGACGTGTCTCTCGCCCCGCTTTTTGATGAAGTGAGTGAGCTCGATGAACACAGTCGCTACGATGGCGACAACCGCCGCAAACACGAGCCACTTGAGGAGCAGCATCGGCGTCAGTGGAACGTGCGAGAGGACGGGGTAATGGGTGTGCCCGATGCCCAGCGCGCGCGTGGTCATGTCGCCGACTACCGCCGCCACGAGCGCAGGAACCAGCGCGTCGTACTCGAGCCGTCCAAGCACGATGAACTCGAGGCCGAAGACCATGCCGGCAATTGGCGTGCCGAACACCGAGCCGAAACCACCGGCGACGCCTGCGGCCAGGAGTTGCCGGCGGACGTCCTTTCCGACTCGCAGGCGATGCGCGAGCCAGTCGCTGATGCTGGCGCCCATCTGCACGGCGGTGCCTTCGCGCCCTGCGCTGCCACCGAATACGTGGGTGAGAACGGTTCCGGCGAGCACCATCGGCGCCATTCGCAGCGGGATCTCGGGCCCGTCGCCATGAATGGTGTCGATGACGAGGTTGTTACCGCCTTGGATCGATCGACCGAAGCGCTCGTAGATCCAGCCGATGGCGAGCCCCGCAACCGGTAGCGTGTAGACGATGACCTCGTGACCGGTGCGGAACGCCGTGGCGCGATCGAGCAGCCAAAGGAAGAGCGCGGACGCAGAGCCGCAAAGCACGCCCACGAGCGCGCCAAGCACGAGCCACTGGCCAAGTGCGACCAGCCGGTCGCGTGTCGTCATGCCGGGGCTACTACGCCGCCACAGGCAGCCGCGCAGGGCGCTCCGGGGCTTCGCAGGGTCGGCCATCGCCAATTGTGAGTCATGCGAAGCGGCCGTTCTGTCAAGTGAGGGGCTCGCGGAAGAGAGCGTCGGCCAACCGCTTTCGGTCGACCTGAGTCGCGAGCTGTGCGAGTGTCCGACGGAGTTTAGCGTCAAGGGTGCAGCGAGCGTCGCTGCAGGACAAAGGATGGTCGGGCCGCCATCCCAGCCGGCACATGAGCCGGCAGGGAAAGAACATGTCGACCACCACGCCACCGGGGCTGGACCCCCTTCCGTCATCGCCACCTGAGGCCTGGGAGCCGTTGCTCCGCTTTGCGCGGGTCGCTGGCCGCCCCCTCGAACGTTTCCTGGGCATCCAGGCGGCGAGCGCCATCCTGCTGCTGGTCGCGGCGGCCGTCGCGCTCATCTGGGCGAACTCGCCATGGGCCGAGAGCTACGACCTCCTCTGGCAGACGCCTATCGGCGGTCGTATTGGTGCCTTTACCTTCGAACGGCCGCTGGGGTGGGTCGTCAACGACGGCTTGATGGTGATTTTCTTCTTCGTGGTCGGGATGGAGATCCGCCGCGAGATCCACCACGGCGAACTCTCGGAATGGAAGCGGGCCACCCTACCCATCGCCGCGGCTCTGGGCGGGATGATCGTGCCGGCCGCACTCTACCTGGCTATCGCGGGTGCACCGTCGACCCGTTCAGGATGGGGCGTGCCGATGGCGACCGACATCGCGTTTGCACTCGGTATTCTGATGTTGCTTGGCAAGCGCGTGCCCGCGGCGCTGCGCGTCCTGCTGCTAGCCGTCGCTATCATCGACGATCTCGGGGCCATCGTGGTCATCGCGCTCTTCTACTCATCGGGCATCGCTTTCACCGGGCTGGGGGTGGCGGCCCTCGGCTTTGCCGGCGTGATGGTGATGCAGCGCTTTGGGGTGCGTACGAAGCTGGCGTACATTGCTCCCGCTGTTGTCGCGTGGGCCGGCATCTACGCCGCCGGCATTCACCCCACCATCGCTGGTGTCATCGTCGGCCTCCTCACGCCTGTGCGCGCTTGGCTTGGCCCCGACGGCTTCGTCGTCGGCGTTCGCAAACAGCTAGCGCACCTGCAGAAGTCCCCAACAGAAGACCTCTCGTCACACGAGCTTGCGGAAAGCCTGAATCGTGTCGACAGCGCTCGACGAGAAGCCATGTCGCCAGCCGAGAGCCTGATCGAGGCGCTTCACCCGTGGGTCGCCTTTGGCATCATGCCGATCTTTGCACTCGCCAATGCGGGGGTGGCCGTATCCGCTGGGTCGCTCGACGCGGCGTCATGGACAGCCGCTTTTGGGGTGGTCGTCGGGCTCATTGTCGGCAAGCCACTGGGCGTACTTGTCGCTAGCTGGCTCACCCTGCGTCTACGCATTGGCGCACTCCCCGCGGGAGTGACCATGCGCCATATCGTCGTGCTCGGCGTCGTCGCTGGCGTGGGGTTCACGATGGCACTCTTCATCGCTCAGCTTGCGTTCTCCGAGACGCGCCTCCTCGCTGCTGCAAAGCTTGGCGTGCTGGCAGCAAGCGGCGGCGCAGCTGTCCTGGCCCTGATTCTCGGTCGAGCCCTGCTGCCGACGACGCTGGCCGAGGGCGCGGCCGAGTGCGCCGACGACGCCGAAAGGTCGACAGAGGCGTGACGGCTGGCACCTGGGATGCACCAGTGGTGGGGACGTGAACGAGTGGGTTCAACTTCTCGGGGGGTGTCTTCTTCTCTACTTTGGCGCGGGCTGGTTCGTCGGCGGTGCCTCCGTGCTGGCGCTGGCGCTTCGCGTCCCGCAGATCCTCGTCGGACTGACGGTGGTCGCGTACGGCACGTCGGCTCCAGAGATCGTCGTGGGGATCCAGGCCGCAAGCACGGGGCATGGCCAAGTTGCGATCGGCAATGTGATCGGCTCGAACATCGCCAATATTGGGCTGATCCTTGGCGTCGCGGCCCTGGTCAGACCGGCACGGGTCGATGGCGCTTTGCGGAGACGAGAGCTACCCATCCTGGTCGCCAGCACGGTCCTCGTTCCCGTGCTTCTCCTCGACGGCGTTGTGAGTGCTCGGGAGGGAGCTGCGTTGCTCCTTGTCGCGCTTGGCTACACGGGCTGGATGGTGAAAGCGGCACGCTCTGCGTCTGTTCAGGTAGCGGCCCGCGTCGACGCCACAGTCATCAGCGAGGCCGCCGACGCAGCGGGCGCATCGAAGCCCGCTGGCTCAGTGAAGGCCGTGCTGACGGGGGTCGTGGGCCTGGCCGTCCTGCTCGCGGGCGGGAGCCTCTTCGTTGACGGCGCCGTAGCTGTCGCGCGCACATTCGGCCTGAGCGAACGTCTAGTCGGACTCACCATCGTCGCGTTCGGGACCTCGTTGCCCGAGCTCGTGACCAGCGTGATCGCTGCTCAGCGCGGCCACGCTGACCTCGCCGTGGGCAACGTTGTCGGCTCGAATATCTTCAACGTATTGCTGTGCCTCGGCGCCTCGGCGGTGGCTGGTCCAGTGAGCGCGCCGCTGCAGACTCTCGGTATCGATCTGGCCGCGTTCGCGCTCATGACGGGCCTGCTCGCGATGTTTATCCGCAGCGAGCGAATCATTTCTAGAATCGAGGCTGGGGTGGCATTGGCGCTCTACGTCGCCTTCACCGTTGTCACCATTGCCAGGGGATGAGCGCGGGGTCGCTGGTAGCTCTCTGGTCCCCTGGCCCCCTGGTCGCTCACGAACTCGCGCTGCGGCGCCTCACCCACTTCACGATTTCCACCACAGCCAGCGGGAATAGAGCGCACCCGCCCACGACGCCCCAATCCTTCGCGCCGAGCGGAACGGTGTGGAGGACCGAGCGCATGAATGGAACATAGACAGCGGCCAGCTGCAGAAGAGTGCACACCGCCACGGCGCCCCACAGCCAGCCGTTCGT
>JBBQHO010000114.1:0-12340 GCA_038324055.1 Polyangiales bacterium | reverse complement strand
CAGCAATGACCGTGGCATCTTCAACAACTCCGAACTTTTCAAACGCTGCACGGAGCGATTGGTCATCGGTGCCCCAGCTGAGGCCGCCCACAAATAGTTTCTTACTCATTGTCTCGCTTCTCTCTTCAAAGCCATTCCGAGGGGGAAATGGCGCCGCCACCTACCGCGGCGGGTCGAGACCATTGACACATTCCAGCCTAGGGTGCGAGGCCCCGAGAAAGATTCTTGGTTTTCAGCCAATTTAGGCTGGGATGCGTAGCGCGTGGCCGACGGGATCCCCGGCCTCGGGCGGCGGACGACTGAGGAAAAACGGCTGCTCGCCGGTCGGAATGGGTGGTCCGAAACCGTCCTGACCCACCGCAGTCGCCGTTACGCGGCGCCGGGGTCGGCTGCCTTGCCGCGCGCCAGTCCTTTTCCCGCAGCCTCCAATACGGGGCATTCGAACGCGAAATCCCAGCATCGACGGCGAGCGGCTCGAAATCATCGAGTGAGTGGGGCAGGATCATTGGGTGGAGACGGCCGAGAGAATTCTTCGTCAGTATTCAACTTGGGCCGTCGTGGGTCTCAGTCGCGATCCGAGCAAGGCGGCGGCGCGTGTGCCGGCGACCTTGCAAGCGCACGGTTTTCGCATCGTACCGGTCAACCCCACTGTCTCCGGTGAGCTGCTGGACGAGAAGGTCTATCCGTCGCTTCGCGACATCCCGTTTCCGATCGACGTCGTGCTCGTCTTTCGGCCTGCTGCCGAGGCGCCTGGTATCGCCCGCGACGCCGTAGCCATTGGCGCGCATGCGCTGTGGCTTCAACTTGGCATCGAGTCGGAGGAGGCGGCAGAGATCGCCGACGAAGCCGGTCTCGCGTTCGTGCAAGATCGTTGCTCGGCCGTCGAACGCAGTATCCACGACGTCGCGCGGGTGCGGCGTCTTTCGTGATCGTTTCGTGGCTCGTCCCGTGGGGTCTGTTGGTCGTGGCGCTTGGCTTGGCGCTGCGCAGTCGCGAAACCGGGTCACTCGCGCCTTCGGCGTTGCTTGCGCTCTGCGCGCCGTTGACCTGTCCCGAACACGGTCTTTCGAGCACGGTCGTTACGGCGTGGGCCGTCATCGTCAGCGTGCGGCTCTTGGATTTGCGTGCGTTCGTCCGGCGGCGCAATTCTTCGCTATTCGAAACCACGCTCTGGCTGCTGATTCCGGTGGTTCGCAGCCGGCCCGATGACGCCGGACGGCGAGCGCGCAATCGCGCTCAGGCGTGGCGACCGCTCCTTTGGGCTATGGCTGAACGCGCGACCTGGGAATTGCTCGATCGCATCGTGTTGCCCAGAAGCGCGCCGCTCGGGGCTTGGCCAGTCGTCGCGCTGATTCTGTTCTTCGTCCTGAATTTCACGGCACTGGCCCAGCTTGTCTCGGGTCTTTCGCTCCTGCTGGGGTGTGACGTCGAGCCCGCCTTCGACAAGCCTTTGCTATCGCGCTCACCGCGAGAGTTCTGGAGTCGCCGTTGGAACAAGTTCATCGCGCGCTTCTTGCTCAAGCACGTCGCGCTCGAACTGCCGCGGAGATGGCCCGCCCCGCTCGTCGTCGCTACCGTCTTCGCCGCCAGTGGCGCGCTCCACGAGTATTTCGTCTTCGGTGCCGTTGGCGCGGTGGCGGGCATCGTCGGTACTCCGGATGGGACCCTGGGCTCCATGATGGCGTTCTTCTTGCTGCAAGCGCTGGCGGTGCTCGTCGAGACCCGGGTCCAAATTCGCATGCCTCGAGCGCTCGGCATCGCAGCGACTTTCATCTGGATGATGGCGACCGCTCCGCTATTTTTCTTGCCTTTGGCAAGCGTGCTGCCGGCATTCGGGTATCCGCGAGCTTGGCTGCCTTTTTGAACTTCGCGCCCCGGCTGGGAGGGGCGGGAAAGGCCGCTAGGTTCTGTTCTGCTCGCGTGCGCGAATGCGCCGCTCGAGAATGCCCGCACCGACCGGCACGAGACAGGCCACCCCCAGTGCGGCCAGCGCGACCTGATCCATGCGTTCCAGGCGTCCGCTGGGCTGTGCCACCAGAAACAGCGAGGCCGCCATCGCGCCCAAGGCTGACGCGGAGTGCTGAACGGCCGATTGCGCCGACATGAAGCGGGCGCGTTGTTCAGGGCGAGGTACGCGCGATGCCAGAGTCTGCAAGGGAACCATACGCACGCTGCCCGACAGCATGAAGATGGTGAAGATCAGTATCACGGGCATCGACGGGAACTGGTAGACGAAGGCCAACAGCAGCGCGGCGCCATGGAGCAACGTACCGACGACGATTACCGTCGTGGCTCCGAAGCGGTCGACCGCCCCCCCGACGACGCGCATCACCAGGAAGCTAGCGGTACCGCCCACCAGATAGAGCAGCTCGATGCGATCGCGTGGAAAGCCCATGTTGTGCTGCACGAAGGCCGAAATGTTCGGCACGACCGCGAACACGCCAAGCATGACGAGCGCGGTATTGGACAAGGACAAGAGTGTCAGCGCATCGAGAAGCGGCACGCGCGGAGCCGGGCTCTGACCCTTTCGCACGAGGTGCGCGCGCATGGGCGGCATGAACCAGACGGCGCTAACGGTGAGCACGAGTCCCAAACTGGCGACGGCGAAGAATGGCGCTCGCCAGCCGAACGCGCCCGCTAGTTTCAGGCCAGCAGGGACGCCCAGCACCGAGGCTACAGAGAAAGCCGCCATGACTGCGCCCAGCGCCTTGCCGCGGCGTTCCGGTGGCACGGAGTCGGCAATAATAGCCAGAGAAAGCGACGTAGCAGGTCCCCCAAACGCGCCAGCTACGACTCGCGCCAAGAGCAAAGAAGTGAGGCCGGTCGCAAATCCACCGAGCAAAGTACCGAGCACGAGTCCCAACATGGAGAGCCCGAGCGCCAATCGGCGGTCGAACTTGTCCAAGAATAGCGAACCCAGCACGCCGGCCACTGCAGCAGCCGCAGCATACGTACCACCGACGATGCCGATGTTGGACGTGGGGATGCCAAGCGCAATCGCGAAATCCGGCCCCAGAGGCATCACCATCATGAAGTCGAGGACGTTGACGAACTGGATCGCCCCGACCAAAAAGACGATGAGCTTTTCACTGGGCGCTTTGGGCTCACTGGGCGCACTGGGCTCACTGGGCGCTGTCGGTAGGGATGAGCGAGAATCGTCGAGCACAGTGGCCGAACCCTAGGACCCAAAATCGTGGTGTGCCAGCCCGAGCGCAGCTCCGGCGCTTCGGATCTCGTCGACCTTCTGCGAGAATGGACCGAAATCGTCACGCTGATCGATGGCGTTCCAGACTCGCTCGATCTCCTCGATGACCAGGCTGACGGGCTCGGGCGCTTGGAAGTAGGGCAGCGCGAACTTTTCAGAGTGCGTCGGTGCATGCTGGGCGAGGAGCTGGCGCACGCTTGCGAACTCGGGCAGCCGGTAGAAAGCAGCGCGGGGCCCCTGCAGCGCCTTTTCAGCGCCCAGTTCGCCGCCCCACCAGTCGAACAAACAGCCCTCGAAGCCAATCTGCGTCTGGCCCATGAAGTCCCAGAGCGCTTCCGCAAGCGCTTCGTCGGCATCGGGGTTGGCCGACGCGAGCCCGAGTCGACCGAGGAGCAACCGCGTACGCGCCAGTCGGAGTTCGTCGACGAAACCGTCGACCGCGCTCTGCCAATTGGCATTCGGATCCAGCGGCGAAAGCGACTGGGCGAGCCGGAGCAGATTTCGGTAAACCGCGCGCGGCTGGCGTCCATACGCATAGAGCCCCGAATGGTCGAAGTAGGCCGCGACGAAATCCGGATCGTAGCTGGGGAGAAAGCGATACGGACCGTAGTCGAAGCTTTCGCCAGTCACGGTCATGTTGTCGCTGTTGAGCACTCCGTGGACGAAGCCCGCCACCAGCCATTCGGCCGTGAGCCGGGCGCTTCTGATGCAGACTGCGCGCAAGAACGCCCAGGGCAAGTTCGCGTGGCCAGCGAGCTCGGGCAACAGGTGTTCTGCAGAGTATTCGAGCAATTGACGCACTCGATCTTCGCGCCCTTCCGCGTAGTGCCGCTGAAAGCTGCCTATGCGCACGTGCGAGTGGCTGAGGCGAACGAGCACCGAACTGCGTGTCGGCGATGGTTCGTCGCCGCGAGTCAGCGCTTCGCCGGTCTCGAACAGGCTGAACGATTTGGAGGTGTACACGCCGAGAGCCTCGAGCATTTCGGTTGCCAGGACCTCGCGAATTCCGCCTTTGAGAGTCAGCTTGCCATCGCCTCCGCGCGAGTACGGCGTGCGACCACTACCTTTGGTGCCCAGATCGAGGAGACGTCCTTCCGAGTCGGCGAGCTGCGCGAACAAGAAGCCGCGTCCGTCGCCCAGTGCCGAGTTGTAGACGTCGAATTGATGGCCATGATAGCGAAGTGCCAGCGGGCGCTCGAGGTTGCCGGGCAGCGGCCGAAACTCCGCGAAGTGCGCGAGCCAAGTCTCGTCGTCGAGCTCGCTCAGGCCGACACGCGCGGCCCAGCGCTGGTTTCGAAATCGCAAATCTCGTCGGGGGAAGCGCGCGGGCTCGACCTCGTCGGCGAACCCTTCGCCGAGCGATAGAACGGGAAGGGTCACGCTTCCCAGTTCAGGATGATGTCAGCGTCACAACGACGACCTTTGGGCTCGGCGTGGACGCTGCCGCGCATGCCGAACGATTCCATCACGCCTTCGAAGATGCCCACTTGGTAGGTGTCCGTGAAGTTCCAGATTTGCCGCAGCTCGAAGCGTGCGCTGGTGTCCGTCAACTCGGCGAGGTGGACAGTACCCGGCCGAATCGAGACCTCCCACGCTTTCTGACAAAGGTTGAGGGTTCGACCCCAACTGCGACCGGCCACGCTGAACAACACCTTGCCGATGGTCGTGCTGGCCAGGGTCGGATAGGCGTGACGGCCAATGCGTACCAAGCCCTCCTTGGGTGAGGTGTCTGGGTAAATGACGGCCACGGAATCGACCATCATGCGCATGAGATCCCGCAACGGATAGTCTTTGAAACTGAAGTATCGTTTCTCGGTGGGGCGCGGCGCCCCGCAGCGTTCGACGATCATCAAGAACGAGTCGATGTACATGCCCTTGACGGTGGCGTGACGCGGC
This sequence comes from Polyangiales bacterium, assembly GCA_038324055.1. Lineage (GTDB taxonomy): Bacteria > Myxococcota_A > Polyangia > Polyangiales > Polyangiaceae > NIC37A-2. The sequence continues at coordinate 7,239 of JBBQHO010000114.1, read as the reverse complement.
GTCTCGTCGATCCAGGCTTCTAGATCGGCATGCTCGGCCGCGAAGCGGGGGGAGAAGGAGGGTGTTCTGGAGGACGGGGGAAACGTGGCCGCTTGGTTCATGACTCGAGGGTTCGCTGTGCCGACTTCGTGCGCGTGGAAGCGCGCGGGGTAGCGCGTAGAATCGCGCGGGGAACGGAGTGTAGCAGTAGACGTTGCCAGTCACACTGGAGGAGTGGGGGCGGGCGGTGGCGGCGGCGCCGTGCACTCTTCGCTGCTGAATGCCCAACCGGAGCTGCAGCTACCTGGCTTCTGCGCGCTCGTCCCTGGCTGGCAGCTCGCTCGACCCTCTTCAGGTTCGTCGCACCAGCCGCAGCCCGGCTGAGCGCTGCAGGCCATGCAGTTGTTCTCGAGCGGTGGGCGGTTGGCACAATAGGCCGCGTTGTTGGGCCTGCCTGGCTCCGCTGGGTGCTGCACGCCACCGTTGCAGCCAATCAGCAGGGCTACGCCGACGAAGGTCGAGCCGAACACGAAAGCGGGTTTCTTCACGCGAGGGCTCCTGGGATCGTCGGGTTGCAATCGTCGGGAATCTTACCCGACAGCTTGCGCAAGAGAACGATTGAGGCCGCACGCGCGATGAGAAAGCCCGGCCAGATGGTGGAGATGGTCCCCGTCTGCAGCGAGAAATCTACACTGACCTGGATGTAAGGAGACTCGCTGACTCCATTTTCGACTGCCCGTGAGCTGATAGTAAGATTGGCGGGGTCGTCGCCGTTCAACGACAACGTGCCCAAGTAGGCGTGACTCGGGCAGGCGAAAGGAGATGGTTGGTAGCCCGAATAGGCGTTGATGGTGCTGCCGATGGTCTTGCCCAAGTAGAGCACTTTGGCTTGGCCGGTCGCCGTGCCGGCTTCGAGCACGTAACAAGTGGGGAGCGGGTCGTCCTTTTTTCTGTAGCCCAACATCACGCTGACCGCGCCAAAGCGGACTCCTTGACGAGGCGGCGTGATGCAATCGACGCGCTCGAGGCAATAGCCCAAGTTCCTGGCGTACTTCTGGTTGGCCTCGAAGACCGTGTCGATCAGGTGGTCGCTGGGGTCGATACTGCCAATGGCAGTCGAAATCTTGCCGGGCGTGGTCGGCGGCAAGCTGACGCGGGCCATGGCAAGTTCACCCGTGAACGGCTCGAAGCCGCTCGGCGTCCTGCGGGTGTGTGTGGCCCGTACCCAGTAGTAGCGAGTCTTGTCCACGCTGGCGCGTGGCACCGTGTACTTTTGCGTTGACGGCAGCTTCGCTTGCACCGCGTCGAGCTTGCTCTTGTATTCGCTCAGGTCGATCGAGAGTTCGCTCGGGATCTGACCCGCGTCCGCCACCTGACCTTGCTGAATGCAGAGTGCCAACGCGAGCAGATCGGCTTGACCGATCTGAGCATCTGGAAAGGAGCACTTGAGCGCCTGATACAGCTGGCCTTGGGTCTTCTTATCGAATCTGATCAACCGACGTCTCCTCGTGCGCCTACCTCTCGAATCGAGAGCGAGCGAGACAGGGTAGCAAGCTGGCTTGCGCGCGGGAACACGGCGTCTCGGGCCAGAAATAGCGAGGACGAGCCACGAGTGTAGGTGCATCTCGCACTTGCTCGCAGCGACGCAATTTTATCAACACATCCGAAATGGAATCGCTTTCACGTTTTGCTGGTTGGCCTCGTCTGCGATCAGCTACGCTTGTTCTTCCAGCATGTCGGAAATGGAGTCTCTTCGAATCGCGGTGCTGCTCGACCAGATCGAGTCGGACTACCACCTCGAGATCATCGGAGGCATCCGCAAGGTTGCTGCTCGCTCTGGCGTGCACGTCCTCGTCGTCGCGGGCGGAGCGCTCGGCCGCGCGCCCGCCACCGAGGTACGCAACTTCGTCTATGATGCATTGCCACAGGTCGACGTGCAGGGCTTCATCGTCTTGAGCGGTTGCCTGAGCAACTACGCGGGCATGGAAAGTCTGCCCGGGTTTCTGGCACCGCTCCAGAATCGGCCGATCATCACCATCGGTGTGGCAGTGTCGGGCGTCGCCAGCGTCTTGGTCGACAACGGCTTCGGCGTGCGGAAGCTCGTCGGTCATCTCGTCGAGGTCCATCAAGCCACCCAAGTGGCCTTCCTTCGCGGACCGGCCGGAAGTCTGGAGTCTGACGCCCGCTTCGCGGGCTACCAAGCTGCGCTCGAGGCGCATGGCTTGCCGTTCGATCCGCGTTTGGTGGTCACTGGGGGCCTCCGCCGAGAGGACGGAAATCTCGGTATTACGACGCTGCTCGACGAGCGCGGTTTCCGGCCCGGCACGTTGCACGCCGTCGCGTGTTTCAATGACGACGTGGCGCTTGGCGCGGTGGAAGAACTCCATCGCCGCAACATCGGCGTCCCCCAGCCGATTGCGGTCGTGGGCTTCGATGACATTCCGACGGCTCAGGTATCGAATCCTCCGCTTTCGACCGTCAAGCAACGCCCACGCGAACAAGGCGAAGCCGCGGCCCGCTCGCTGCTCCTTGCCATCGGCGATCGCCGCGGCGTCGAAAACGAGTCGGTGGACACTCAGATCGTCATCCGCGACTCCTGCGGCTGTCGGATGCGCCTCCAGAACGACTCACGCACGCTCGACTCCGACCGACCGCGCTTGGCGCGTACCTGTCGGCTTGCGCTGATCGAGAAGCGCACGTCCATCCGCGCGCAGCTTTCACGAGCGGCGGCAGGGCGCATGGCGGGCTCGACCGACTGGGAGGGTCGCTTGATCGACGGCTTGGCGGCGCAGATCGATTCCGAAGAGGGTGGCGCGTTTCTCTGGGAGTTCGAGCGCTTGGCGCGCCTCCACCAGACCAATGGCGGCGATCCGCTCATTTGTCACGACGTGCTCAGCGCACTTCGCCTCCAGGCGCTGCTGTGTTCCGAGGTGCAGCCCAGCATTCGGCCGCGGCTCGAGGATCTTTTTCAAGAGGGCCGCGTGCTCTTGGCTCGCGTCGGTGTGGCCATGGACAGGGAACACACGGGGGCCATTTATGCTCGGATGCGGCAGGTGGGCCGCGCGTGCTTGGCCCAAGTCGGTCGGTCCGACCTTGGTGCGTTGCAGCAGGTGCTCGAGGAACACCTGCCCTTGCTCGGAATCAGCGCATTCTGTGTGAGTCGCCCTACAGCTCGTGATCCTTCGCTGTCGGAGATCGTGGCATACAGGGCCGGCGGTCTTCGCCTGGATGCGGCGGTCGAGCTTCCGGTTTCGGCCCTGGGTCTCGACGCGAACCTGGCCCGTCTCGGCATGGTCGTCATCGAGCCTTTGACCTACGCAGGCCAGGTCCTGGGCCTGGCCGCGTTCTCCTGGGGAGCTGCCGAGCCCAGCTTGTACGAAGAACTCCGCGATCTACTGGGGATGGCGCTCTATGTCAGCCGGGCAGGGCTGGAATCGGCCTCGGGCGTGGATCTTCGGTCCCCCAGCGTCTGAACCGGCCCGTCGCTTCAGATTTTCGGAGTTCGTCCGTTTCTCTCGGCAGCGGCATGACCTCCAATAGCCACGCCAACCCGAATTTCGGCAGAGGCATCGTTTCGCTGCGCCCCGAGGAGGTTGAGCAGCTCGATACGGCTGAGGTCGTGTGGCGCCTCCATGCCCTGTTCAAGTCGCCCAGCTACAAGCCGCCCCGTCTACCGGAAGTGGCGCTCAAGCTGCTGGCCATGATGCGCTCGTCCGACGTCCAGGTGAGCCGCATCACGGCCGTGCTCGAAGAAGATCAGCTGTTGGCCGCCGAGATCCTGCGGCTCGCTCAATCAGCCGCCTACGCCAGCGCCACGGGGGCGGCCGTGCGCTCGCTCGAGGAGGCCGTCGTGCGCTTGGGGCAGCAGCGCACCGCCGACATTCTGCTCGAAGCCAGCCTCAACCAGCGGGTATTTCGGGTGAAAGCCTACCAGCGCCAAATGGACGAGTTGCGGCGCCACAGCACCGCCGTGGCCCATCTAGCTCGGCTGGTGAGTCGCCAGACGGCGCTCTACGACGAGCACGTCTTCATGTGTGGCCTGTTGCATGACGTGGGTGTTGCTGGCGCGTTGATCGCCTTCGCAGAAGCCGTGCCACGAGGTCAGGAGCCGCCCGCTTTCGAGGACGTGAGAGCCGCCATCTGGAGCGCGCACCAATCTGCTGGCGCGACCTTGGCGCGTCTCTGGAAGTTGCCACCCGAGTTGCTCGTGGTCATCGAGCATCACCACGACTTCATGGTTCATGGTCACGCGCATCCGACAGCCGCGGTCGTCGAGCTGGCCAACTGGATGGCTGAACGGGTGGGCGCGGGCGTTGCGCATGAGTCGAAAGACGAAGCGGCCCTCGCGGCAGCGCGAGCGCTCGGGCTCACGCAAGCGACCGTGGACCGCCTGCTCGAGCAGGCGCAGCAACTGGTGGACGGCGTGGGCGCAGGCTAATTAGGCGCGGCCAGGCCCCGGTCCGCGCGGCCTTGCCGGCTCTGGCCGCTGATTGTAGAGGCGGGGCTGCCATGAGTCGTATCTACCGCTCGCTCCCTCCCTCCGGCACGAAACTCGGCATCGCCTTCTCGGGGGGACTGGATACGCGCTGCGCCGTTGCCTGGTTGGCTCGCCAGGGCATGCAGGTTTACGCGTACACGGCCGATCTCGCGCAGCCGGACGAGAAAGACCCCGCTGAAATTCCGCCCATCGCCCTGAGCCACGGCGCAGTGCAGGCGCGACTCGTCGACTGTCGCGAAGCCATGGCGCGCGAAGGTATCGTGGCTATTCAGTGCGGCGCCTTCCACCTGTCCAGCGGCGGCAAGAAGTACTTCAACACGACGCCTCTCGGTCGCGCCGTGACGACCACGGCCATCATCCGAGCGATGCGCGCGGATGACGTGCACGTGTTCGGCGACGGAAGTACGCACAAGGGCAACGACATCCAGCGCTTCTATCGCTACGGCATCCTCACCAACCCCCAGCTCAAGATTTACAAGCCCTGGCTCGATCGCGCGTTCGTCGACGCCTTCGGCGGCCGCACGGAGATGAGCGAGTACCTGGTCGCTCAGGGTCTGCCGTACACCATGAGCACTCAAAAGGCCTACAGCACCGACGCCAATGTGCTTGGTGCAACCCACGAGGCCAAGGACTTGGAGCTTCTGACGCGGGGCATGCGGATCGTCGACCCGATCATGGGCGTCGCACCGTATCGCGCGGAGGTGCAAATTGCCCCCGAAGAGGTGACCGTGGAATTCGAGCGCGGCGTGCCGGTCGCACTCAACGGTCGTCGTTTCGAGAGCTTGATCGACGTGATGCTCGAGGCAAACCGTATCGGCGGACGCCACGGTTTGGGCATGAGTGACCAGATCGAAAATCGCGTGATCGACGCCAAGAGCCGCGGCATCTACGAGGCCCCCGGCATGGCGCTCCTGCATCTGGTGTACGAGCGGCTGCTCTCGGCCATCCACAACGAAAATACGCTTGATCAGTACTTCAACCTGGGTCGTCGCCTTGGTCGCCTGCTCTACGAAGGCCGCTGGTTTGACCCGGAATCCATGTTGCTCAAGGACGCGCTGACGCGTTGGATTGCTCCGGGCGTCACCGGCACAGTGACATTGGAGCTACGCCGCGGCGACGACTACACGCTGCTCGAGACCAGCGCCCAGTACATGAGCTACGGTCCCGACAAGCTGAGTATGGAGCGGGTCGAGGACCCGGCGTTCACCCCCGAGGACCGCATCGGTGCGCTGGAGATGCAGAATCTCAACGTGACTGACAACCGTGACTTCCTCGTACACCATGTGAACTCGGTGGCGCAGCTGAGCTCCGGCTCTGGACTGCGCGTCCTGCAGCTCGACAGCGCCACGAGCGCCATGCCAGACATCCTCGGCGACGATTGATGCGTCCGCGTCGCGCCTCGCCGGTTAGCCAAAATGGCAGACGTACTGCGCGATGCCGTCGACGCTGATTTCGAATGCGCTATTGGCCGGGACGAAGAAACTCTGGCCTGACTCGTAGGTCTTGAAATCGGTCTCGCCCGCCAGGCGTACGCGCGCGCTTCCGGCGGTCAGCTGCATCTCCTCGGGTGCCTGGGTGTCGAAATCGTAGCTGCCGGAGAAAATCAGGCCGAGCGTTTTCTTCGTGCCGTCGGGCAAGAGGATGGAGTGGCTGACGACCTTGCCGTCGAAGTAGACGTTGGCCACCGCGCTCGCGGTGACGTTCTGGAATTTTACGTCGCTCATGGTGTAGTGCCTCCCAGGGGTTGGGGCGCGCACGCTGCCGACTTGTCGGCCGCATCGCAAGGGGGGTACGAGCCAAGCCCGGCTCAGGCCGAAAAGTCGTGCCAGTTGGGGATGAATTCGACGCCGGCCACTTCCGGGAGAGGCGTGGTGCGCACGCCGCTGCCACCCAGCACCAGCCGCGCCGAGGGGGGCGCTTGGGCCCGCAGATCCGTTGCATAGTCTTGCAGATCGGCACGAGGAAAGCCGGCGATGACGGAGATACAGACGAGCGATGGTTTTTGCTTCACGCAAAAGTCGAGCAAGTCGGGGAGCGGTAAATTGGCGCCCAAATACGAGACGCGGTAGCCGCGCAGGCCCAAGTGCACACCGAGCGCCATCGCGCCGATTTCGTGCAGCTCGCCCGGGAAAGTCGTGCAAACCGCGTGCGGGTCCTGCGCGCTCTTCGTGCCCACGCCCACCAGGATGCTGACCAGTTGATCGCGAATGATAGCCGAGGCGTAGTGCTCCTGCGCGATGTTGACCTCGCCATTGGACCACAGCTCGCCGATGCGTTGCAGTACCGGAAAGAACACGGCATGCACACGTTCTTCGAAGGGCACTGTCACCAGCTGAGACAAAAGGCGCTCCGCGTCTCGCCCGCGGTACTCGATCAACGCGCTGGTCAAGCTGTCACAGAGCTCGCGATGCCGGTTCTTGTCGGCCGGAACGAAAGTGGAATGCTGGGCTAGCGTCGGAAGCGGCACGGCAGCGTTCTGGTCGGTTTTCTTCAAGAGCGCGATCGCTTCGCTGATCTTGAGTCCTGCGCCCAGGGCGTTGCGAATGCGCAAGAGGTTCGCGACGTCCTCTTCGCTGTAGCTGCGGTAGCCGTTTTCGTGGCGATGCGGCCTCACGAATCCGTACCGCCGTTCCCACGCAATCAGGGTATTGCGCGGCACGCCGGTCAGTTCGGATACGGTTCGGATACGATAAGCCATGCAGTCAGGCCTCGAACGCGGGTAGTGGCAGGGGGGAACGCTCGACTTCGTGGCTGAGCGGAGG
>JBBQHO010000113.1:0-12360 GCA_038324055.1 Polyangiales bacterium | reverse complement strand
TCGAGCAGCGTCGTCATCAGCACCACACCGTTCAAGACGGCGATACCGCTCAGTGCGATGAAGCCGATGGTCGCGGAAATCGACAACGGCAGGCCTGTCAGACCCAGGGCGACGATGCCGCCGACCGCTGCGAAGGGCACGTTGAGCAGGATGAGCAAGGCCGGCGCCAGAGCGCGAAAGAGCACGACCAGCAGGCCCAGCAAGAGCGCGAGCACCAGCGGGATCACGTAGACGAACCGCGCGCGCGCAGCGGCTAGGCTTTGGTACTGCCCACCGAAGGCCAGGTGCACGCCCTCCGGTAGCTGGAGCTTTTCCTGCAGCAGCCGCTCGGCTTCTTGGACCAAGCCTCCGAGATCGCGGCCGCGCACGTTGAAGCCGACGACGCCGCGTCGCTGTCCGGCGTCATGGGAGACGAGGGACGCCCCGTGCACGCGCTTGACGCGCGCGACCGCGTCGAGCGGCACCAGACTGCCGGCGCTCGTTGGAATAGGTTGCGACTCCAGCGTGAGCCCGTCGGTCGAGCCACCGAGCAGAACCTGGAGCGGTATGGGCACGGGCCCATCGTAGGTGGTGCCGCGGATGAGCCCCGCCCGCAAAGCCTGCACGTGGTCCAGCAAATCAGTAGCCGTCAAACCCTGTTGGGCCAGAGCGAGAGGTAGTGGTTCGACCTGCAATTGGGCGACGCGAGGCGGTGACAACGGGCGAACGTCCACCGCGCCGGGCAAGGTCTCGAGCAGTGCCGCAGCTTTGCGTTCGAGTCCTTCGAGCACTTCGAGATCATCACCGTAGATGTTCAGCGTCACGTCACTCACGCTGCCGCCCACCAGCTCGTTGAATCGCATCTGGATGGGTTGTGTAAAAACCAACTCGAGTACGGGCGCAGCCTCTTCGACGACCCGTTCGATGGCAGCGATCAGCTGATCGCGACTCAAGTCTGCGCGCCACTCGCTCGGCGGGGCCAGGTCGACGAATACGTCGGCCTGCTCGAGGCCCATGATGTCGGTAGCGACAGCGGGGCTGCCGATGCGCGCGACAACGTGTCGCACCTCAGGCACTCGGGCCAACAGGGCCTTTTCGAGCTTCTGATTGACCAGAACGGCCGTGTCCAGGCGAATATCGGCTGCGCGTGACGTCTGCAGGATCAGATCGCCTTCGTCCAACTGGGGAATGAACGCGACTCCAGCTCGGGCGAACAGAATGCCACCCACGGCAAGCAAGCCAAGCGCGCCAGCGAAGACCGCGCGAGGGTGCTCCAGGGCGTGCGGCAACAGACGCAGGTAGAGCGCGTGAACCTTGCGAATGGCCCACGGTTCGCGCGCAGGCACGTCGCTTGCCCGCAAGAAGACCGTGGCCGCCGCGGGCACGAAGGTGAGGGAAGCCAAGAGAGCCGTGCCCAGCGCGAACACGACCGTCAGCGCCATGGGTCGGAACATCTTGCCCGGCACCTCGCCCAGGCTGAGTACGGGCAAATAGACAAGCAAGATCATCAGCACCGAGTAGAAGACGGGTCGCGCCATGCGCACGCAGGTGTCCTCAGCGCGCTCGCGTACGGTTCCTCCTTGTGTGTGGATGGCGAAGAACAGAGCCTCGACCAGCACGACTCCGCCGTCGACGAGCAGCCCGAAGTCCAAGGCCCCCAGGCTCATCAAGTTCCCCGGAATGTCGAATGCTACCATGCAGGTCGTCGCACCCAGGAGCGAGAGCGGAATGACGAGCGCCACCAGAATGCCCGCGCGCAGACTGCCGAGAAGTAGGAACAGGACCGCGACAACCAGCACGCCGCCTTCTGCCAGGTTCTTGAACACGGTGCGGAGCGTGGCGCCGACGAGCTGACTCCGATCGTAGACGACGTCGATTGCCACGTCGGGCGGCAGGACTTTCCGCACCTGGCTCATGCGGGTGTGCACGCGGCCCAGGACTTCCAAGGCGTTGTCGCCCACCAGCATTTGCAGCATGACGAACACGGTTTCGCCGCGTCCATCGAGAGTCGCGGCGCCCAGCCGAGGGCGAGTGCCTTCGCGCACCTCTGCGACGTCACCGATGCGCACGCCCGCTCGATCCGCAGTCGGCGGGCGCACCACGGCGGCGGCCAGTTCCTCGGACGTTTTGGGCCATGCGACACCGCGTAAGAGCAGCCCACTAGCGCCCGCTTCCAGCAGTGCGCCTGGCGCTTGGCCGGTGCTGTTGGCGACGGCTCGAGCGAGCTCTGCGAGCGTGACCTGCCGCTGCGCGAGCAAGCGGGGTTCGGCGACGACGTCCAGAGTGCGTTGTTGGCCGCCCCAAGTATTCACCTCGACGATTCCAGGCACGCCGCGGAGCACTGGCGATACACGGTACTTGACCAGCTCGGAGATCTCGCTGGTTGTGCGCGACGGCGAACTGAGCGTGAACTGAAACACCTCGCCCAGGCCGCCGCTCAGCGGGCCAAGCTCCGGTCGGTCGACTCCCGCTGGCAAACTGTCGATCACGCTGACGAGCCGTTCTTGAACCAGCTGGCGCGCGCGCAGGAGTTCGACGTCGTCGTTGAACAGCGCCGTGATCGAGGAAATGCCTGCGCGCGAGATGCTGCGCTGCCCGGCGCCCCCCGGCAGCCCTCCCAACACCAGCTCCAGCGGGCGGGTCACCAGCAGTTCGACCTCTTCGGGCGACAGCCCCGGAGCGCGCGTGAGGACCAGGACCTGTTGACCCGTCACGTCGGGCAACGCGTCGAAGCGCAACTGGGTCAGCGAGAAGGCGCCACCGAGAGCCAGCAACAGGGTGGCGATCAGAACGAAGCGCGGATTTCGTGTCGATGACCGAACGAGACGCTCGATCACGGCAGGGGGCCTTCTGGCGGGTAAACAGCCGCGACATGTCGGCCCAGAGCTAGTGCCCCGCGCACGAGCGCGCTCGTGCCCGAGCCTCCGACCACGCGCACCACCAACGCTTCCCCTCCATCGCCTTTCTGGACAAAAACCCGCGCTTCGCCTGTGGTTTGTGAGACTGCGGCCGCTGGCACTTGGAAGACGTCCTCGGCTGCCGTGATCCGTACGATGCCCGGCAGGCCATCGGGCAACCGTGTTTCGACCCGCGGCGAAAACCACAGCCGCTCTGTTCCGTCGCTGGGCTCGCGCACGCGCGAAATGGGCGAGGGATCGAGCTCGACCCATTTGCCGTCCAGACTTCGAAACGACAGGGCAGTCGCGGGTGGCCAACTGCGTCCAGCGGTGACCTCGATGCGGGCAGGCCCTTCGCCGACGACGCGCCCTAGCGGCACCAGCCCACCCTCGAACGTCCTTCCAGGATACGCTTCGAGCTCGGTGACGACGCCGTCGACCGGGGAAGTGAGCGTGAAGTAGCCACGCGCGAGCAGAAGATGCGCGTCGCGCTCGCTCTGGCCAGCTCCGCGCAGGACACCGAGGGCTGCCAGCTTCTCGGCTTCGGCCAGTCGCCGTGCCGTCTTCTGCTCGAAGACCTGCGCCTGGGTGACGAGCCCTTCGCTCAGCAGTGCTTCCAAGGCAGTTGCGCGTTCGCCGTGCACACGCGCTCGCTCGGACGCGGCCTGCAGGCTGCCAGCGGCATCCAGCAACTCGGGCGAAACGACGTCGACGACGGGAGCGCCGGCTGCGACTCGGCTTCCGACTTGTACGTGCACCCGAAGCACTCGCACGCGGCTCAGAGTTGCGACGTCGCCGCGAGCCGCTCGGTCGCTGCGCACCAGCGCAGGCATTTCGAGCAGCGACGCGCCGCCGGGTTTCTCCACCGGGACCCAGCGCGCGCTCGCGCTCGCGGGTGCCGTGGGCCGGGGCAAAGCATTGGTTTCCGCTTTCTTGCAGGCGACTTGAGCGCAGCAAGCGAGAACAATCCAGAAAAAGCTCGCAGTCTTCATGGCTCTCCGCGACGCAAGCTGGCTAGCAAGAGCCAGAGTCGCACGCGCGCAAGCACCGCTCGACCTTGGGCTTCGACCCGCATTTCTTCCGCAGCCCGAAGACGACGTTCGGCCTCGATTCCCGTCGCCCGCGTCTCTTCGCCGCGCTCCAGCGCGCGACGTCGCGCCACGACCAGCGCCTCGAGACTCGGCAAAGTCTGCTTCTGGAGCAGCGCCAACGTTTGCTCTGTGTGCTCCCACTCGTGCAGCGCAGCGGCGAAATCTGCGCGAGCCGCACGGCGCGCGAGCTCCAGCTCCGACGCTCCGCGTTCTTCCGCCGCCCGCGCCACTGACACTGCGCGCTGTCCCTGGGGGCCGTTGAAGGTCACCCCCAAGATCCCATAGCCCACCCAAACGTTGCCTGCTCCCCGTTCGACTTGAGCCCCAACAGTCAGGAGCGGCGCGCGCGAGGCCTCGATTTCGCGCGCGCGGGCGGCAACAGCGCGTTTGCGCATTTCGGCGAGCGCGACCTGCGGCAGCGTATCGAGCCGAGCGATCGCAGCGCGGATTTCTGCGGGCAACGGCAAAACCGGCTCGGGCCAAGAGCCCGCGGTGACCAGCTGCGGATCGGCCTCGCTGGTCGGCACGAAGTTTCGGAGTTGGTTTTCGACCTCGAAGTGTCGTCCTTCGAGCGCCAGGCTTTGCGCCTCCAGCTCGGCGCGGATGGCCTCGGCTTCGCGCAGCTGAGCGTCCGTGGAGACGCCCGTCTCCTTGCCGCGACGAGCGAGCACCACCCCTTGCTGCGCAAGCTCGACGGCTCGCGCGACGATGCCTTCGAGCTCTTCGACCGTGCGGAGCTCGATCCAGAGGCGCGCCGCAGCAAGGCGGGTTTCGAGAGCCACGAGCCGCTGCTCGACCCCGAGGGTTTGGCGTTCGAGCCCCGCGGTCTCTCGCGCCTTCGCGCCCAGGCCCCGGAGGTTCCAGCCCTGCGTGGCGTTCAGCTGAAAGTCGAAGTCAGCGCCCTGACCGGGCGTGAGCGCGACCCCCGGCATGGCCGTGATGCTGGTCGGGCCGAGGGTCCCGCCCACACCGCGATCCTCGCGTTCACGCGCCGTGCGCTCGGCCTGCGTTGCCCGAACGGCGGGCGCAGCCGCGCCCAGCTCGAGCACCTGGTCGAAGGTCACCTGGGCAGCGGCGGCCGTCTGCGCGACAACCAGCAGGCCGACCAGCGCGAAACCACAAGAAGCGAGGGCCCTTTGGGCTTGGAGGGGCAGGCGCGCCATGTCGAGGGACACCTTGGCCCCCTTTGACGAAGCCGACCATCCGCTTCACGTGATGTCGAGGAAACCCGCAGACTTACGCCGATCGGATCACGGATGGCGGACGGTCGCGCGTCCCCCACGAAGGCCGCGCGAGGCCTCGGTCGGCTTTTCAGCTGGGCACCCGCAGGGGCCTTCGGCCGCTGGCGAGTCATCCTGCCCGCCGACTCGAGGCGGCGCGAGCTGGACCCAGCCAATTCCAGCTGGCAACGCCGCTGCTGGATCCCACCCACGGCCGCCAATAGAAACGACTCGATGGATCTCTTCGTCGTCACCAAGAATCCGGGTGAGCGGGCTCAGCTCGTGGCCGCGCCTCCCCAGCTCGATCTGGCGTACCTCAAAAGCCGGGTGGGCGGCTTCGTCCAAGTGCTGCAAACCGACGACTTCATCGCGGAAGCCTTGCAGAGCGTCACCCTGCGCATGGACGAAGACGCCAAAGCAAAGGGGCTCGAAGCGAACCTCAAGTTCGAGTTCGATCTCGTCCGCGGCCCGGTACTCGTCACCATCAAGAACGCCAAGGAGCAGGACCGTGGGCTGCAGCGCGAGCACGCGGAGGCAGTAGCAAAAGCCCTCAACTACTACTCCGCCGGGCGGAGGAAACGGGTCAGCTAGCCGCGTGGGCTACCACGGCGCCGCGCCCGGCTCTCCGCGTCGTCGCAGCCTTTTCAGCGAGTAATCGGAGGAGCCGGGACCGAGCAGAATCCGTTCACGCACACGGCGCTGCCGTTGCAGCAGTCGGCCTGGGTCGTGCACTTTTCTTGCTCGGCCGCGCAGCTAGTGGTGGTCGTTGTATCCGAGCAGACCAAAGCGCCGCCCGTGCCGCTCGGTTGGCAATAGCCTCCGCAGCATTGGTCACCGGTCTCGCAGCTGGTGCCCTCGGCCGCGCAGGGGTCGAGCACCCAAAAGCCGCGAGCGTTGCCCGCAAGAAGCTCCTGCGCCGGCAAGTAGAATGCGGGGTAACTCGGATCAGTGCCGAGGGGCGTGTCGGGGCGCACCGCTGCCACCCACAATTTCTTGGTGGTGATTTTGCTGGGGTCGGTGGCGTCGTAGTCGCGGGGGTCGCTGAGCCAAGGGTCACCCACGGCCAGATTGCCGTACATGCGCCGGCTGGTGAAAACGACCCAGGCGTAGCCACCGGTGAGCACGGGGTTCACGGTGGGCTCGTAGTTGAGCGTGGAGTCGTCGTAGATGCCGTCGCCCGTGCCGTGCTTGTTGCCCCCGCTCGGCAGGTACGAGGCGTCGGTGGCGTCTTTGCCGTTCAAATAGTTCAAAGCGACTGCATTTTCCGTCGTCGAACTCGTCCACCACAGCTCGGTGCGTTCGCCGTCGCGTGTCCCCATGTACGTCTCGTTGCTGTTGGCACCACGCGTGGCGTTGGCGAACACAACCTGCTTGCCGGAGGGCAGAAAGCTGGGCCACCCTGCACCACGCGTGCGGTAGTTGGCAGCCAGGTTGGTGTTGCCGCTGCCAATGATGCGGAAGTTCGAGAACTTCTTGGTGCTCGGATTGAAGTCCATCGCGGCCAACTTGGAACCGTCGGTTGGGGTTGCGTTGGGAATGCCATCGCCCGTGCCTCCCAAGTAGGCGAACGCGACTTGCTTGCCATTGGGAGAAAAAGCCGGGAGCGCCGCCTTGAAATTGGCTGGCAAGCTGGCATCGGCGACTAGCGTCGGCGGTGTCGTGGTCATGTCGTACAGCTGACTGTACGGGTAGTTCGTGGTGTCGACGGTCCTGTTGTGCTTGGAGACATCGACCGAGTTGGTGAGCGCGAACGCTCCGTCCGGTGAGAGTCCCGCCCACGCAAAAATCGAGTCCTGTCCCGTCAAGTAGCTCTCGCTGCCCAACAAATCATTGAGCCAACTTTTCCTGTCGTTGCCACCGCCTTGGACGATCATGTTGACGCCGTCCGCCGAGACGGTGTGGCAAACACGGCAGCCCGTCTCGTCGGAGCTGGCCGGACCGCTGATCACCACGGGCGCGGTTTCACCCGAGCGAATGCCGAGCACGGCCGCCCCGAATGGCTTGTCGTTGAAATCGTGAATCGACCCGGAGTTGGTCACCAGATTGGTACCGTACGAGTTGTAGTAGACCTTGCCGGTCAACTTTCCGGGCGCGACGCCGAAGCTGCGCTTGATGGGCCCGTAGGTCGTGCCGCCGTTGGACAGCACCAGCTCGAGCTTCAGCGCGTCGCTCGTGCCGTCTGCGAGCGTCCCTCCCGCCGACTGCGTAGCGGCAGCCCAGACGTCTTGCGGGATGGGGTGACGGATGAATTTGCCTGACGTGGTGCCCAAGATGGCAGGCGCGCCGAAGCTGCCCTTCCAATCGTAGCTCCCGCTCTGCGTGTAGAGGCGAATGCGGATGGCGTCCGCGTCGCCGGGCGTCCAGCGCCACATCAGCAAAGGCGCAAGCATACCTCGAGGAAAGACAGTTCCGGCGTACGGGTACAGGAGCTCCAGATTCTCGCTCAAGCCATCGTCTGCGGGCGTCGCGCCGAGGCTGGCCAAGAGATCGCCATCGCCAATCAGCACCCCCAAACCTTCGCCGCCGACTCCGCCGATGCCGCCGCCTTCGGTGAGGGACCCGACAGTCGTTGCTACCTGCGCCGCTTGCGCGGCGGTGGAGCCGTTCTGCGAAGCGCGAATGCGGATGAACAAGGTCTGGGTCACGACCTTGCCGTTGAGGCCGGCGCGAATGGTCACCACGCCACCCACCGTCCCCGTGGGCGTGAAAAGCCCCTTCTTGTCGATGCTGCCGAGCTCGCCACGGTCGACGCTCCAGCCCACCGTGTACGGGCGTCCACTCACCGTGGCCGTGAACTGCGCCGTCGGCAAAGCGTTGCCGACCGTGACGTCGAGGTAGCCGGGTCCGTCGTAGACGATCTTGAAGGTGCTCAGATCGAAACTCGACGAGCCACCAAGCGAGCCCGAGCCTCCGCCGTCGCTGCCTAACTGAATACCTGGGCCCGCGTTGTCGCCTCCGCTGTCACTCGCGTCCTTGCTGGCGCCATCGCTGTCGCCGTCCACCAGAAAACGCGGAGTGGATTCGCACCCGATCACCGCAGCAAAAAGCAGGCTGGATGCCAGGGACAAGTTCAGGAGTGTACGGGATGACAAGAACACAGCGCGCATGACCGACCCATCGTCGCAGCTCGACGGCGACTTGTCATGGAACCGGGGTGGGATGGCGCCCTACGGCATGACGACTCGAGGGAGCGTTCACTTGATGTGCAAGTTGCACAAGTCCGCCTTGTGCAAGTTGGCAGCAACTCGCCCTAGCGGTTGTGCAGAATGCCGAGTTACTGCGCGAATCGTGAGAAGAGAATCTGGGCACGACTTTCGCATTGGTTGGCCGGACAACCTCCGAAGTGGAGGGGGCTCAAGCCGAGGAAAAGTAACCAGATGACCGATGCAGCTCACAACAAACCAACGACTCTTCGACGCGTAGTGCCGCTCTTGGGGCTCGGCACGCTTTTGATAGTCGGGGGTTGCGTCGGCGAATACCCGAACGAGGACATCGGGACTTCGCGGCAGTTTGCCACCTCCTATGCGTCGCCCAAGGTCGTCATGGTGAACCAGGTGGGCTACTTGCCTGGTGCCGACAAGGTAGCCGTGGTGATTGGTTCCAATTGCGCCAGCAAAGCGTTCTCGGTGACCGGGGCGAGCCCCGCTGTCACCGGAACGACGTCTGCTGCGTCCGTTGATGCGGGTACTGGCATGACTGTTTGCAAGGCCAACTTCAGTGCTCTGAGCCAAGCGGGCACCTTCTCCATCAACGTTTCTGGGGTCGGTACTTCTGACAGCTTCCAGGTGAAGGCGAGCAGTCTGTACACCGAGCTGTACGAGAACGCTGTGTACTACTTCACTTACCACCGCCTGGGCTCGCAGAACGTGAGTATCTCGCTTCCCGGGTCCGCTGGAACCACTCTCAGTCGCAGCTGGTCGCTGCGACCCACGACCGCCCTCACCGCCTACAATGGTTGGACTACTGGCACGTTCAATGTGGACGGTGGCCACGCCGACGCTGGCGACTTTGGTCTCTACGCGGACAACGCGGCGCAGTCGCTCTGGGTACTGATGAACGCCCTGGAGTTCTTGGCTCCCAACGCGGCTCTCCCCAAGGTTCCGGAAGGAAACTTGCTGGGTGAGATCGACTATGGCGCTAAGTTCATAGCGGAAATGCTGCCGGACAACGGTACGGCACTGGCTTCCCACAAATGCCATGACGATGGTTGGGGCACTCAGGCCTGGGGCACGAACGCGAGCAGCAACAACGCTTCTGCCAGCGTGCGCCACTGCATGGGGCCTTCTACTTCAGCGACCTACTCGGTCGCGCGCGTCGCTGCACATATCGCGCGCCTTCACGCCGCAGCTGGAAACACCACCAAGGCGACCACCTACTGGAACGTGGCGGTTGACGCCTGGAACCGGGCCACAGCAAACGCCACGAAGCTCTACGACACCAGCCAATCTCCAGGTGCCGGCATCGGCGGTGGAGACTATCCCGATGCCACTCCGAACGACGACAAATACGCTGCCGCCGCTGAGATGTTTCTCACGGCCAAGTCTCGTGGCGTCGCCAACGGCACCTACAAGACCGCCATCACTTCAAGCACAAGCTACAAAGAGGTGGACCAGCGCTTTGACTGGGCCAAGGACGCGACCCAGGGCACGCTTTCGCTCCTTGCGTACCATCGCAAGGTCGCCAGCATCTCCGCGGACGTCGACATCGCAGCCATTGAAGCCAACGTCTTGGCCCGGGCGAACACGATTCTTTCGACCGTCAATAGCAACGGCTTTCCGTTTCCGGACACCACCTGGCTGTGGGGCTCGAACAAGCAGGCCATGGGCAGCCAGATGATCCTCGCGTACGCCTACGAGATCAGCAGCAACGCAAGCTACCTCAAGGGGATCCATCGCATCATGGACTACGTGATGGGTACCAACGGTCTCAAGGTTTCCTTCGTGACTGGCTACGGCGGGTACAGCGAGAAGGACACTCATGATCGCCAGGCCAACGGCAATTCGCCCAAGGGATGGCTCTCCGGTGGCCCCCAGAACGAGCTGATCAACGATCCCGTCACACCAAATACGGCCAACGCTGCGCTGAACTACGCCGATTCCGGCACCTTCGCCAACGCTTGGGCGTCCAAAGAAAACACGATCGACTGGAACGCACCTTTGGTTTGGACCTCTTACTACATGCGCGCCAAGGAGGCAGCACTCGGCTCAGGCGGCACCTGCACACCCACCACTTGCAGCGCACTTGGCGCGCAGTGTGGCTCTGCGTCCAACGGCTGCGGCGGCACTCTGAGCTGCGGAACTTGCGGCAGCGGTTTGAGCTGCAACGCGAGCAACCAATGCGTGGCGAGTTGCACGCCCACCACCTGCAGCGCCTTGGGAGCACAATGCGGAACGCCCTCCAACGGCTGCGGTGGCACTCTGAGCTGCGGAACTTGCGGGAGCGGCTCGAGCTGCAACACCAGCAATCAGTGCGTGGCCACCGGCGGTGGCACTGAACCTTGCACGCCTCAAGGGGCGGACAGGACCGGAGGCCAATCGGGCAACTTCAACACGACGGGCGCCTTCTGCTTCCGCACGGCAGAAACGATCAACGGCTGGGGCTGCAGCAACTTCACCGGCCGCACGATGGCCATCAACTCGACTGCCAAAGCCTGTGGCGGAATGCCCATGCCAACCAAATCCAACGGCTACTACTACTTCAATGCGTCTGCAGGCGCGCTCAGCTACGCCAGCGTTTACTGGTACTAAGACGACCTGCCTGTCAACAACTGGGTAGAGAATGCGGGCGGCCTTCGGGTTGCCCGTTTTCTTTTTGTCTTGGACTGGTAGCTGACTTGCCCAGACAGCCGTCAAACAGCGGTCGGTGCTTCCTGCCTCTGTTGCCTACTGGCCATGTGAGACCGACGTGGAAGCGTGTCCATTCGTCTGCTAGCTTGCGCGCATCGGAGCTGAATTTGGCTCCATTTATCGCGCCATGACCAAACTTTCCGCTTTGCTGAAAATCACCGGGACCCTGTCCGTTCTCTCGCTTTTGGCCGTGGCTTGCAGCGCGGACGGAGGAGGGAGCACAGATGTCGGGACAGGCGGCAACGTCGGCAGCGGTGGTGACGGGCTGGGCACGGGTGGCCTTGGTTCAGGGGGCCTAGCCAACAGCGGCGGCGCCGCCAGCGGAGGTGGGGCGAGCCAGGGCGGCGGTACGACTCTGCCCGCTGAGGCCATCCTCTTCCAGGAGGACTTTGAGAGCGCCGCGGACGACACGCAACCAGCCAATTGGGACGCCTTCATCTCGTACAACGTCAACGTCAACAACACGAAGGCGAACGGCACCTACGCCCTTGTCGATTCGACCAAGGCGCACGGCGGCTCCAAGGCTCTGCATGTGGTTGGTGGCTCGAATCCAGCCATGATCACCCGAGCCCTCCCCGAGGGTACCGAGCGTGTCTACCTCCGCGCCTACGTCTGGCTCACCAACAAGCTGGGCCAGAGCCCCGGGCACAATCACGAAACGCTCATCGGCGTGCGTGGCACGCCGGGCGGAGCCACCAACGAAGTGCGCTTTGGTGAGATCAAAGGCGTGGTCGGCGCCAACGAAGTACCCAGCGACGACATCTCGCCAACGATGGATCAGTGGGGCGCGGGTCCACTCATTCCTTCGGGCGCGTGGAACTGCATCGAGGTCGCATTCCTAGGCGACACCGACATCGATCAGGTGACCGCCTGGAACGACGGAATCCAAGTCTTTGACGTGAACGCCCCGAGCCAGTGGCAGAACAAGGGGCTCGGTGCCGACTTCCTCACGGGCAAGTTCAAGGAAGTGATCGTCGGTTGGCAGTCGTTCTCGAACTACAACAACGAGATCTGGTTCGACGACCTCATCGTCGCGACCCAGCGCATCGGCTGCCTCTAGAGTCCTAGGAACTCTGGCGGTGCGCAAAAGCCTGTTTTTGGCAGTTTGCGATTTTTTCCCATTGGGCAGTCACCGATTCGGCGCCGTCGAGACACTCAGTCTCAAGTATGTCGAAACCCAAGAAAACTGCGCTCAACTTCATCCAACTCGGTCTCCTTCCACTTTGGAGCCTTGCCACTGTTTCCTGCGTCGTCTCTACGGACGAAGCAGTCGGCACCGCGGAACTCGCGCTGACGACCGAAAGCGAGGCATGTGGCGTGATCTATC
>JBBQHO010000112.1:0-12523 GCA_038324055.1 Polyangiales bacterium | reverse complement strand
GGGGCAGCGTCCAGCTCGAGCGCCTCGCGGGCGCAGATATCGTCGAGGCTCCCCCACTGCTGGGGCTCGTGGCCTCGGCTGCGGGTCCAGTCGCAATAGGTGCCTTTGAGGAAGAGCGGCCGATGCGCCGTAACGCCAAGTCCTTCGAGCAGGGCGACGCTGGAAGGATGAAAGGAAACGACGGGCTCCTCGTTCAAGAAGGTAGAGATTTCTGCACGAGCGCACTCGATCGAGCGAGCGTTGGCAGAGTATTGCGCCAGGGTGACGCCAAGATGATCGAGCAATTCGGGACGCACATTTTCCCCGGTCTCGAGCAACACACAGAGCCGCTCGGCGGTAGCGAGCTTCTCGGCGACGACGATCAACGGCGCCCGCCGGCGCTCCGCGGACCCGCCCCCCGCACGGCCTCCACCGAGCCGAGCCGATTCGGCATAGATGGCGATGGGCTCGTGCGGGCGGGTCAAAGCCTGCGGTAAGCGATAGCCGCGGCCGCGACCCCGAAAACGGAAGCGCGCATCGCTCTCGGCGGGCCGGCGCGCGGCGATGTTCTGGTCGATCACGCCGCGAAACAGCTCGTAGAGAGGCGTGAGATCAAGCTGGGGTTCGAGACGGCCCAGGACGTGGCCGACTGATTCGAGAGTCGACAGGTAGGCGACGTCGGGTTCTTTTCGGATGCGGTAGTCGCTGGGTTGGTCCGGTGTGAAACGCACCCGTGGCAAGGCAGCGAGCTGGGGCAAGTCGCGCAACAGTGTCTTGGCTTGGTGCCAGGTGCCGTCCAGCACCACGACGGCGCCGGGTCGTTGGTCTTCGCGGAGTTCGGCTAGATCGACCGCGTCAGCGCTCGGAAAGAGCAGGGCCGTATCGGCAGCGAGGCCGAGACGAGCGAACTGAGGACCGAGACTGGCAAGCGGGCCGCGCACGACCTCGGCCTGTTCCAGGCAGCGCTCGACGAGCCGCGCGGTGTTGATGGGATGAAACTGCTCCCTTGGATGCTGCACGATGATGACGCGCGTACGGTTCGCCACTGGGACGAGCTGGGCGCAATAACAGAGCGCTTCGGGGCGGTAGCAGCGGTAGCAGGTGGGCCGGCCAGCGGGGACGGATTCGGGGTCCGCGGCGGGGCGTTCGACAGCGAGCATGAACGGCGCGGCGTATAGCAGACTCGCCTCAGGCCTGCGGCCTGAACTCAATTGGCCAGCAGGCGCGCGCGCACCAACGCCGCGAGCTCGACAATCTCGGCTGGGAATGCGCTCGGCAAGAGGGGCTCGCAGACGCGAACATGGACGCTCTGACCACGCGCGACGTGCCTGCCTTGCTTGCCCAAGACCGAGCGCGTGCCTGCGAGCCACACTGGCAAAATGGCTAGCTGGGTGGTCTGGGCCAACGCGAACGCGCCCGTCTTGAACGGCAAGAGTTCGCCGTCGGGGCTGCGTGTACCTTCGGGGGCGACCCAGAGACTGACGCCCGCGCGTTTCATGGCCCAGCCAGCCTCCAGCAGCGCCTGCCGGGCCTGGGGACCGTGCTTGCGATCGATGCGCACGAATTGGGCGGCGGTGAGCGCCCGACCCCAAATCGGGACGCGGAACAGTTCCGCCTTGGCAGCCATGCGCAATTTGAGAGGCAGCGCCTGAAACAGCACCGGAATGTCGTAAAGCGACTGGTGATTGCTCATCACCACGTAACTCGTGTCGGGGCGGATGTGCTCGACTCCTTCGACTTCGAGTCTCACGTCGGCGTCACGCAAGAGTGCGCGCGACCAGATGTCGAGCCTTCGATCACAAGCGCTCGGCTGGACTTCGCTGAAAACTGCCTCGAACACGGTCGGCAAGCTGATGGCCAGGGTGTGCCAGGTGGCGCGAGCCAGGATCGACAGCGACATCCGCCTTCACGCTCGCTCAATCGTACAGCGCCTGCAAGAAGCGTTGACCGGTGCGGCGATCGACGTAGACGAGCGCTTGGGTGCCGCCTCTCTCGCCCGCAAGCCACGCCCACGAATAATCGCGATGCGTCGCCTGGGCCGTCCACCACTGCACGCCGTCGAGTCGCTCGGCAAAGCTCAGCCTTTTGATGGTGTAGAGCTGCCTGCCCCAAGCGAATCGGCTCCCCACGGCCAGTGGCACACCCAGCTGCATGGGCCTTTGGAAAAGGCGTGTCGCTTGGTCCGTTTCCCGTTCGCCGCAGTCGCCGCATTCTTGGCGGTCCTTGGCTCGGGCAGCGGGACGCCAAGGAACCAACTGGCTCTGCGCTTCGGGGCGCAGCTCGGGCAAACGCTGGAGGATGCCGACGTGAGTTCCCCCGACTTCAGCTTCGAGTTCGGCAAGCAAGAGAGGCAGCTCGCTTTCTTGGCGCACGCTGAGCCCCGTCTGGGTCGACAATCCCGAGCCGAGCCCCAACTGACGCTCCTGGCGTGCCGAAAGCGCGCTGGCGCGGAGCTGGAGCCCCAGAACCGGCGCGCGGAGTTCGAGCCGTTCGAGTCGACTGCGCACCACGCGTTCGAGTTCGCTTTCTCGCCAGATGGCGATCGGGATATCGAACTCGAGCAGCTGCGAGCCGGCCCGCGACAGCGACGATTGCTCGAGCGTCAAAGCCAAGAGCAAGTGACTCGTCGCTTGCCCCCGGCCCTCGAGGCGCGCACTCAGCCGCGACAAGAGACCGCGGAGCGCGAACGACAACGGCTCCAAGCCCTCGGTCGGCTCTTCCCAGTACTGCGACTCCTGCAGCACTTCGGGCAAAACCAGTGGAACCAAAGGAGCATCGTCGCGCCCCGAAAGCAGCGCCAAAATGGAAACGGCCTGGGGGCCAAGGCGCGCTGCACTGGCGGCTTTGGGGAGTGAGGCCAGTTGGCCCAGAGTCAAAATGCCCGTCTTGGCGAACCAAGCGGCTTGCCCTACGAGTTCGGGCAAGGCAGACAGAGGCAGATCCGCCAAAGCGTGCTGCATCTCTGTATCTTGCACGCTCAGAATGCCACCTGGACCCAGCGAGCCCCATCGTCCGAGGGCCCGACCGAGCCGCGGCCCCGGAGCAATGACGACGCGTGCCATATGGCCCAAAAGTCGCACGCGCTCGCGAAGTTCCTCGGCCAGGGCGAGTTCTCCGCCGAACAAGTGCGCCGTGCCGGTCACGTCGACCCAGACCGTATCAGCCGGGCTGTGGTCTGAATCGTAAGTCACGCTGGTTCCCCAGCCCTGCGCCACCTCGACGACGGCGGCCAAGAGTTGCTCCACAGTCGCGCGATTTACGACTTCGACACGCAAAGAACCAAGCTCAGCATGCGCTTCGGTGACGGTTTGGCCGACACGAATGCCAAGTTCCCATGCTCGAAAATTGACGGCCGCGAGTAGCTCGCGCTCGGTCGACGCCAACGGCAAGACGTCGGATTGAAAGACCACACCCAAAGGCTCGACCCCCGGTCGCGCCTCTGGAGTGCGTCGTCGCGCCGCTTCGATCAGCAGCTCGGGCAGTACGATGGCGGCGATGCGGCGCCGCCCAGAATCGTCACCCCATTCAGGCGACATGTGGCAAATCCACCGGCAATGGACCGGTCACGCGCCCTTGTCGATCTCGGACGATGCGTGCCACGAGCTGTTTTTTTCCAACGCGCGAGATCTCGATGCGTCGCTTGACCGGCAAAGGCAGAGCGCGAGGCATCGAACGATCGGTGAGCAAGAGCACCGAGTTTTCGGTTTGCTCGACCGCCAAAGCCAAACGCCGCACGACGCGAGTCCAAGCTCCACCAGGAACTTCGAACGGCATGTTGGGTGAACCCAAAGTGTCGATCACCACGACACCAAACAGACGCGATTCCGCCATGCGCACCGCTACTCGGCCGAGCGCTTCGAGACTTGGCTCGACCACGATCAAACGCGAGAGTTCGACTCCGGCTCGCACCACACCCGGTGCATGCAGTGACGCGCTCGGATCGATGAAGGCCGCCAGGCGGCCCTCGGCTTGGACACGCCGCACGGCGGCCAGAGCGAGCGAGGTCCCAAAGCCACCGAGCCCGTCGAGCGAAAACTCGACGACCGCGCCCCGGAGCAGCTCACCCTGGAGCAATTGCGCAGGCAGCGCCTCGGGGGCATCAGCCCGGTCTTCTAGTAGGCTACTGGCGTCGCGAATCAGCGAATTGCGCCGCAATTGTGCAGGAAGCCTATCGAGGATGTGTGCCGGGAGCGCCATATACTGAACAGAATATCAGTATGCGAAAAGGACGCCACAACTTCCGTTTCAGCTCGGTCTTTTGGTGTCCTAGCGGAACCGCACGAACACACCCCCCTGGGTCAATCGTTACTCAGAGGGTTTCAATCCATGCCGCGATTGCTGCGGCGGGCACCTCATCGATGTCTTCGCTGCCAACCGGCGGCATGCTGTAGCCAAGGCCACGGCTGTGCAGGCGCAAGTAGACGGCGCTGGTTTCCGGAAACCCCGGGTCGATGCGCAGAGTCGCTGCAGGCACATCGCCGTCCATCACGGCAACGTCGATCCCCACGGCCGTCAGGTACAGCGGCGTCTCGGTCACGTCGGCGGAGCTGTCAAAACGCAACCTCAAGTCCATATCGACACGCGCCTGCACCGATGAAGTCGGGTTGTGGCACGTGCCACAATTGACGTGAAAATAACCCAAGATAGCCTGCTGATCGGCAGTGCCGGGAACGGGTTGCACGGTGACCGGGGCGCTCAGCACGCCTTCAGTCGTCAGATCATCCAGGTTGTACTCGCTGTCGTCGTGGGCCAGCTGCACTGCCGAAAAGCCCAGCACAGTACCCGTCGTGTTCCCATGACAGGTCGAACAATCTTCGACCGACGGAATGTCGTGGTCGGTCCCCGAAGCATTCTGGAGACCCTCGGGAACGGCCGTCGCATCCGTCTGCTCGTCGTTCCAGTGGTAGGCCACGCGCCACCAACTTCCGTCTGTCTGCTTATGGAGCAGACGAGTCTCGACGCGCACGCCGTCGCGCGTGAACTCCTTCCACAGCTTCGTGCCCGGCGGCATGCGCCAGTAATCCGGCTCCGTCGTGTCGATTTGCTCACCCTCGGGCAGCAAGATCCAGCGGCGCTTTTCTGCGTTGTCGCTCCACAACACAAAACGTGGCGCGTACGTCCGGACGCGCGCGGCCAGCGTCTCCATGTCGTCCTCGAACAAACCAGTCTCGGACAGCAGCTCGGGCGGCCCGACTGGTTTCACGGGTCCTGTTCCGCCGGTCCCGCCCGTATCCGTCCCGCCACCGCTCCCCAGGCTCGGCTCGCCGCCCTGACCACCAGAAGCGCCGTCGTCGGCATTCGGCTCGTCGCCTCCACATGAGCTGATTGTGAGAGCCAGAACGAACGTGCCCGCTAAGCCAAAGCGAAAGAAGCCAGTCATGCAACTTTTAGTGTCCAGCAAGAGTGCGGGCCGCGCCAGCGCGCAGGTTGCCCCGGCAACACCCCGCTTCCCGCGCCTTTTGCACACAGTTCGATCATTGGGCCCCTGAAAAAATCCAGTACGCTTCTCTGGTCTGTGCACATTTGCCACAGCGCGCGTGCCATTTCACTCTAGAGCCGCAAGTTGCCGGTGATACTCTGCCGCATGCTTCGCACTCGTACACTACTCTTGGTTTCGGCTCCCCTCCTCGCTGGTCTCTTCGTCGCCGCCTGCGGCGACTCCGGCACAACCGACGACGTCAGCAACGATCTGGGCCAAGGCGGCGACAGCGCCACGGGCGGCTCGTCATCGTCCAGCGGTGGCGCCGGCAACACGGGTGGCTCGGGCACCGGAACAGGCGGAACGGCGACGGATGACCGACTGGCTGGCACGGAGAACTACGATTGCAGCGCGCCATCTGGCACTGCGCCCTCGCTCAAACTCGAGCCGATTGTCGATGGCTTCAACCGAGCAGTCCTGGTCACCCACGCCCCGGGTGAGACCGATCGCTTGTTCGTCGTCCAGCAGGATGGCCAGATCTTCGTTGTCACCAAAACCGGCGAAGGCACCAGCGCGACGTATGCCAAGAACGCCACAGCGTTCATCGATCTCCGAACGCCGGTGAAGAGCAACGGCGAAGGCAGTGGCTACACCGACGAGCAAGGCCTACTCGGCATGGCGTTCCACCCCGACTACGCCACCAACGGGCTCTTCTACGTTCACTATTCGGCTGCAGACGCGCTCGACGGTTCGAACGCAGGCGACACCATCGTCGAAGAATACAGCGTCTCGGACGCTGATCCGGACGTCGCGGATCCAGCGAGCGCACGACGCGTGCTCCACGTGGGACAGCCAGACTCAAACCACAACGGCGGCACTATCTCGTTCGGAGCCGACGGTTACCTTTACATCTTCTTGGGTGACGGCGGCGGCGGTAACGACCCGCACGGCACGATCGGCAATGGGCAGGACGTCACAACTCTCCTTGGCAAGGTTCTCCGCATCGACCCAACCGGCGACGCCCCCGACGACTACAGCGTCCCCTCGGGCAACTTGAAGGACACCATGACCACGGCTGCTCCAGAGGTATGGGATTACGGATTGCGAAATCCGTTCCGCGCCAACTTCGACGGCTGCACGGGCCACCTGTACATTGGGGATGTGGGTCAAGACGCCTGGGAGGAGATCAACATCACGCCACGAGGCGAAGGGCTGAAGAACTTCGGCTGGCGAATCACGGAGGGCTTGGTGTGCCGCCCTGGTGGTGACGCCAATTGCGACCAAACAGGCATCACCATGCCATTCGCTGTAATTGAAACGAACGGCACCTCGATCGTCGGCGGAACGGTCTACCGCGGCAGCGAGATCCCGTCGTTGCGCGGCACTTATTTCTACGGCACCACGGGGTCAGGTCAGGTCTTCACCCTGACTTATGACGGTACGGACGCCACCGAGGCCGTGGAGGTCACCAGCGACGTGAATCCCGACACCGATTCAGGTCGCCATAACATCACGTCGATGCAGAACGGCGGTGAGGGAGAGATCTACGTGACTGCGCTCGCGTCCGGCAACTTGCTCAAGCTGATGGCCGAGTGATTCCGGGGGCGCGCTACGTCACCCACAAGTCCGGCGCCGCGTTCAAGCCCGTCGCCGAGTGATCGTTCTTGAGCTTGCCCGCTCGGCTCGCCAGCAGGCGACTGCGCGGGCGTTCGTATTTTTCGTCGTTCCAGAAGGGCAAACAGCCGTTGCAGCCTAGGCCGCAGCACCCCTCTGCGCCCAGTTTTGGCGGCTTGACGGGGCCACCGACTGGCCGCGCGCTCTTGGGTCGAATCAGGGCGGAGGCCTCGACGAGGCCCAGTTCCACTTGCTGCGCGGTGCGGTTTTTTGCCAGTTGCTCGGCTTGCTCCACGGAGAGCGCCTTGGCTTTGCGCAAGACGGTGCCGGGCGGCAGCAAGCGCCGGAGTTCGTCCTCGTCTTCGGCGTGAAACGCGCCGAACGGCACACGGATGGCTCGGCCTTCGCCGGCTGTGATCTTCGCGAGCCGCGCGCCCGTCTCAGCGCTTTCGAACTCGTACAGACGTAGCCGAACGCATTCGAGGCGCGATGGAGGCAAGAACTCGAGCACGTCACCTGCTTGCAGACGGTTTTTGACTTCTACGACCAAACCGGAAGCGTCCTGGCTGCGCACGACTCCACCGAATTCGAAATCACTGAGCGATTGTCCGCCGTCCAGATCGGTCCCCGTGGTGTCGAGCCGGCCGGTATGAAAGCCGAGCGTGTAGCCGCGCGAGGCTACGGTGGCCAACTCGGCAAGGTACGGATTCGGATCGAAAGTTTCGGGCGACGAGTAGTAGGCGTCGATGGCCAAGCGATAGGCTCGCCCAACGACAGCAACGTAGTAGGCGCTCTTGTTGCGGCCTTCGACCTTGAGCGAATCGAGACCGGCGGCCAGGTACTCGCCCAGTTTGGGCATGAGACACAGGTCACGCGAGTTCAGGATGTACGAGCCTGACGCGTCCTCTTCGATCGGGTAAAGCTGCCCCGGACGAAATTCTTCCTCCAGGAAGAACTGAAAATCGCTCATGTTGCCGTCGTTGATCTCAATCGTGCCTGTACTGCCGTCGGGAGCAGCTACTTTCAGCTGGTATTTCCAACGGCAGCTGTGCGCGCAGCTGCCCTGGTTGGCGCCGCGTTCGGCCATGTAGTTCGAGAGCAAGCAGCGCCCCGAGTACGTCATGCACATGGAACCGTGCACGAAGGTCTCGAGCCGGATATCGGGACACCGGGCGCGGATCTCGACGAGCTCATCGAAGCTCACTTCGCGCGCCAGCACGCACAAGCTGGCGCCCTGACGCTGCCAACTCTGCACGGTGAGCCAACTCACGGCGTTGGCTTGGGTCGAGACGTGCAGTTCGAGTTCCGGCGCATGCTCACGCAAGAAATGAAAGATACCCAGATCTGCCACGATCACGCCATCGGGGCCGATGCTGCGCAAGGTCTCGACGAATGCCGGCAGGCGCTCGACGTCCTTGTTGTGCGAGAACAAGTTGAGCGTCAGGTAGACGCGCTTGCCGTGTTCGTGAGCAAAGTGCACACCCTCGCGCAGCTCGTCCAAGCCAAAGCCCGATTGCGTCCGCAAGCTCATGTCCGGCGTGCCGGCATAGACAGCGTCCGCGCCGTAGAGGACCGCGGCGCGGAGCTTCTCGAGATCGCCCGCAGGCAGGAGCAATTCGGCGCGGCGGGTCGAGGCGGGAGGCTGCATGGGAGCGGGCGAGAGCTAGCATGTTGGCGGCGCGGCTGCCCGCTTCGCGTTGTGCTAGGCAAAAGGAGAATGACAGACGTAGCCGCGACCCAGCGCCTCGAGGCCCTGCGCAAGCAGGTGCGTGAGCTGGGCTCGGTGGTCGTGTGCTTCTCTGGCGGCATCGACAGCGCGCTGCTGTTGGCCGTGGCCGCAGCTGAGCTGGGCCCGCTCGCGATCGGTCTCACGGCAGTCAGCCCTAGCCTGCCAGCCTCGGAAAGAAGCGACGCAGCGCGCATCGCGGCCGGCTTGGGAGCGCGCCACGAGCTGATCGAGTCCAACGAACTTTCGCGGCCCGGCTATGCCGAAAACGGGCCCGACCGCTGCTTTCATTGCAAAAGCGAGCTGTACGAGATTGCCGAGCGCAAACGGATCGAGTGGCAGTTGGCTTTTGTGGCCAACGGGACGAACCAGGATGATCTGGGCGACTACCGTCCTGGACTACAAGCCGCTCGGCTTGCTGGCGTGCGCAGCCCGTTGCTCGAACTCGGTCTCGGCAAGGTCGAAGTGCGCGAGCTGTCGAAGCTCCTCGGCCTCGATGTCTGGGACAAACCGGCCGCCGCGTGTTTGTCGAGCCGTATCCCGTATGGCGTGGCGGTGACGCGCGAGCGGCTGGCGCGCATCGAGGGCTTCGAAGCGGATCTGCACGGGCTGGGCTTCAAGCAAGTTCGCGTCCGCTTTCACGACGAAATCGCCAGGCTCGAAGTGCCAGTGAGTGAACTGGGGCGTCTGACCGCACCCGATGTACATCAGCTGGTGGTCGAACGCGGCAAGAGTCACGGCTTTCGCTTCGTGACCCTCGATCTGGCTGGCTATCGCACCGGTTCGATGAACGAACTGCTCGAAGGGCGTCGCTTGCGCGTCGTCTGACCCCAAGCGATCGGCACAAAAGGAAACAGCGCAGCCCCCGAGAGGACTGCGCCGTTGCATGCGACCGAACGGCGAAGCTCAGTCTTCGCGATCCGGACGCTCACGCCGCTCGCCTGCAGGAGCTGCCGCAGCTGCATCACGCGGAGCATCACCGTCGCGGGGCGCGGCATCACGCGGCGCTCCATCACGGGGCGCGGCATCGCGGGGCGGACGGTCGCCACGGGGCCTGTCGTCGCGCGGACCCCGATCACGACCACCACGGTCACCGCCGGGGCGCGGACCGCGGTCACGGCCACCACGGTCACCACCACCGCGCGGTCCGCGGTCACCACCGCGGTCATCGCTGCGCGGACGCGGCTCGCGCGCCACGAAGCCTTCGGGCAGCGGCAGCAGCTCTTTGCGGCTCAGCCGGGTCTTGCCGTCGCGCTCGACGCTGATCACCTTGACCTCAATCACTTGGCCCTCCTCGAGCACGTCCGAGGGGTGCTCGATGCGGTTGTGGTCGATCTCGGAAACGTGCAGCAGTGCCTCGTTGTTGGGCAGGATTTCCACGAACGCGCCAAAGTCGACAATGCGCTTGATGGTACCCTTGTAGGTCTTACCCACTTCGGGCTCGGCCGTCAGACCCTCGATGATTGCGAGCGCACGCATGACCGATTCTGGATCGCTACCGGCCACGTTGACGGTGCCGTCGTCGTTGATGTCGACACTGCAGCCCGTCTGTTCGGTGATGCCTTTGATGGTCTTGCCGCCAGGCCCGATGATGATGCGGATCTGGTCAGGCTTCACCTGGATGCTGGTGATGCGGGGAGCCCACTTGTTGATCTCGACGCGGTGGCTGGACAGCGTCTCGAGCATCTTGTCCAGGATGTGCAAACGACCGGCCTTGGCCTGATCGAGCGCCTTTTCCATGACCGCGCGCGAGAGGCCCGCGATCTTGATGTCCATCTGGATGGCCGTGATTCCCTTGTCGGTACCGCAGACCTTGAAGTCCATGTCACCCAAGTGATCTTCGTCACCCAAGATGTCGCTCAGGATAGCAAAGCGGGATGGACCTTCGCTGATGAGCCCCATGGCGATACCAGCTACGGGCTTCTTGACGGGTACACCCGCGTCCATGAGCGCCAAGGTGCCGCCGCAGACCGAAGCCATCGAGCTCGAGCCGTTCGACTCCAAGATCTCGCTCACCAGGCGCACCGTGTAGGGGAACTCCTCATGCGAAGGCATGAGTCGCACCAGAGCGCGTTCGGCGAGCGCGCCGTGGCCGATTTCACGACGACCCGGTCCACGCATGGGCTTGGTCTCGCCCGTAGAGAAGGGCGGAAAGTTGTAGTGCAGCATGAAACGCTTCCAGCTCTCGCCGGTGAGCGCATCGATTTTCTGCTCGTCGCCGCTGGTGCCAAGCGTTGCGACAACGATCGACTGCGTCTCGCCGCGCTGGAACATGGCCGAACCATGCGTACGAGCCAGAACGCCTACCTGACTCGAGATCGCGCGAACGGTCGCACCGTCGCGGCCGTCAATGCGCTTGCCGGTGTCGAGCACCATCTTGCGAACGACCTCCGCCTTGCGATGCTCGATCTCTTCTTTGACGAGCTTCTCGACCGTGGGCCAGTTCGACTCGCCAAGCTCGGCGGTGAGCGTGCTGACCACCTCTTTCTTCACTGCGGCGTAAGCGTCGTAGCGAGCGTGCTTCTCCTTGATGACGCAAGCGGTACGCAGCTTGTCGTCTGCGATCTCCGAAACGCGGCTCGCCAACGCGGGCTCGATTTCTGGGATCGAGAAGTGCTTCTTGGGCTTGCCAACCGCCTGAGCGAGTTTCTCGATCAGCTGGATGATGGGCTGGGCTTGCTCGTGAGCCCAGTAGAGGGCGTCGATGATCTCGCGCTCGCTGGCCTCGGCGGCTCCGCCTTCGACCATGACGATGGCCTCTTTGCTGCACGCGACCACCAGATCGATGTCGGCCTTCTCGCTCTGCTCGAAGGTGGGGAAGAGCACCAGCTTGCCGTCGACGCGCGACACGCGCACGCCAGCGATCGGGCCGTCCCAGGGAATGTCGGAGATGGCCAGAGCGGCACTGGCGCCGGTCAGCGCCAACACGTCGGTCGGGTTGACCCGATCGGCCGACATGACCGTGGCAATGACCTGCGTGTCCTTCTTGAACCCCTTGGGAAAGAGCGGACGCAGCGGGCGATCCATGATGCGACAGGTCAGGATCTCGTAGTCGCGCTGGCGCGCTTCACGCTTGAAGAAACCGCCAGGGATTTTGCCAGCTGCGTAGGTCTTCTCGACGTACTCGCAGGTCAGCGGAAAGAAATCGAGGCCCGGACGCTCCGAGGTGGAGACCGCGGTCACCAGCACCGCGCTTTCGCCAAAGGTGATGAAGATGGAGCCGTGGGCTTGTTTGGCTAGGCGACCGGTCTCGAAAGTGAGAGGACGGCCGTCGATGAGGACAGATTCACGTACGAACATTGTGGGGGGCGCTCCTTCGCGCAGGAAGACTGCTGCGTGCAGCCAAACGCCGGTGAGCGGCCCCTGTCACTTCAGCCACGATTCCTGAGAGCAAAACGACGAACGACCGTACGAAGCGAATTCGCACGGTCGACCGGTTGCTCGCACGAAGCGAGGTTGAAGAAGGGAACTCGTCGACCGGAGAAAACCGAAGACCGGAAGATAAAGCGGGCCCGGTAGAGCCAAAGTCCGAAGGTGCCGCCCCGTTTGAGAGCCAGCCCCGGCACACCCAAAGAAGGGCAAACCAGGGCAGAAAGCCAAACCGCGGCGGAAGCCAAACCGTGCAGAAGCAGAGTCCGGAAAAGCGCTTACTTGCGGATGTTGTAGGTCGTGAGGACGGCGCGGTAACGCTCGACGTTCTTGCGCTTCAGGTAGTCCAGAAGGCGACGACGCTGACTCACGATCTTGAGCAGGCCACGACGCGAGTGGTGGTCCTTGCTGTGGAC
>JBBQHO010000111.1:0-12542 GCA_038324055.1 Polyangiales bacterium | reverse complement strand
GTGCGTGCGGAAAACGTTTCCTTGCGCCTGTTGCACTCAGCGAGCGTGTTCACGAGCAGCGACGGCCTCCGCAGCTTGAGCGCCAGCGAGGAAATTGAAACGTCTTCAAAGCTCCTGCCGGTTCCGATGCGAGGGCTGTTGCGCTTCGACCTCGACGACAGGCAACCAGCAGAGGCAGTCGAACCCGAGTGGCTCCGCGAATACAACGCCGCCGAGGCGCTGGCGTTGTCAGGGGCCGGAACCGAAACGTCCATCGCGGGTGAGCTCGATCGCGCAAAGGCTCGCGGCTTTACTTGGGAGACAGCTGCCGCAGCGCTGCACGGTGATCCCAAGGGCAAAGGTTACACTCGCGCGTACCAGGCACTGACGGCGCTGCTCCGTGTGGATTCGAGCGTTCTCGATCAAGTGGTCAAGGGTGCGGCAACGGACGGGCCGCTGCGGGCCACGCTCTTGGCTGCGCTAGGGGACGCAGGGACGGCCGAGGCGCAGTCTGCGTTGCGAAAGTTTTTGGGTGACGCGGGCTTCTCCGATGAACATCGCCTGGTCATGGCGCGGGGCCTGAGTCGAACGACCGCACCGACCGCCGAAACCGTCCAGTTTTTGGCGAACAAAGTACGCGATCCCGTCCTGGGCCAGCAGGCGCGCCTTGGCTTGGGTAGCAACGTCGCGCGCCTGCAGCAGTCCGATCCGGAACTCGCGAAGCAGACGCTGGAAACGATTGGAACTGGCCTCAAGAGCGCCAGCGGTGCCGAGAGAGGCGACTACCTAGGAGCGCTCGGAAATAGTCGCGACCCGGCCGCACTGCCTCTCATTCGCCCGTACCTCTCCGACCCGTCTGCCACAATCGCCGCGCGTGCGACCTTTGCGCTGCGGCATCTACCGGGGGCGACGACCGACATTCTGCTCGCTGAGCAGCTCGATCCGAGTCGACCGCTCGAAGTCCGCGAAAGCGCGCTCGGTGCTCTACGCGACCGCCAGCCGCGATCACCCCTCTTGGAACAGGTCTCGGTACTCATGCTGACAGAGCCCAACGATCGCGTCCGAGGTGCTGCCATCGAACTCGGCAGCTTTTGGGCCGGCCGGAGCGCATTGCTTCAGAGTTCGCTGGCGCAGGTTGCAGCCCAAGAAGCCAACCCAAACCTCAAGAGCATCGCCGTTGCCGGCATTCAACGGCTAGCTGCGGCTCGCGAGCTTTAAAGCGAGCCCCGCGTTCAGGAAAAATCCGAGTCGCGGCGCTCGGGAGCATACTGAGCTGCGCGGTTTCGCTGCTGATAACGCCCTTCAATAACGCAGAATGTCGTCGAGGGGCGCTGGCGAAAAGCGAGCATCTCGGACTTTTGGCAAGCGAACGTGATGAGTGAGCAAAAGATGAGAATAGTAACTAGAAATCAGATTTTGTTGTCGCTAGTCCTGAGCGCAATGGTGCTTTCCACCGGGTGTGCCCTCGAAACACTTGAGCCCTGCGAAGGGGACGGGTGCGAAGAGCTTGATCAGAAAGGGCTGGCGCTTTTTCCGAAGACGAGCGTCATTTGGCGTCAATCTTCTATCCCTGTCTGCTGGGAAAACCCCACTACAGCGAACGCGCAAGGTCGAACGTGGGTGCGAGACTCGATCACCAATACGTGGGACGGCGTGACCCGTGTAAATTTCACCGGGTGGGGCCAGTGCGCGACGAGTTCGAAGGGGATCCGCATAAGGATCGCGGATACTTCGGCTGCCCCGGCAACCAAGGTATTAGGAAGGGCCCTTGATGGCGTCCTGGACGGAATGAGCCTCAACTTCACATTCAAGAACTGGAACAAGCTTTGCGGGACGGATCCATCACTGACGATAGAGTCCTGCGTAAAAAGCGTGGCAGTTCACGAGTTCGGGCATGCCCTCGGTTTCGCTCACGAGCAAAATCGGTCCGATACGGCCACCCAGTGCAGCCTGCGCCGTCAAGGCCCGGACGGTAACCTGCTTGCCGGGTCCTGGGATACCAACTCGATAATGAACTACTGCAACCCGCAGTACAACAACAACGGCCGACTGAGTGCGGGCGACATCAAGTACTCTCGCCAGTTGTACGGTGATCCCACGCAGACGACCGCGCGGCGAGCCGCCCTCGACTGGGGCAACGGGAAGGTCTATTTTTTCAACAAGAGCGAGTACACTCGGTACAATCTCTCCGCTGATAGGGTCGACGACTATTTCCCGAAGGCAATTAGCGGAAATTGGGCCGGCTGGCCCGCTGCCTGGGCCTCGGGAATTGATGCAGCGGTCAACTGGGGGAATGGATCCGCGTACCTGTTCAGGGATGGACAGGCGTTGATCTACTCTATCACCAGCGACCGCGTCACGTCGGCGCCGGCGTCCATTTCGGCTAGAATCTCAGGCTGGCCAGCATCATGGACTAGCGTAGACGACGCTCTGAGTTCAACGGCCCCGTCTGGCGGCAACTACTGGGACAAGAAGGTCTATTTCTTTCGCGGTTCTCAGTATCTTCGCGTCAACGTCGATACGAAGAAAGTAGACCTTTCGCCGCGCTCGATCACAAGCGGCTGGCCCGGAGTCTGGACGAGTGGAATCAACTACACACTTGTCGTCGGGCCCAAGGCCTACTTCTTCAAGGGAACGGAATACGAGAGGTTTCAGCTCAGCAATACCGCTGCGCTCGACAAGCGTGATCCGGGGTATCCCAAACCGATCATGGGCTACTGGCCAGGAGTTGTATTTTGAATCACCACCGACAGCGACTGATCGCAGGGTTTGCGTTCGGACTTCTTCTTTCCGCATGCGAGGAGGGCCTGGAGCCGCCGCATGCAGTGTCACGGACGGGTCCCAAGATCGTGAAGCCACCGCAGAAGCTTCTTCATGGCGTAGTAGGCCCGACGGACCTTGCGAAGGGAGTGCCGTTCCTTTCGGGGACGTCGCGCTTGGACACTGGCTTTAGACGCGTCACGCTCGGGTCCGTGGAGATGCAGTTTCGCGCCGAACAAAAGGCATGCCCAAGTACCCCCGACGATACCGACCCCACCGCGAACCACGTCGCTCCATCTAGCGAGTGCCGAACCAATGCAGATTGCTCGAAAAAACCTTATGGTTTCTGCGCTTCTGAAAGTCGAGACAACTCGGCGCCTCCTCATCAACATCGGTGCGTTTATGGCTGCGTCGTGGACTCCGATTGTGAGCAAGGAGCGGTTTGCGTGTGCGATGCCGGATGCGGCAGCTGCGCCGCGAACCTGTGTCCGGCGAGCGGGTGCGCAGAAAGCGAGCTCTGTTCTACTTGCGCGACTGTCCCGAACCATCCTCTTCGGTGTCACACCAAAGACAGCGCCGAAAATGAGTGCTTCGAGCCAGTCCGCTAGTTTTCCTAACTTCGCGGCTCCGGGCGCTGCGCGCGCCGCTGACGGCTGATTTTCGGCAACTGCTTGAGGCTCTCGACTTGTTGGACAGCCTGCGGGTGCTCGACGTTCGACAAGGATCAGATTAGGGAACTACGTTGGCAGTCACGAGGCTCCCACGTTGGTCTTCTTGGCCAGTGCCACGAACTCGCTGAGGTATCCGACTTCTGCGTCGTCGTCGCGGTAACCGAGAAATATTTGTTTGTTGATGCCGTGGCGGCCGAGGCGAACTGGCACGACGTCGATCTTGCTCGCGTATTCCTCGACGAGCCAGCCGGGTAGCGCCGCGACACCACGTCCGCTGGCCACCATCTGCAACATAATGTCGGTGGTTTCGATGGTCTTGTGCTGCTTGGGCAAGCTGTTCCCCGGCAACAAAAACTGGCTGAACACGTCGAGCCGTTCGATCTCGACAGGGTAGGTGATCAGGGTTTCTTCGCGCAAATCGCCGGGTACAACGTAGGTCCGCTCCGCCCAGCGGTGTTTCTGGGCGACGACAAGTACCTGCTCGTAGTCGAACACGGGCTCGAACCGCAGGCCGCGCTTGGGAAACGGATCGGGAGTGACGAGTAGATCGATCTCGTGAGCGAACAGGGCACCGATGCCGCCAAACTGGAACTTCTGCTTCACGTCGACATCGACGTCTGGCCAAGCGCTCAAATAGGGAGCGACGATCTTGAGCAACCATTGGTAGCAAGGGTGGCATTCCATGCCGATGCGCAGCGTTCCGCGCTTCCCGTCAGCGAACTGCAGGAGCAGATGCTCCGCGTGTTCCAGCTGTGGCAGCAAGCGGTTAGCGACAGCCAATAGGTAGCGACCGGCTTGTGTCAGTCGCAACGCGCGCCCATCGCGCTTCCAGATCGGCGTGCCGAAGAGCTGCTCCATCTTCTTGACCGTGTGGCTGAGCGCCGACTGGGTGAGGCCGAGAGTTTTGGAAGCTGCGGTGAGCGAGCCCTCGCGATCGACTGCGCGCAGGAGATTCAGGTGAATGCGTTCGAGCATCGGACAGATGAATGAAAGTAATGGATCGATGAAGATTTACCATTATTCGTGGCGGTGGGCTCCGCCTACTGTTGACCCAAGCCAGCCTCTCAGAGCCAAAAATCATGGTAACTACGCACAATCTCGGATTTCCACGCATTGGCGCTCAGCGCGAACTGAAATTTGCTCTCGAGAAGCATTGGAACGGCGCGCTGAACGCGGTCGATCTCGAGTTCGAGGCTGCCCGCCTGCGCGCTCTCCACTGGCGTGAGCAGGCACGTCTGAACTGGGCACCCGTCGGCGACTTCTCGTTCTACGACCAGGTGCTCGATGCGAGCTTTTTGGTCGGCAACGTGCCCGAGCGGGTACGCGAACGAGCAGGACACCATCTCGACGACTACTTCCGCGTTGCGCGTGGTCGTTCGTCTGCGGATCACGGCTGCGATGGCGTCCACGCTGGCGAGATGACCAAGTGGTTCGACACGAACTACCATTACATCGTGCCCGAGTTCGCAGCCGGCACCCAGTTCAATCTCGACGCATCACGCCTGCTCGCGCAAGTTGCCGAGGCAACACAGAGCGGCGTTCACGCCAAGCCCGTGCTCATCGGGCCGGTGACGTACCTGTGGCTCGGGAAAGCCAAGGATGGCTCGAATCGTCTCGACCTCTTGCCTCGCCTGCTGCCTGTGTACGCGGAACTTCTCCGCAGTCTCGAAGAGGCGGGGGTTTCCTGGGTCCAGTTGGACGAGCCCCTACTGGTCACCGAACTCGACCGCGCGTGGCAAGATGCCTTTCGAACGAGCTACGAGGTGCTCGGCCAATCTTCGGTTTCGCTTCTGGTCGCCAGCTACTTCGGGACGCTCGGCGAGAATCTCGAGTTGGCGCGGCAGCTACCGGTTGCCGGGTTGCACGTCGACGCCATCAGCGGTCGCACTGAGTTGCCGCAGCTCCTTTCGGGCTGGCCCAGCAGCAAGGTCCTGTCACTCGGGGTGGTGAACGGTCGCAATATCTGGAAGAGCGACCTGGCTGCGACCTTGGACTGGCTCGAGCCGATTCAGGCGCAGCTAGGCGCACGCCTGTGGCTAGCGCCTTCGTGCTCGCTGCTGCATGTCCCCGTCGACTTGAAAAGCGAAAAGAAGCTCGACGCGGAGCTCCTCTCTTGGCTGGCTTTTGCGGTTCAGAAGCTCGAAGAAATTCGCGTCTTGGGTCGCGCTCTGACTGACGGACGCGGGAGCGTCGCAGCGGAACTGTCGCAGAACGCCGCTGATCTCCTCAGTCGTCATCAATCCAGGCGCGTCCACAATCCCGAGGTCCAAGCGGCACTCGAGCGGGTGGAATCGAACTGGGGCACCCGACAGTCAGGCTATGCGCTGCGATCCCAAACCCAAGCGGCGCACCTCGGGCTGCCCGCTTTTCCGACGACGACCATCGGCTCGTTCCCGCAAACGGACGCTATTCGTCTAGCCAGAAGCCAGTTCCGCTTGGGTCGGCTGTCGAAGGACGACTATCGAACGGCCATGAAGGCGGAAATCGCTCGCGCCGTGCGTGAGCAAGAGGAGCTCGGCCTGGACGTGCTCGTCCATGGCGAAGCCGAGCGCAACGACATGGTCGAGTACTTCGGCGAACAACTCGAAGGCTACGCGTTCAGTCAGTTCGGCTGGGTGCAATCTTACGGTTCGCGCTGCGTCAAGCCGCCGATCCTGTTCGGCGACATCAGTCGCCCCAACGCTATGACCGTCGAGTGGACCCAGTACTCGCAGTCGCTGACCAAAAAACCGATGAAAGGCATGCTCACCGGCCCCGTCACTATCCTGAACTGGTCGTTCGTGCGTGACGATCAGGCCCGCTCTCGCAGCTGCCGCCAGTTGGCTTTGGCCATCCGCGAAGAGGTCCTCGATCTGGAGAAGGCCGGAGTGCGCGTCATCCAAATCGACGAAGCGGCGCTCCGCGAAGGTCTGCCCTTGCGCCGCAACGAGTGGGCGAACTACCTGTCCTGGGCCGTCGAAGCGTTTCGCATTGCGGCCAACGGGGTGCGCGACGAGACGCAAATTCATACACACATGTGTTACTCGGAGTTCAACGACATTGTCGTCGCCATCGCCGACATGGATGCGGACGTGATCACCATCGAAACGTCGCGGTCCGGCATGGAGCTGCTCGACGCGTTCGAGACCTTCGAATACCCCAACGAAATCGGACCTGGCGTCTACGACATCCATTCACCGAACATTCCGAGCGAAGAGCAGATCGTTGAGCTCATGCGTCGCGCAGCGGACCGCATCCCGATCACGCGTCTGTGGGTCAACCCCGACTGCGGACTCAAGACGCGCAAATGGGAAGAAGTGCTACCAGCGCTCACCAACATGGTTGCAGCGGCGCATACGCTTCGTGCATCCTTCGACAAAGCCAACGCCTGAGTGGAGCGCATGATTCGTACGTCCATCTTGGGCTACTCGCGCGCGACGCGTGACGGGTCGCTCATCGACCTGCTCGGGGCTCGCCAACGGGGTGGCGTCGAAGCACAGCGGGCCGAAAGCGCAGCAGCGGCTCTGCGTGCGGAGCAGCGTGAACTCGCGCGCAATCTCGGGGTCAGTGAAATTCCGAGCGGAAACTTCGATTTGTGCGATCACGTGTTCGATTTGGCTCGCGCCTTCAATATCGGAGGTCCGAGCACGGGACCTACGGGAAGCGGTCTGTCGACGGCGCGCTGGTTCGGGACGCACTATCACCACCTCGTGCCAGAGGTATCGGATGAGACGCGGTTCGAGCTGCGTTTCAATCGGAGCCGCCGGGCGTTTCAAGAGGCCTTGGCGGACGGCGTCCGCACGCGTCCCGCGTTGCTCGGTCCCGTGAGCTTCTTGCTGCTGTCCAGGAACCCCGAGGTGGGCCAGGCAGCGCCGCTCACGCGCCTGCAGGAGCTGCTTCCTGCTTACGCGCGGTTGCTGCGTGAACTAGCCGAAGCTGGCGCTGCGGACGTCCAAATCGATGAACCCTTCTTGCCCCGAGCCACGTCTACGGAAGTCGAGTTGGCGTTTCGGTTGGCCTACGAAGAGCTGAGTCGTGAGACGGTGCGGCCCCGAATCTTGGTCACGAGCGGCTTTGGGTCGGTGGTCCCGCAGCTCCATTGGCTCGGCCAGTTGCCGGTCGAAGGTCTCCACATCGACCTTTGTTCCGCGCCCGAGCAACTCGAGGCGGTCGAGCATGCCTGGCCCGCCTCGCGCGATTTGTCGCTCGGAGTGATCGACGGACGCAATGTATGGCGCTCTGACGTTGGCGCGCTGGTGGACCGACTCCAGCCCGTGGTGCGTTCTCGCGGGGCCGAACGAGTGGTGATTTCGACTTCTTGCTCGCTTCTCCATTGCCCCCGTGATCTCGACGACGCCCAAGATTTGGACGAAGAACTCCGCAGCTGGCTCGCTTTCGGCACGCAAAAAATGGGCGAAACCGTATTGGTCGCTCAGGCGCTGAGTGGCAATGAGCAGTCGGTCCGCGATCAAATTTCGACAGCGAGCACGGCGCTGGCGGGCAGGCGCAACAACCCGCGCGTGCACCGTGCAGAAGTCGACGAACGCTTGGGCTTTTTCCCGACCCAGAGCCCCGCGCCGGCAAGGGACGCCAATCCCGGCGCGTGGCGTGACCCGTTGCCCGTCGCGTCGCTCTTGGCCCACGCGCTCGAAGGTGTGGTCGACACGAGCCAGGCTCTAGTCCAGACAGGGCCGACCGAACTCACGCGCGTCCCCATTGTCTACGGCGACGTTGCGTGGCGTCCTGCGGCCGCCAACCTTTGCCGTTTGCCTGAGGAAACGACGGTACAAGGACCCTCCAGCTTTCTTCGCGACGCGTTCGTTCGCGCGGACCAGCCATTTGGAAAAACGGCCCTCGAAGTGGCGCTAGCTCTGGCGGACGCCACCGTCGCGCTCGCCGCACGTGACCGAGCAATCGTCCAGTTGGACGATTGTGCGCTCCGCGACGAACTCGACTCGTGCACGGACGGCGTGCGCCTCGCCGAGAGTATCGATGCATTCCAACTTTGGACGGCACGCGTGGGGGCCGGATCGCGAGTCCACCCGCGCCTCGATGGAAGGACTCTAGCTGGCGTTCTTGCAGAGAGTGTTCTTCGATGTCGACGAGTCGAACGAGCTCGATCTGAACCGGAGAAAGGCCATTCGTGAAATCCATGGCCTGACAGAGCCTAACGATCGCGTCCGAGGTGCTGCCATCGAACTCGGCAGCTTTCGAGCCGACCGAAGTGCATTGCTTCAGAGCTCGCTGGCCCAGGTTGCAGCCAAAGAAGCCAATCCAAACCTCAAGAGCATCGCCGTTTCCGGCCTTCAACGGCTAGCTGCGGCTCGCGAGCTCTAAGCGAGTCTGCAGAACTTCGCAGCTCCGGCTCACGGCGCTCTCAGTCGCCAAATTGAGCCGAGCAAAGCCAACTGCCGCTCACTTCACCACAATCTCGCCGCACTGCGTGAATTTGAGGGTGGTGTCGATGCGGAAATGGGACTCGGTCATGCCGCGCTCGGCGTGGAACAGCTCGAGCTTGTAGTTGTTGCCCGGCGTGATGCCGAGGGCGGCTGCCTGCGCGTCGAGGTTGACCGATCCGGTCGCCTTGGCATGGAGACCACCCAAATCGAGAGCCAGCTTGCCGTTGATGAATACCCACAGATCGTCGTCGCCCTCGAAGGTGAAGGTCTCGCCGCCGCTGTAGAGGATCTCGGTGTGGATCTCGGTCGTGAAGTGGAAGTTCTCTTCCGGCGCGGTGTCGCAGTCAGCGGTCACACCCGGGGCGCAGGGTTTGTTGTTGTCGTTGACGAAGAACGGTCCCTGACTACCGAAGCCGGCTCCGTCGGGGTTCGCGTCGTCGCTGAGCGGGAAGAAGGCGTCGCTCTGGAAGGTATTGACGCCCGCAGTGACCTTGTTCGGCTCGAGAGAGAAGCTGAGCGTGTAGGCCTTGTTGACGATCAGATCGATCGCCACGGTGTCGTCCGTCACGTACCACTGGTTGAATGCCATCTCCGAGGTCAGCTGCTTGGCGGGTGGAGCTCCGAAAGCGTCCGCTGCCGCAACGGGCTTTTGGTTTGCGCCCAGATCGGCCAAAACCATGCCGAGGGTCGGCCCGTTGGGGTTGAAGAATTTCTCGAAATCGGGGTGTCCTGTCGGCAGAGGTTGGCCCTCGTAGGTCTTTCCTTGGTAGTCGCCGCGCTTGAAGTCGCGCACCACGCCGATGATTTCGGCGCCGCACTCGTCGCCCGCTCCAGCGGAGTTGCCCGTGACGGGCGGACCCAGCTTCCAACCGCCCAGCTCT
The DNA here is from genome assembly GCA_038324055.1 of Polyangiales bacterium. Lineage (GTDB taxonomy): Bacteria > Myxococcota_A > Polyangia > Polyangiales > Polyangiaceae > NIC37A-2. The sequence continues at coordinate 2,873 of JBBQHO010000111.1, read as the reverse complement.
GCCTTGGTGTAGCCCGAGGGCAGCACGTACGGGCCTGCGGGGCCGCTGCCGCCGCTGCCGCTCCCGCTGTCGGCATCCACATTGCCGATGTCGGAGCCCACGTCGGCACTGATGTCACCATCGCTGTCTGCGTCGGTCTTGCCGTCCGCGTCGGTCGTACCGGTGTCCGTGCTGGAAGCCGAGCAAGCGACACCGAGACCGAGAGTTCCAGAGAGCCAAAGCAAGGATGTGATGCGCATAGGAGACCTGAGGAGCGGCAAGAAAGTTTGTTGCCTCCCCTGCAGTTCCCATTCCGTCCGAGCGCGCGCAAGAAAATACGCGGTAAAAATCAAGCTTTAACTACGCTTTTGCGGTGTTTCGAGTCGTTGTTTGCAGCGACTGAATCCATGCGAGATGGATCTCTCTACTCCTAGCAAAGTTCAGTGGCGTGCTCGACCGAGGATGATAGCGCGCGTCGTTTCACACGCCGTGCGGTTCGCCGAGCGAGTCGGGTTCAACAAACAACGGATAGAGCTGGAAGGTCGCCACGGCGACGGCTTCGGCGACGTTCGACTCCGCAATCAAGCTGCGCAGCTCGGCAAAGTAGCGACTCTGCAGTTCACGCAGCTGCTCGAAGTCCTTGCGGCTGACGGCGAAGGTGTTGAAGGCGAAGCGTCCACTGCCCCCGGCGGCGACGCGCTCTGCTCCTTGATGCATCCAGAACGCCGCCAGCTGGCGCGTGGCCTGGGCGTCGCTACGCGTGTCGACGTTGAGCGCAGCCGTGCTGCGGTAGCAGTCGCCGTCCCAGCTCAGGCGTCCCATCTGAACGAGCAGCGCCAAGCACTCCCGTTCGTCGGAGGTCGCAATACCGAGACGCGAAGCGAACCACCCTGGCTCGTGACGTGGCAGGCGCGCGTAGGAGGGGAGATCCACCATGTGAACGATGGCGTGAGACCAAGGCTTTTCGCGCGCCGAGGCGCGTGCCGCTTCGAGTTGCTGGTAGCTGAGCGCGACCTGGGGGAGAGACCTCGGGTCGACGACGCAAGCGAGAAAGTCGAGCAGGCCAAGCGTGGTCAGCTCGATGAATTCCAGGAACCAAGGCAGGGGGATTTCGGTCTGACCGCGCAACCAGCGCCCAACCGCGTAGCGATCGCGCCCGAGACCGCGCGCCAGCTCGGGTGCGCTTCGGTTGCCCGCGAGCAGGCGCAGCCATTCGCTCGTGCCCTCTTTGGTGAGGACTGAACTTTCGGGCTCACCGCGCTTGAACTGGGCCAGGATGGCAGATGGGGGCTTGCCCGCGGCCTCGCAGAGCTCGAAGAACTTGCGGGCAGAAGGCGCGTCGCGGCCATTTTCCCATGCAAACAACACGTTGCTGCGACAGCCGAGTTTCTGACTCAGCTGTTTTTGGGTGCGCTTGCCGCGCAGCGCGCGGACGAGCTCCGAACTCAGAAGGTCCCGTTGCACTGGGTAATAGTGGCAAAATGCACTGAGGTGGGCAATTCGATAGAAAAGAAGTGCATATTGCGCATGGTTGCGGGCCAGCTTTGGTGAAACTCTGAGATCGAGGAGAGATTTTCAGATGCGCTTTCAACTTCAGCTGAGTTCAGTTTTGTTTTCCCTTGGCCTGGCCGCCGGCTGCACCAATGGGCAGTTCGGTGGACAGGTCGGCGCCGACGGTGACGGCGGGACCAACTCCGAAGGTGGCACTTGCGAGGTCAAGTCGAAGAAGAAGATGGGCGTGGACGAAACCACCGCGCTTGGCTTCACCGGTGCGCAGGTGATCGCGCTCGCACAGGGGTCGCATGCGGCGTCGCTGACTTGGGCGTCGAACCAGACCTCCGTGGAGCTGGTGCCGGCCGCTGGTAAATCGACAATCACCTTCGACGTGAAGGCCGATGAGGGGACTCTCGAGCTGATGGACCTCGAACCCAAAGAGGGCGCCGGCGGTATGGAGAATGCACTTTCAGAAGACGAGCCTTGCAAAGACGAGTTGCGCTTTACGGCCAACGTGCACGTCAAAAGTGACAACGGCGCGTTCGATGACGACTTCGAAGCCGTGTTCCGAGCCAGCGCGGCCCGTCTGGTCGAGACATCGATTGAGTTGTCTCCCGGAAAACTCGAGGGCTCGTTCGACGTCACCGTCGTCACCCCCGAAAATGCTCAGAGCATACAGAACAGACTCGAGCTCGGTTTCTTGCCAGGGAGCGTTTCCGGAACAATCAGCGGCATGGTCGAGGCCAGCGATGGCGCGAGTGTTTCCGCCACAGGGCTCGAGTTCGGCCATTTTCCTGTCGAATCGTGCGAACACGGCTACCTGATCCCGGCCGATTCGGATTGGGGCAAGGAACTCGTCGCGTTGGTCGACGCGCCCATCGACTTCGATCTCAGCTGGCAGAACGGCGACAAGACGAGCCTCGCACTCGACAGCGAAGTCTCACGCATCTGCTACCTCGATGGCGCGTGGTCGGACGTGGAGACAGTCGCTCTGGTACTCGCGTCGCGCGCCAAATCTGCAGACGGTCGTGTCGATGGAACCTGGGATCTCTCGGCGAACATCGAGCTCGATTCTGCTGGAGCCCCTACCTCCGTTCACGTGTTCCGCGATGCCTACCTGGCCTCCACCTTCGCGACCGACGTCTTCCAGCAAGAGACGGGCATCTCGGGCTTCGTCTTTGGCGTAGGCAAGGTGGCGACCTTCCAGTTTGGCTACGATGTCGACTGGGTCGCCGAGTTGACGAGCGGCGTCCTCACGATTTTCGAAGGCACGCCTGCCGATTGCGGCAAGCAAGAGGTGTCACCCGACGACGGTGGCGCTAGCACTCCGGGCTGCGCTGGCACGGACTACGCCGAGATCGAACAAGCGACGCTGCGCGCTGCGGACTGAACTCGTCGCC
>JBBQHO010000110.1:0-12571 GCA_038324055.1 Polyangiales bacterium | reverse complement strand
GGGTGCGTCGCAAAAACCCGGCTCGAACAATTCCGAATTCTCGAGACGACCGCCACTAGGGCAGGCCGTCGCGAACAAACCGAAGAATGCGAGAACGATCCCAAGTTTCAAAGTCATCAGGCGCGAAGAGCGGGGTGCGGGCTGCGGTTCATGGCGTTACCGTCCTTGTCCAATTCCGCGCCAAAGTCGTCAAGCTCTTCTTTGCCTTCCGACGTGCAACCTACTGCAGAGCCGATGGCGTTGAGCACCCGCGCATGGTTGACCAGTTCCCAGTAGTTCTGGTCGTCGTCAAGCTTGATGAACTGACCCTGCTTGAAGTAGCCGCTCGCGCTGCCAGCCATGATCCACGGAATGCTACGCGAACCGTGGCCTGGACCGTTGCCGAGATCGTTGTGCCAGATGGCCACGCCTCGATCGAGCAGGGTTTCGCCGCCCAGATCGTACTCGCTCAACTTGTCCAGCAGGTGCCTGAAGGTCTGGCCAAACTGCCGGTCGATCTTGTTGTGCAACACGTCACCGTTGGCGATGACACCACCAGACGCATCATGAGAGAGGCGCCGGTGCGAGATGTAGTGGTAATTCTCCATCATCTCGCCTGAATCCGGATCGCGAAAGCGCGTGGAGCCGTCGTTGCCGCTGCCCACCTGGATGGCCACCGAGCGCGTGAAACCACACGCGACGGCCAGAGCCGCTACCTCCATGTGGTGGCGAGCCGTCGCCAACACCTGGTCGCCGTCGATGCTCTCCAGATCACCCAGGTCAGCCGGAAGGAAGACTTCCTTGCGGCAGCTCAAGTTGCTCTCCAGATCGCGGATGCTCGTAAGGTGCAGGTCTAGGCGCTTCCGATCGCTCGAACTCAGCTCCGGGCGCTTGAGCAGAGCCGACAACTGACCGCGCACCAGATCATTGACGCTCTGGTTGCGCGTGACTAGCCGATCGATGGCTTCCTGGCTCAGTCCGTCGGTGCCACCGATCATCTGCTGATAAGCGAGGCTCGGATCGGAAATCGCGGCCCGTCGGTCGTTGGGCCCGCGGTAGGACACGCAGGGGCCACCCAACCAACCGTAGGGCTGCCCGGCGTACAGGAACAGAGAATCGCCGCCGTTGGGGTTGAGCTGGCGACCTATGCGGTGGTCCAACGATTCGCCGTTGGCCTCGGACTCGCCGCCGGCGTTCTTGTCGACAGGGCCGCTTGCCGTAAGCACTTGCAACGCACCACGCGCATGGCCATCGCCGTACTCGTAGTCACACATGTTCACGTTCTGAACGACGAGCAGCCTAGAGAGGTAGCTTGAGAGTTCGTCCAGCGCGCGACCTTCGACGTTGGTCGCGTCCAGCGCGCCCAGTGTTTTTGGCCAGAAACGCTCGGGTTCTACGCCCAGTTCTTCGTTCTCCTGGGCACAGGCGACCCCGTTGGCCTGCCGGAAGAAAATCGCGAACGGTTCGACGTCGCTGGGAGCGGCCGACGCACGTTTGGGTGCGAGCCCTTCCAAGAAGGGCAGCGCCAAGGTCACGCCGCCTAGACCACGCAAAAGTACCCGTCGCGACATTGTGCGACCGGGCAATGGCTTGCCACTGTTCGATCCGAATTGGTTCATGGAGCCTCTACTTGGTCGAGTGCGCGATCGAGGAACGCGCGGCTGGTGGCGATTTCGACCATCATATCTCGAAAGGACAGCTCGCCCGAAAGCGACGCTTTTCCGACGGCTGTGACCGTCGCCTCGTCCTGTTTGGAAAGCGGTCGTCCTTGTGCGAATTGGACTAAGTTTCCAGCAAAGCAGTCGTGCACGGGGCGACTGGCTGCCAGCTTCTTGGACAGGTCGACGCCATCCTTCACGGCGACATTCTTGCCGTCCACGAGCGGCGAGGCGGTGGAGTCGACGGGGTGACCCCGATCCACGGTGCGGTAGCCGCCGATGGCATCGTACGCCTCAAAGACGAAGCCGAACGGATTGATGATTGTCTTGTGGCAGTTCTTACAGCTGCCTTCCGGCTTCTCCGTGTGCTCGCTCACGACTTGACGATTGCTTCGGTCACCGGGCACGGGCAATGCTGGGACGGCGTCGGGGGGAGCCGAGATCTTGAGGCACGAAATGCGCTTGGCCAAGAAGACGCCGCGATGAATCGGATCTGGATCGATGCTGGTGGCATGCGAGGCCAAAAAGCCGATCTGCGTCAAGAATCCGCTGCGCAGTTTGGGATCAAGTTCCGCGCGGGTGAACTCGGTGCCAAAGCTGCCGCTGAGACCGTAGATGCTGGCGAGATCGGCGTTCACGTAGGTGACGTTCGAAGTGAGCAGATCGGCGATGCCGCCTGATTCGGCGTACACGACTTCGCCGATGAACTGCCGCGTCTCTTCTTCGGCCGATTCCGCAAGGTTATCCGGCACGCTGGGGAACGCAGTGGTTGACGGCGAGATGCGCCGAAAGCGCTCAACGTCCAACACACTGGCAAAGTAGCCTTCGACCACCCGACGCGCTCGCGGATCGGCGACGAGCCGCTTGGCCTGCTCCCGCACGCCCTCCGCATCGTCCAGCTCACCGCTTTCGGCCGCTTTGAACAGGGCTGCGTCAGGCATGGTTTCCCACAAGAAATAGGACAGGCGCGCCGCTCGCTCGTAGCCGTCCAGCGCAATCGTGCCCTCGGTCGCGTCAGTGCTGCGCTCCACCCGGTAAAGAAAGTATGGCGATTGGAGCATCGCCTCGAGCACCATGCGTACCCCGGCCCCAAACCCCGTCTGGTCGTCGTAAGCGGTCAGGCCCTGTCGATAGAGCGCGAGATAAGCGCTCGACTCTTCGGCCGTCAGCGGATGGCGATGCACGCGCGTTCCGAAACTGGCGATGAACGACACCGCTCGGGCCTCGTCGTCGGAGCCGGTAGGGGCAATCGCGGTCAGTCGCGCTTCGTCGCCCGTCACGCTGGCGGCGAGAGCGAGCGCGGCCCGCTGGTAGCTGGTGGCCAAGGACTGGTCGACGTCGAGCGCGTCACCCTGGCTCGCGAAAAGAAAGCCGCCCTGCCGCGGATCGTTGCGAAACGCAGCACTGAGCAGGCTTGGCTCGGACAATCCCAACAGGTCTTGAACTGTGTTCTCCCACTCGACGTGCGTGAGCCGACGAAAGCGAGTCGAGGCCGACGGCAGGTCCTGCGTGACCAAAGCCTCGGAGCCTTCGGGGCTGTTGCTGAAGGCACCCTGACAGGCCAGGACGCTCACCGCGCCGATGGATCCGAGAAGGATTCCCATCGCGCGATTGTGAACTGTTCGTGAGAGAGACCGCCAACGCATGCCCACTACACTGAGACTCGCCGGGAAAGGAAGCAACCGTTTTTTGCCTCGCGCCATCCTCAGCAGAATGATCTCGTCGACGTGGAGCGCACAGTGGGTGCACATGCTCGCACCTTGTCTACAATCGCGAGCGCAGCGCTGGAAATGTTCGCAATCCGCAGAATATCGGAACCTTCAAAGTGTTTTTACGAAATCCCAGATGAGCTGACCGCCTGCCGTCGGCCAGCCATGCGTGCTGTTGTCGTAGCCGCCCTCGCTGTGCTCGCACCAGCGCACGGGCACTCCCTGGTCGCAGCCCTGATAGTCGACGCACGCGACATCCGTCTGAGCGGCGTCACGCGACGCTCGGATTTGCGCGTGGATGGACTCGACCGTGGGCACGGCCGTGCTGCTGCAACCGTTCTGCTCGATGTAGAAGTCGCGCGCCTCTTCACCAGAGCTGAACGCAACGTGAGAGTCGTCGATGCCGTGAATGGGCAACGCCGCGACCTGCCCGACACAGTTGTCGGTCTCGGGCAGGTAGCCGGCGACCGGCGCTGCCGCGAGCAAGCGATCGCCAAAACGACACGCAAGAATATTGGTGAAGTGCGCGCCCGAGCTCGTGCCAGCCACGAAGACGCGCCGCTCGTCGACACAGTATTCAGCTTCGACCAAATCGAGCACCTTCTCGAAGAACGCGACGTTGCGCTCACGAATATCGTTGTCTGTGCCTTCCCAACCTTCATCAACGGACTTCATGTAGACGAGGATGGCGTCGTCCTTCATGACCGACTGGAAGCCCTTGCAATCACCGCTCTGGCATTCGGCGTGCGTCCGACCAAAACCGTGAAAGGCGAAACCCAGCGGCAGCGCTGCGGTCGGGTCGTAGCCGGCAGGTAGCGAAACGATAAAAGCGCCATCGTCGCCATCGTCGTTTGACAAGGTGACTGTACGGGCACCGACGAGGGGACCAGCCTTGCCGCAGCCGCTGCTGGGCTGGGGCGTGGGGGGTACGGGCGAGTCGCCACCTGAACCTCCGCCGGCGCCGCCCATGGACGCGCCGCCAGAGCCATTTGCCTGTCCCCCAGACGCGGCAACGCCCCCCGACCCTGCCGAACTCGAGTCATTCGCGGCGGGCGCGTCCGAGCCGCAGCCCATCAGGCCAAAGAGAGCAGTCGACGACAATAGGGGGAGGAGCGAGAGGAAGCGCATCTAGCGTGGCTACAAGCGGCGCCTCAGGCCCGCAACCCATGGCGACGTCCACGCTCGGTTTTTCGAAAGTCGTAGCGACCTCGCTGCAAATTCAAAGTCGCGCGTGAATCGAGAGCGGCACGAAGCTACGTCCTCGGCTCACAGTCGCTACCTGTTGGTCGCGCTCTTTTTCGGTCGTGGTCTTGTCGAGACGTGACGCCGACATCGCCTCTTGTTCGTCGATGAGCCGCTGCTCGAGTGCCTCGCGGGCGCTGGATAGACGAACGAGTTCGGCCTCTGCTTTCTCCAGCTGGGCCAGCGCATGACGACGCCCTTCGCGCTCGACATCGGTCGCGGAGTTGGCTTGTTCATAGGCCGTGGCGGAGACGCATCCGCTCAACATGAGCGCGCCGACGATCACGCGGGTCAGCACGACCGCATGAACCCAACGGGCACGGGTGGCGCGCTTCAACATGGCTTTGGCTGTGGTTTTCATGTTCATGGCTGTGCTGCGAATGGTCTGCTGGGTCGGGGAAGAGTCAGTGAAGAACGGAGCCGCGGCGTTGGACCAAGTCGAGGTGCTCGGCGAGGCAAAGGCGGTCCACGTCCGAGACCGTGACGAAACGCAGCGCCTGCTGCCGGCCGTAGCAGCGCACCGGACGAGCCACGGCGACGATCGGTCGGTGACGCTCGGGCAGCGTGATGGTGAGCCGCATCAGTAAGTGGGCGTCCGTGATGGCCAGATCTCGGCCGCGGTCGAGCACGATGCCCGAACCCGAAAGCTCGATACCTCGCGCGGCGCTGTGCCAGAGACCGCTCGATGCAGTCACCGAAAAGTCCGTTCGTCCCCGTAGTCCTATGCGTCGTTCCATCGAAATCCCCCGTTGTGCGCTCATCGTACGAGAGGACGTACGGCTCGGGCCAAGAATTCAACACACAAATACCTACACTGACCTACTCGTGAGTCGCATCGAATAAGCCGGATATTTTGGCCAACCCGGCCGCGCGGGCTTAGAGCCAGGGCATGCCGCGCTTGGCTCGCCAGATCTACCGGGCGCGGGTGCTCGCCAGCGCGACTCTCCTCGGCCTTGCCGCTTCGACGGCTGCAGTGGCTCAAGATACCGGGGCGCGGGTCCAGTGGTCGACGCTGCGCGTCACGGGCGGCGAGGCGACTGCGACCGACACGACTGGCACCAAGCGTGCCCTGTATCTGGACGCCGAACTTCAACAGGCAGTCGGCTTGCTGCTTGCGCGCGCCCGCGCACTCGGTGGGGCCGTCAGCGTCGTCGACGTGGCGACGGGTCATGTGCTGGTCGCGACCGAACTCGGTGACCAGCGGGCCGGGAGTCTGTTGTTCGACGCGGTCGCGCCGGCAGCCAGCGTCTTCAAGTTGGTGACTACGCTGGCGCTCTACGAGCACACGGCCGTCACTCCAGCCAGCTCGGTATGCTCCAAAGGTGGCATTCGTTCGATTGACGAGGAGCATCTCTTGCCCGGTCGCGGCATGGGAGTCGTTTGCTCACCATTCGGCCAAGCCTTGGGCACGAGTCGCAACGCGGCTTACGCCCAACTTGCGAGCCGCTTCTTGGCGCCCGAGGAGCTAGCCCTGATGAGCGAGCGCCTGGGCTTCAACCGACCACTGGTCGCCGACGCCGCGGGTCAGGTGGGCGCTCTGACGGTCCCCTCGGGGGGACTGGCCTATGCTCGAACGGCTGCGGGCTTCGAGAATTCTCGCCTCTCCGTGCTAGGCGCCGCGCAGTTGGCCCTGGCCATCGCCGACGGCGGCTGGCTCAAGCCCTTGCGCTTCATGGCGCCTCGAACCGATTCGCTTCCGTTGGTCGAGCCCGCGCCAAGCCGACTGTTCAGCGCGCGAACGGCCGAACGTGTCAGGCGCTCGATGGAGTTTACGGTGCACAGCGGCACCGCTCACGATTCGTTCATCGACGAAAATGGACGGCGCTACCTGGGTCCGGTCCAGGCCGCCGGCAAGACGGGAACTAGAAAGCCCGCGCCGGGGGCGCCCACGGCCAGTTGGTTCGTGGGTTTCGCGCCGAGTAACAAGCCGCGCGTGGTCATCAGCGTTCTGCTGCAGAACTCCGAACTCTGGCACCAGAAGGGGCACCAGCTGGCACGCGACGTCTTGCGCCTCTACTTCGCGAGGCTGGGCGTGAGTGGTGTCACTTCGCCGCTCGCGCCATCCGAGCCGCTACTCACGGCCGCACGCAACTAGGCGCGCCCGAGGCGCCGTCGAGTCCACGCGCCGAGCGTGCAAGCGAGGGCCACGAGCGCAGGCCAACCCGGCGGCCGGGGCGCGTCCGCATACGAGCAAAAGCCGTCCTTTTTCTGCTCGGGCACGGCCGCTGCCGGTGTTGCCGGAGCCGCAGGCGCCGCTTTGCCAGCGAACCCGAGATCGGCCGACGGCGAGATCAGCGTGTCCTCGAGCTTGATCTGTTTGCGGTTCTTGCGGCTCAGATCGGTCGCGGCCCAGATCTTCTTGGTGCCACGATAGGTCTTGGGCGCGCGGCCCCAGCGCGATGATTCGGGATTGTCGCAAGTGGTCTTGGCGATGCTGGGGTGCAGGCTGTTGTAGCGAACTTGGAACTCGTTCTGTTCACCACCAGCGACGGCCGGATCAGCTGCGCCGTCCTTGCCGAGCGGCAAGGCGATGCCGCCCTTGACCGGCCCACCAGGTCCCAGCTGGGGATCCTGGGGTAGCTGGGTCTTGCCGTAGCGGTAGTGGAGACGGGAGAGCACGTACTTGTGCCGCGCCAAAAGAGCGCGGCGCGCCGCCAGTTCATCCCGTTGCTCTTGCCATTCGCGCTTCGCATCGGCCTTTTCCTTTCCGGACAGCGCAGCCAGCGTCGCCTCGAGGACGGCTTTTTCCTCCTCGGTGGGCTCGGGCGGCTTGGGGCGCAGCTCGCTCTTGGGGAGCTTGGCATCAAGGACATCGCCTCCGAGGCTCATGAGTTCGCTCGGCAGGAGCGGATCCGTAGGACAAGGCTTGCCGCAGTCGGCCGTCGAGTACGCATACTCGAGCAAGAACGTGCCGGGGCTCTTCTCCGCGAACCGATCGTAGAGGCCCGTGTAGAACTCACCCATGCGCTCCTTGGCGGCGAACTCGATGGTGAGATTCGTCGGCGCTGCCTTGGTCGGGTAGTTCGTCACCTGCATGCGCTGCTCGGGCACCAACGGGTAGACGAACAGCTCGTGCGCCGCGGCAATCGAGGGCAGCCCAAAGCGTGCCGCGATGTGACTGGCGTCCTCGTTCGTCCAGTAGCGCAAAGGCGAGAGCTGAGCGCGGTCACCGCCGACCAGTTCGAGACGATTCACGTCGACCTCGGCGACCAGGAATTTGTAGCCCTTCCCTGCGTACTCGACCAAAGATTCACCGCCCCCGGCCGGCAACGTCAGGTTCTTGCCGCTGAGCCAGCTCTTCACCGCCTCAGCCGAATCGAGCACGCTGAGCTTGTATTCGCCTTGCTTCGTCTGAGCGTTGACGTCGAGCAGCAGTTCTTTGGCGACTTTGACGGTGGCCTCCGGCGGAGCGCCGCCCATGAGGCCCGGCGCGCTGCCCACCGTGAGATCACGTTCCCATTCCTGCGCGGCCTTGCCCGGCTCGCACGCATCCATCTCCCAGAACTCAGCGAAGCGCGGGGCGCTGATCGTTTCGATGCGATCGACGAACTCGCGCTTGAGCGTGTTCACGCGCGCCGGGGTGACGTCGGCCGGCACCGGTACGATCACGGCGAAGGGCGAGAGCGCGCCCTGGTAGTCGGGCAAGATGGTGACCACGTTCGTGCCGCCGCTCGAAAGCAGGGTGACGTGCGTCGAGTGGACCTTCTCCGTGCCGTCGCCGGCGAGCAGAACGGGCGAAGCCGACGCCTGCGCAGTGACGAATGAGGTCGCGAGCGCAGCGCAAGAAACGTGACGGAGCAAGGTGGAGCAGAGTGAGCGGGTCGCCATGGCGGGGCCAGGCTAACTCGACGTCGTGCGCATTGCCCAGCGACCCCATGCCCCCCAGGGCCCACGGTTGCCGAAGACGCTGGGTCCGCGCACCATCGACGCGATGGCCGAATCCGCCCTCGAAACTCAGCTTCGGCGGCGCTGGACGAGTGCCCTCTCCCCGATGGGACAGGAACCAGCTAGCGCAGCCGTGGCGGTGCTCGTTGCGGGGCCCGAACTGAGCGTCGCTTTAATCCGCCGAGCCACCGATCCCCGCGATCCCTGGTCCGGCCACATGGCGCTACCGGGAGGGCGCAGAGATCCGCTCGACATCGATCTCGTGGCGACTGCCACGCGCGAGACCTTCGAAGAAGTTGGCATCGACGTTGTTGGCCAGCGCCCGTGGGGCGCCTTGCCCAGCGTCTCGGCTGTCTCCGACGGACAATCTGCCGGGCTTTCCGTCACCGCGTTCCTTTTCCGGCTGGACGCGCGCCCGAGCGAAACGCTGAATCACGAAGTCGCCGAGCTGCTTTGGGTGCCGCTCGAGGAACTCCAAAGTGGACTCTATCTTTCCGAGTTCCGGTACGAGAGCGCTCGCGGCGCGCGCACGTTCCCCGCTTGGGACATTCGCGGTCGCATCGTTTGGGGGCTCACCCATCGCATCCTGAGCACATTGCTCGAATTGCCCCGCGGCGAGTAAACTGCGGGTTGAGCGCCTGAGTTGCGGCCGGAGTTCTGGGATCTAAAGTGCGCGACCCGCCTTCAAGACGAGATGTTCGTGCCACCCGCCTCATCCAGCAGCGCCGCGCTCGGGACCGAGAGTCCCCCCGCTGCCCCCGCGCGCGAGCGGGCCAGCCTGCGAGAAGCCGTCGCCGAAATGGGCGCTCAGGACTGGATGGTGCTCGCCTACCACATAGTGCTCGTCTTGGCGGTCCTGGGCGGGCACCGCACGAACGACTGGTCGCACGCCTTGTTCGACGTCGTCGGTCTGTTGGCCTGGTTCATCTTCACCATGTGCGTCGTACGCGGGCGCCTGGTCGGCGCGCGCAGCCAAGCCATTCTGTATCGAATCACGCTGCTGGTTACCGTCGAGGCCAGCTACTTCGCTTTTCGGCGCATCCTGCCCGTCATCAACCCCGGTGCGCTCGACCAGGAACTCTACCAATTCGACTTGCGGTGGTTCGGCCTGGAGCCGGCGCTCTCGAGTCAGTGGTTGGTTTCGGGTCCACTCACCGAGTGGTTCGCTTTCTTCTATTTTGGCTATTTTTTCCTGATCTCGGCGCATATGCTGCCGATCGTTTTGTTCTCGAAGGACCGGCAGGCCCAGAACGAGTTCACGTTTGGGGCTCTCGTCATCTTCTGCCTGGGCCACCTGACCTACACGCTCGTGCCGGGGTTCGGTCCGGGCGTCGCGTTTTCGCACGCCTTTGCAGTGCCATTGCCGCGTGGGCCTTGGCTCGACACGGTACTGGATACCGTCGAGACGGGCGGCGCTCTGAAGGACATTTTTCCGTCCATTCACACCGCCATCCCCACGTTCATCACGCTGTGGTCGTTCCGCTACCGCGCCAAGCTACCGTACCGCTACACTTGGCCGCTCGTTGCCTTCGTGTCTCTGAACGTCATTTTGGCCACGATGTATTTGCGCTGGCACTACCTGATCGACGTGGTCGCCGGTTTCAGCTTGGCCACCTTTGCGTTCTGGCTTTGCGGCCCCGTGATTCGCCGCGAACTGGAGCGACGGGCCCAGGCCGGGCTGCGCCCCGTCTGGCCCGACTACTAGGCTTTGAGTCCGCAGCCCGGCTGGTCAAAAGGCCGAGTTCGTCGCGAGCCGGCGTCTTTCGACGACCCTATTTCTCGAACACCTGGGCCGCGCCAACGCCGCGCCCCTTGGTGACGCGAAGGACGAGCACCAGTTCGGTTTTGCCTACCACCGGCCGAAAGCACTCCGTCTTGCGGCCGAGTACCGCCTGCGGGCCCCGATCGGCATCGGTGGCCAGAGGGATCTCTTCCCGGCCGAGCGGACCCTGAGCCACGGAATAGAGACCGAGGTCGAGCTCCTCGACAGGCGGCGTGCCTGCAGCAACGACCGTGTAGCACTTGCCGGGCGTCAGCTGCATGCGCTGCTCCAGGACCTGACCTTCGGCGAACTGACCGGCAAAAGGCGCACCGAACGGACGAGCCCCAGCAGGCAGGTGGGCCGCGGCTAGATACTGGATGAGGGGCGCGGCCGCGGCGGCCATCGTCACGTCCACAGGAGCAGCCAAGTCGCGCGCCTGCGGAGGCGGAGTGGTCGTGGCGGTCGGCGCGGGAACGGGCGTCGCGGACCCGGTCGGCGCAGACCCGGTCGGCGCAGGAACGCGCTCGGAGTTGGTGGCTGCAGGAGCAGGCACTCGCTCGTCTGCGGGCTGCTTCTGCGGAGGTGGCGATGAAGCGACAGCGACGCAGTACTGACCATCGAACGTCTGACCGACGGGACATTGGACGTTGCCGGAAGGAGCCGGTCGAGGCTCGGGTGAGCCAGAACCACAACCCCAAAGCTGCAACGTCACCAGGGCCGGTGCCCACGTGGTGAACCTCGAACGCGTCGTCTTCATGATGGCGAGCCTACATCAGCTGGAGTGGCGCGCGCACGGTTGGGGGGGCTCTTTGGATTGAGGCGCAAAAAAGCGATATCTTGAACGCGCTTTTCCAACAACCCGCATGCGCCGCATTCAACGTCTCCTCTGGCTTGGGCCGCTGGCGCTCGCGATCCTGGCCCTCGCGCTCGGGCTCGCGGTGCGCGGGCGCGTCACGCGCGAGCTGCAGAGGGGACTGCGCAGCGATCTGGCCACCATTCGCGACAGCAACAAGAATGCGCTCGAAGAGTGGATGGCCGCGCAAGAACACGCGGCCAGTTCGGCCGCCGCAGCAGCCGACGTTCGAACACCCGCGTTGGCCCTGCTCGCGCTCGGCAACAGCCAACCGAGCGCCCTCACGCTCTCCGAGGATGCAAACCAGCGCGACTTGCAGCGCACACTCGCCGTGACACTCGAGCACTGGGATTTCGACGGCTATGTGTTGGTCGGTGCGGGTCGAATCCTCGGGGCGACCGACCCAGTTTCGATTGGCCAGAGTTTCTCGCTCCCGGAGGCGAGCGCTACGGGCGCTCGGACGGGCGCGCGTATCACCCGCCCTCGCCTCGAGCGCTCGGCGGTGCGCGGGAGGCAGAGCGTGGCGATGTGGGTCGAAAGTCCCCTGCTCAATACCGACGGCTATCCGCGTGGCTTTTTGGCCTTTCGCATCGACCCCCGCAAATCGTTCACCCGCATCCTGCAGACGGCACGCTTTCGCAGCAGCGGAGAGACCTACGCCTTCGACGAGCTCGGCCTCATGCTGTCCAAGAGTCGCTTCGAAGGACAAGTCACTGATCTGGGCCTGCTCCAGCCAGGCCAAGAGTCGCTGCTGCAGCTCCGCGTGGTCGATCCGGGCGTCGACCTGACTCGCGGCCAAGTACCTGTCGAAAGCCGCACGCATCCATTGACTCACAGCGTAGCGCTGGCGGTTCAGGGCCAGAGCGGTGTGGATGCACAAGGCTATCGCGACTATCGCGGGGTGCCGGTCATCGGTGCTTGGACTTGGATCGCCGAGTACGGGTTCGGCATCGTCACCGAGATTGATCGCGAAGAAGCCTACTCGTCGATCAAGGTGATTGAGTACTCGACCACTGCGCTCGTGGCGGCGCTTGGTCTGGTGGGTCTGGCGCTCTTGGTCGGGAGCGTGTTCTTCGGTCGCTTGGAAAGGAGAGCGCGCAAGACGGAGCGTTTGGGCCAGTACACACTCGAAAAGAAAATCGGCGAGGGCGGCATGGGCACGGTTTACCTGGCCCGTCACGCGCTTTTGCGCCGTCCGACCGCCGTGAAGCTGATTCGTTCGGCCGACATCGACGAGCAAACGCGCGAGCGCTTCGAACGCGAGGTGCAAGCGACGGCCCGGCTCTGTCACCCCAACACCGTCGCCATCTACGACTACGGGCATAGCGCTTCGGGCGTCTTCTATTACGCGATGGAGTATCTCGAAGGCGGGACTCTCGGAGAACTCGTGCGGGCGTCGGGTCCACTACCGGCAGGGCGCGTCGTGCATCTGTGGCGCCAGATCCTGGGTTCACTCGCCGAGGCTCACGGTCAAGGTCTGGTA
>JBBQHO010000109.1:0-12897 GCA_038324055.1 Polyangiales bacterium | reverse complement strand
TTCCGCCCTCATCCGAAGCTCACCCTCTGAATCCGCGTTCATGATCGAAACTCTTCCTCTCGCCATCGGCATCGGCTTGGTCGTCAGCCTGTTGCTCAGTGAGCTGCTGGGAGTGGCTTCCGCCGGCATGGTCGTTCCAGGTTATCTGGCTCTCTACGCACAGTCGCCGCTCCATTTGGCCAGTACGCTCCTGGCTTGCTTTGCGACCTACGGCGTCGTGCGCGCCGCCGGTAGCTTTCTGATCTTGTATGGACGCCGGCGAACGGCCTTGGCTATTTTGGTGGGCTACCTGTGTGGCGCGCTCTTCGGCTACCTGATCGCGCGCCATGTGCCGGGCATCGATCCGGGAGCAGACGTCGTGATCGGCTACATCATCCCAGGCTTGGTGGCGATCTGGATGGATCGCCAAGGCGTCTGGGAAACTCTTGGCGCGCTCAGCATCTGCACAGTGGTCGTGCGGCTCGTCCTGATTGTTGCCCTCGGCACTGACTTGCCCGACGTCGGAGCGCTCGGGTGAAGCGGCTCTACTGGCGGCCGGCCGGACCTTCAACCGGATCGTTACTTCTACTGGCGGCCTTGTCCGTGGCTCTGCTCGTCACGGTCGAGGTGTTCCCGCGCCGCGTCGAAGAAGACGCTTACGCTTTGAAGCTCGACTCCGCGCGCCTCGCCGAACGAGCCTTTGCCACCATCCGAGCCGAGCGTCCGCATCGCGGCCTGCCCGAATTCGAGCCGACTGATCGCGCTCACACTGGTCTCATTGGACCTGCGACCAGCGAGATCACGACCTCGACCGGCTCTTTGCCCGCCAAGCGCACAGCAGCCAACCCGAACTTCGCGGTCGTACTGGTCGATTTGCTCCAACGTCTGGAGCTGCGGCGTGGCGACGTCGTGGCCATCGGCTACTCCGGCTCGTTTCCTGGCCTCAACATCGTGACTTTGGCCGTGAGCGAGACCCTGGGGCTCGAGCCGCTCATCATCGCCAGCGCCGCTTCCAGCGACTTTGGGGCGGCTTCTCCGAACTTCAGCTGGCTCGACATGGAAAAGCTACTGCGCGATCGCGGGGTGTTTCATCACTCGAGCCTGGCCGCGAGCGTGGGCGGCATCGAAGATCAGGGCATCGGTATCAGCAAGACCGGTCTCGAGATCTTGCAGCGCGCCATTGCGCAGAACGGCGCAGCGCTGATCGAGCCCTATGACTTTTCAGACTCGCTGGCCCACCGCATGCAGCTCTACGATCAATTCGCGGCCGGTCGCCCGATCCGCGCGTACATCAACGTGGGCGGTGGCACGGTTTCGGTTGGTCGTAGCCGGGGCAAGACGACCTACAAGCCGGGGTTGAATCGGCCGGGCACCAAGGCGCCAGTCGACTCCATCATTGGGCGGTTCTTGGATCGCGGCATCCCGGTCGTCCATCTGACCAAAGCCGAAGATCTGGCGCGGCAATTCCGATTGCCGGTCGATCCGGCGGTCCGGCCCGAAGCCGGTGTCGGCGCCGCGTTCAGCCACGGAGAAGTCAATCGCGGCCTTGCGGGCGCAGCGTTGGTCGTACTGCTGGGCGCTCTGGGGTGGGTCGGACAGCGGGCGCGTGCTCGAGCTCATTTGCGTGCCTTGCCGGACGGCGTGGTGGCGCCTCCTTGGGAAGCACCACCACCCGAACTCTAGACGTTGGCAACTCGAGCGCTCGCGGACCGACTGGGTTCGCGATTTCAGCGGCGCTTGGGCCCTGACTTATCCTGAGCAGTGCCTTCGGCGATCTTGCTGATGCCGTCCATGACGGCGCCCGCGGCCTTTTCCACTTTGCCCTTCACGCGCTCGACTGCCTTGGCGACTTCCACTCGAGCGCTGCCACGCGCGTGGTCGTTTTCTCCTTCACCTTCGAGCTCGGCATTGTCGGTGGCCTTTCCGACAGCTTGCTTGACCGACCCTGCTGCCTTCTCGCCCATGCCTTTGACCTGTTGTTTGAGAGTTCCCATAGGAGAACGCACAGCAAATGGCGTGCCGTCCGATATATCGGAGAAACCGTCGAGGGACCGAGCACCCGCGGCATTTCGGCTGAGGCATTTTGACACGATCGTGGCGAGCGAGCGTCGAGCCCCCGGGGCAAGTCGCGGATTGCAGCTGAATTCAGCTGGCACCCCTCATGGCATGAGTCTTGTATTAGGGCCGAGCGGAGCAGGGCTATCCGGCCCCGACAAGGAGAGACAATTCATGAATACTTGGAAAAAGCGATTCGGCTACGGCCTGGCCTTCACGGGGCTCGCATCGATGATCGCCTGCGGCGGCGCAGCCGTTCCGCAGGCTCAACTGACCGACGCCAAGGCCTCGACGAGTGCCGCGGAAGCAGTTGGAGCAAAAGACGAGCCGCAGGCGGCGCTCCACTTGAAGATGGCACAGGATGCCATCGTCGACGCCGAGAAGCGCATCGAAGCTGGCGAGAACGAGCAGGCACTGCCTCTGCTCGAGCGTGCGCGCTCTGACGCCGAGCTGGCTCGGGCAATCACTCACGAGACCAAGACGAAGGCGAGCGCCGACGAGGCACTCGCAAAACTGAACACTCTGCAGGGTGACCTCCAGAAGCAGGCAGGAAAGTCATGAAAGCATTGAATTTGACCCTCAGCGGTCTCGCCCTTGGTTCACTCGTCGCTTGCGCCAGCGCGCAACCTTCGAAACAACTCGTCGACGCACGCACCCTGATGGCTCAGGCTCAAACGAGCCACGCCACCAAGTACGCCCCCGACGATCTGCTGGAAGCCAAGAAGCTGCTCGGCAAGGCAGAAGATGCGGAAGACGGCTCGCCCGAGGAGATCCAGTACGCCTACTTGGCTGATCGCGAGACGCGTCGGGCCGAGGCGCGGGGCAACTCGATCTACTACGAGGAGCAGACCGTCGAAACAGGTGCCAAGTACACTGCTCTGCAAGAGAAGGGTCGTCTGAGCGCCCAAGATCAATTGGCCGCGACGCAGAAGGACTTGACCGATGTCGAAGCCCAGATGCGCCAGAAGGACGCGAACGTACAACAGCTGGGCGCTCGCAAGGCCGAGCTCGAAGCGGAACAGAGGCGCTTGAGCGGGGAGCTTTCAGCCAGTGAAGCGGCTCGCCTGGACGCTGAAAAGCGGGCAGCTTCAGCCCTGGCCAGCTTGGCGGCCCTGGCCAACGTCAAAGACACTCCGACCGAGACGATCATCACCCTCTCCGGTTCCGTATTGTTCAAGACGGCGGAGACGAGCCTCATGCCCGCAGCCAAGGATAGCTTGAGCCGCGTCGCCGAGGCCCTCAAGGCCATGCCGGGTGAGCGCACCGTGGTCATCGAAGGACACACCGATTCGGTGGGTAACGACGATGCCAATCGCAAGCTCTCACAAGGTCGCGCTGATTCGGTCAAAGCCTACCTGATCACTCAGGGCGTCGAAGTCGAGCGTCTGACCGCAGTGGGCCAGGGCGAGGGCGAGCCGGTTGCGAGCAACGACAACCCCGAGGGGCGCGCCAACAATCGTCGGGTCGAGCTCATCGTCAAAAAGTGATCGGCTCTGGACGATTCTAGCCGTTGACGGAAATCGTCGTGGCCCTCGTGGGCCACGGCGATTTCGCTCGTTAATGGTCTTGAATCTGACTTTCCGTTCTTTTCGTGCCTAAGATCGAAACTGGAGCTGTATGAGCCAAAGAGTTCTTTTCGTTGATGACGATCCCGACATGCGCGATCTGATGCGCGATCTGCTCACGAGCCAAGGGGGCACGGTCAGCACGGCCAACGGCCTGAACGAAGCAGCCGAGTTGCTCGAATCTTCCGAGTTCGACGTGGTGATCACTGATCTCGAGCTCGGTAGCTCGAGTGGTTTGGCGGTGTGCGAGCGCGTGCGGGGCACGCAGCCGGAAGTTCCGGTGATCATGTTGACCGGTCACGCCAGCATGGCGTCGGCAGTCGGGGCGATTCGCGCAGGCGCCTACGATTTCATCACCAAGCCGGTCGACGGGGCCGTCGTCGGACTGGCAGTGGATCGCGCGGTTGCGCACCGCCGCATTCGGGCCGAGATCAAGCAACTCAAGGACCGCCTGCAGGCGACCGAGAATCCAGGCGAACTCGTTGGTCAGAGCGCGCCGATGCGTAAGGTCTACTCGCTGATCCAGCGAGTCCGAGACACGCCGGCTTCGGTGTTGATTGCTGGTGAGAGCGGCACGGGCAAGGAGTTGGTAGCGCGCGCGCTGCACGCCGAGACGGCGCGCGCCAACCAGCCATTCGTGGCAATCAATTGCGCCGCCGTCCCCGCCCAATTGCTGGAGTCCGAGCTGTTCGGTCACGCCAAGGGCGCGTTCACCGATGCGCGAGCTGCGCGTCAGGGTCTGTTTCAGCAGGCTTCGGGCGGCACACTCCTGCTGGACGAGATCGGCGAGATGCCGGTCGAGATGCAGGCCAAATTGCTGCGTGTTTTGCAAGAGCGCGTCGTGCGTCCCGTGGGTGGCACGCAAGAGATCCCGATCGACGTGCGCATCCTGGCCGCAACCAATCGTGATCTGGAACTCGAGGTCGAGCGCGGAAACTTCCGCGAAGATTTGTTTTATCGGCTCAATGTCGTGCAAATCAACGTGCCTCCTCTCCGCTCGCGTGGGACGGACATCCTGCTGTTGGCCGCTCACTTCATCGAAGTCGCAGGGCAGAAGTTGGGACGTCAGGTCAACGGCTTGTCCGCCGAAGCGGCTCAGCTGCTCCTGGACTACGATTGGCCGGGCAACGTCCGTCAGCTGCAGAACTGCATCGAGCGCGCGGTGACGCTCACGCGTTTCGATCAGATTGCTCCGGTAGATCTACCAGAAAAGGTGCGTAAATTCACCGCCACGCCCAACGTGGTGATCGAAGCCGACCCAGAATACGTGCTGCCACTCGACGTGATGGAGCGTCGCTACATCGAGACGGTGCTCAAGTTCACTGGAGCCAACAAGAGCCAGGCCGCGCGTCTCTTGGGTCTCGATCGACGCACTCTGTACCGCAAACTCGAACGCTTCGAGCAGCAGGCCACGGGTCAGCTCGAAAGCGCCGATGAACCCACCTGAATCGACCGCGTCGACCGTGACCATCATGGTCGCCGACGACGACGAGGCTCTGCGCGAAATGCTATCGGCAATGCTGCAAGAGGTCGGCTTCGTCGTGCGTCAGGCTGGTGACGGACAGGAGCTCCGCGGCATGCTGGAAGAGGCCAAGCACAACGAAGAGCTGCCGGCTCTGGTCGTCAGCGATCACCGCATGCCGCGCGTCACCGGTCTGGAGGTGCTGTCGTGGGTCAAGCAGTTTGCGCCCAGCGTGCCGTTTGTCCTCATGTCGGCCTTCGCGGCTCGTACGCTGCATGAGCGCGCCCGGCAGCTGGGCGCCGCGGCCGTACTCGACAAACCCGTCGATCTCTACGAGTTTCGTTCGTTCGTCGTCGACTTCTTGGTCCGGCCCAGTTGAGGCGGCTCAACCACAGTGGGCGGGCAAATGCGCGCGCGCCGTGAGTCGTCCCTCAGCCCAGAACAGCTCCACGTCGCCGCCCCACTTGCGCGCCAAAAGACCCGCTTGCACGAGCCGAAAGGGCACTTCGGCCTCCATCGACAGCGACCACAGCGCAGGTGGAGTGTCGAGTTGCGCCACCACGGGCGCCGACAAGCGCGACCCTTCCGTCCCCACCGACAGAACCAAGCCGCTGCCTTCGGCGCTCACGCCCAGTGACACGCTCACGTCTTGTTCGGCCGCGGTGCTGCGCAAGGC
Organism: Polyangiales bacterium; assembly: GCA_038324055.1. GTDB lineage: Bacteria > Myxococcota_A > Polyangia > Polyangiales > Polyangiaceae > NIC37A-2. Next base: position 7,160 of record JBBQHO010000109.1, on the reverse strand, counting down.
TGCGTCGATCAAGCCGTGCAAAATCAACAGCACATGCGTGGTCGCTACTTCTGCGCGCGGCTTGCCGTCGACGCTGAACACGAACTTGCGTCTTGGTTGATCTTGGCCCAGCTCGACGAGTCGCCTTTGCACGACGACAGCCCAATCGATGCCCCTGTCGGCGGGCACTTCGCGCTCTTCGTCGAGCCGCACCAACAGCTGGGCTCTCAGGTCTTCCATGCGCCAACCCAGGCGCCGACAGGCGTTGAGGATCTTGCTGTGCGAAGCCTTGGCTGCGGGGTTTTCGGTGCTCTCGTCCAGCAGTTGAGTCGCCAAACGAATCACGCCAAGAGCGCCCTGCACGTCATGGAGCAGTGGGCCCTCGATTGTCGCGAGGAGTTCGCGTATCGCCGACGTAGGCTCGGAATCGGCGGGAGACGAGGCAGCTGACATGCCTCTGTCTAAGACGTTCGGGCGTAGGGCTCAAGCTGCTCGGAGCCTCCGGCGCGTTCGGTCGCGCCCGTGGCGTCGAGGTTCAGTTGGGCGCGTCGCTCGAAACGTCGACGCGCGCGAGCAGGGTCGGATCGTCGACTTGCTCGACATCGTTCGCCCGGTCGGCGAAGGTGCCTAGCTTTTCACCCACAAGAGCCGCACTCTTCTTGTCTCCGGCCTTGACCAGCACGGCTGCGAGGCGGCTCAGCCCGCGGCGGGCCACCTCACTCGTGGCGCGGTCGGTCGCAGCGCCACTGCCCAAAGTCAGGCGCAGTTGGTCCAGGTCGGACAGTCGCGCCTCGAGAGCCGCCAGGCGTTCGGAGCGCCCCAGTGCGTGGGGCGAAAAACCCGCCAAAAGGGGCAGCGGCACGACGTGTTCGAGCAATCGGCGATCCCACTTTTCGTCGGCCTCGACGAATACGGGTCGCGTGTCGGCCAAGAGATTGAGCGCGTGTTCGCTGGGCGCGCCCATGACGTTTAGGTCCCGGATCAGCTGCCGAAGAGCGGGCTCGGCTTGAAGCAACGAACGCATCCAACGCACTTCGCCCAGCCAATCGAGAGGCACGATCAACACATCGGGTCGCGCGTGCCCCGTCTGGGCAGCCAGCAAGCGCGAACTGAGTTCCCTGGAGTGCGTGAGCACGACCGCGCGCGCCGGGAGCGCTTCGAGAGTCAGATCCGTGAACATCTGCGTGCCGCCGAGCGGCAGCTCGCTCGTCCAGGCGCGAGCATCTTCGGCGCCCGCTAGTGCGGCGGTGAGTCCGAGCACGGCTGACAGCGGTCGCACGGCTGGTGCGCCATATAGCTGGAGAGCGACGGCGCCCTCGCTCAACATCCGCAGCCCCAGGCTGCCGAGTGCGGCCCACAGTCCAAGCGCAACGAGATGCAACGCCGCGCGACTGCTGCCCGCATCGTGCGTCAGCAGCTCCGAATGCGCCGCAACGGGCGCGCACCAGTCGAATGCCAGAACCAGAACCACGCCGGCGACGCCGCTGCCAGGTCGCGTCAGACCCCAAGCGCAGCCGAAAAGAGCTGCAAGACCGAAGACGATGCCCACCTCGCCCGCGAGGCCGCCGAGCTGCCACGCAAAGGCGCCCCCCCAATCGACTGCCCAGCTCGAAGGGCCCCCGCTACGCGCCAATAGGGGCCAGAGCCAAAGGCTCCAAGCTCCAATCGCGGACACAGCAGCGACAGCAATCGTGCGCTTGGCGACGCCGCGTGGAGGATCGACAAGCACGACGGCGAGCACGGCGGCGGCTGACCAGGCACTCTCGGCGAGCAAGCTGCCGAACGCGGCGCCGACTGCAATCTGGCTGATGCGCTTGCTCAGGGTCGGCCCGCGACGGCTCAGCACGATCAAGCCGAGTGCACTTGCGGCCGCTGGCGCGGCGCCGCCCAACACGATGCTCTCGGTGAGCCAGGCCAGGCCCAGCACACTCGACCACGCCGCACCCAAGGCCAGCCACGCATCGAGATTCGACCGACCGCCGTGGCGATCGGCCAGATCGCGCGCCAGCTGGTAAACGAAGTAACCGGCTAGGCCAGCTCCGACAGCCACGAGCCAAGTGCCGCGGGTCGACGCAGGTCCGAGCGGCAGCACGGCGCAAAGACGTTCGAGCAGTGCCGAAGGGGCGCCTTGAAGCAAAGATCCCGAGCCCCACACCGCGCGCAGCGAGGCGTCGCTGCGCCAAGCGGGCGCGGTCACGGCCTGACTGGCTGCAGCTACGAAAGGCCCGAAGAAAGACAACAGGGCGCCAAGAGGGAAACCCGGAGGGCTTTGGGTCTTCACCCCTCACGCGTGCCACAGCTTGGCTCGCCGGGAAAAGTTCTCGGCTAGGCCTTTTTGGCTGGCCCGGCGCGGTTGAGTGCCCGCTTTCGGCGCGCTAGAAGCCCAGCCCCCAGCCAGTGCCAGTTTCGGCGCTTGGCTTCTCGCTCCAGAAGGACGTCCCCGTGGCCCGTTTCATCGATGAACTGAAGCGCACTCATACGTGCGGTGCTCTGCGCGCCACCAACGACGGGCAGGAGATCGTCCTGTTTGGTTGGGTCCAGAACCGTCGCGACCACGGCGCCCTCATCTTCGTCGACTTGCGTGACCGCGACGGCGTGACGCAGATCGTGTTTGATCCGGAGACTTCGCCCGAGGCGCACCAAGCGGCCGAGGCGCTGCGCTCCGAGTGGGTGATCGGCATCCGTGGCCGCGTGAAGGTGCGCGGCGAGCAGTTCAGCTCCAAAGAAAACAAGATGGTGAGCGCGGCCAACCCCAACATCTCGACCGGCGAGATCGAGGTCGAGGTGCTCGAAGCCACGGTCTTCAACAAGGCCGAGACTCCGCCCTTCGAGCTGACCGATCGTATCGAGACGCGCGAAGAAGTGCGCCTGCAGTACCGCTATTTGGATCTGCGTCGCTCGCCCTTGCAGAAGGCGCTGCGTCTCCGCCACAGCATCAGTCAGGCCACGCGCAACTACTTGTCGGAGTCGGGTTGCACCGAGGTCGAAACGCCATTCTTGGTGAAGTACACGCCGGGCGGCGCGCGCAACTTCTTGGTGCCCAGCCGCGTGCACCACGGCAAGTTTTACGCCCTGGCCGAGAGCCCGCAGCTCTTCAAGCAGCTGTTGATGTGCGCCGGTTTCGAGCGTTATTTCCAGATCGTTCGCTGCTTCCGCGACGAAGACAGCCGGCTCGATCGTCAGCCCGAGTTCACCCAGATCGACGTCGAGGCCAGCTTCGTCAATCAGGACGACATTTTCACGCTGATCGAAGGCCTGGTCGGCAAGATCTGGAGCGCAGCGCTCGGCATCGATCTGGCCCAGCTCTATCCCGGCGGCGAGAACGGAGCGCCCAAGTTTCCGCGCATGAAGTTCGACGACTCGATGCGCGACTACGGAAACGACAAGCCGGATCTACGCTTTGGCATGAAGCACTTCGACATCACCGAGCTGGTCTGTCAGCACGGAGGTGGCGGCGTGCCCTTCTGGGAGCCCATCACGAAGAAGTTCGCAGACGGCAGCTACCGCGTCGATCTGCCCGCCGAGATCATCAAGGTCCTGGTCATTCCCGCCAGCGGCAACCTGAGCCGCAAGGATGGTGACGAGCTCGAGAAGCAAGCCAAGAGCATGGGCGCGGGCGGCTTGGCACGTGCCAAGGTCGACGCGACGGGCGAGTGGACGCAGTCACCGCTCAACAAGATGATCACGCCGGAGCTCAAGCGCGCCATCAACCAGGCGTGCGGCGCCCAGGACGGCGATATCATCGTCTTCCAGAGCGGTAAGACGCAGCTCGTTCACACGGTGCTGGCCAACTTGCGCGTCTATCTGGGCAAGAAGCTAGGTCTCATTCCCGAAGTGGGCCATGGCGACAACTGGAACTTCCTGTGGGTCGTTGATCCCCCGCTGTTCGAGTACGACGACGAGAACAAGACCTGGACCCCGGCGCATCACGCCTTCACTCGACCGCACGACGACTGTGTCCAGTTCATCGACAGCGATCCGGGCAAGGTGCTCTGCTACCGCTACGACCTGGTGCTGAACGGCTTCGAAATCGGCGGCGGATCCATCCGCCTCCACGATCCGGACGTGCAGTCCAAGGTCTTCGCGGCACTCGGCATACCGGCTGACGAGGCGCGGCAGAAATTTGGCTTCTTGCTCGATGCGCTCAAGTTCGGCGCTCCGCCGCACGGCGGCATCGCGCTTGGCATGGATCGCCTGGTCATGCTGCTCGCAGGTCGCGAGAGCTTGCGCGACGTCATCGCCTTCCCCAAGACGCAACGCGCGGTCGATCTGATGAGCGATGCGCCTACGGCGGTTGCGAACAACCAGCTCGAAGAGCTGGCCATCCGCGTAGTAGAAGAGTCGTGAGGCGAGTCGCGGGGCTCCGGGCGGCGCCCACGCGATGACGCTTCACTTGGGCGGCTGGACGATGGCGGTGCCGCCCTTGCCGCCCACGACCAGCTTGACTTCGAAGAAGCGCAGCGCCGGCTTGCGGGTCTCCGGCGTCTTGCCGATGCCCCACAGGCCGACCTGCAAGAGCAGCTCTTGTCCGGCTTGAAGCGGCTTGCTCTCGGCGCCTGGCCAAATGCGACGAAACGTCTGCGCCTTGGTCTGTGTGACGACGACGTCCTTGCTGGCGCCGCGTTGATCGCCGCTGTGCTCTTCGCTGGGACGCAGCACGGTCGCCGCCAGAGCGAAGGGTCCGTTGTCCGAAGCGAGCAGTGCCACGTCGCTCGTGCTCGTGGCCTCTACAGAGATGTCGACGCCCCAGCCGCCGCGCACCCGCACCGCTTTGACCGTCGGGACGAACGTCGCAGACAACACTTCGATGCGTAGCTCGTCGGGCTTCACGCGGTAGACGATCTCGAGACCCTTGCCCTTGTCGGCCGCGGGAGGCGGCGCACTCGAGCTCCCACTCGACGCAGGAGGCGCAGTCCCTTCGGTCTCGGCGATCAAGGCTGCGGCTTCGTCCGAAAGCTCGGGTTCGGGCCCGCTGGCTGCGCTAGCCGTTTCGGGCTCCGCCATGGGCTCAGCCGCCGTCGGCTCAACGGCGGGAGGTGGGCTTCCGCAGGCAACGATGCCGACCAGAGTAGTGAAAAGTACAGCAGTGACTCGCATGGCGGCTCCAGAGTACACGATGCAGGGCTCCCGGTGCGCACCGACATGCCTAGATTCGTTGGCCAAGCCGGGCGGATTTTTCGCGCCAGGCGGGTCAGTCGCGCTGGGGTGACCTGCATGGAACTTATCGATGCGCGAGCTTGCTCATGGCGGATGGTGTCGCCTGGCTCGGGGAGATCGAGGTCGCGACTTTGTGCTGTAAGCTGACTCCTCTCATGGCTGACGCTCCCAAACCACCACGCCCCATCGTGAGTCGACCGCCAGCCAAGCCGAGCGCAGCACCGAGTGCCGCGCCGAGCGGTGCTTCGGTTTCGTCGCGCAAGCCGCCCTCTTTGCCGCCAGCCCCGACGAGCGCGCCGCCAGCGAACGCGAGTGCGCCGCCTCGCAAAGCGCCATCGATGCCGCCGCCGCCCCAAGCGCCCAGCAAGGCCGCTTCGATTCCGCCTCCGCCTCCGCGCGCGCAGGCCAGTGTGACGGTCGCGCCAGCGCCGCCGCAGGCTCTGGCGCCAAGCGCAGCGCCAACGAGCGCTTCGGTGCGCCCCGCGCTACCGACGGCGCCGCCAGCGCCGCCGCGCAAGTCCTTGGCCGCGACGCCGCCCGTGCCGATTGCGGCCCCAGCGGCGCCGAGCCAGCCGCCACACGCCCGCATGCCTGAAAAAAAGGTGGTGCTCGGCGGTTCGATCGTTCCGACTACGCCAGCGCCGCCGGCCATCATCGAGCTGCGTGAAGCCGACGAGCGAGCGCCAGCTGAACTGCCAGGCAACGCGCCGACGCGTCCGGTGCTGACGCCTTTGTACGATGCAGCTCAAGAAAACAACGCCGAGGTAGCGCGGCTCGATCGCCTGCAGGCTGCGACCGAGCTGGTCCAGATGCTGCGTGACCAGGTTCAAAAGACGCGCGAACGCGCGCGCTTGGGTCGGCTCCACTACGAGTGGGCCCGCCTGCTCGAGCTGCCACTCGGCGACACTCCGGGTGCTCTCGAGCACTACAAAAAAGCGCATGATTTCGCGCCCGATCACGAGCCGACGGTCGCGGGACTGCGGCGGGTGCTGCTCGGTCGGGGCGACTCTGAAGCAGCCCTGCCGTGGTTCGATGAACAAGCTCGCCTGACGCCGTCGGCCGAGGGCAAGGCCGTACTGCTCTACGACAAAGGGCTGCTGCTCGAAGGTCCCCTTTCGCGACCCGCCGAAGCGCGCAAGGCACTCGAGCAAGCTCACGAGCTCGCTCCTCACGACGCAAGCATTCTCAGATCGCTAGCGCGCGCGCGCCGGCGTGATCAGGCCTGGGCGGATCTCGATCGTGCGCTCGAAGGACAAGCGCTCGGCAGCCAAGAAGATCCAGCTCTCTCCGCGGCGCGTTTCATTGAACGCGCGCGCCTGGCCGAGGTAAAGCGTCGGGACGCCGAAACAGCCGCCACGTTCTTTCAGAACGCATTCGAGCGCGCCCCCGAGGTCACCGTGGCGCTGGCCGATCTGGAGCGGCTCTCCGCGGGCGGACAGCGCGCCCACGAGCTTGCGCGCGCCCTCGAAGAGCGCGAACGACTGGCCCAAGACCCCGAGGTCAAGGCGGCTATTTTGCAGCGTTTGTCGCGCGTTTTCGTCGACAAGCTGGCCGACTGCAGTAGCGGCGCCGCCGCGCTCGAGCGCGCTCTGGCGCAGACGCCCCAGGACCTTTCCCTCTTGCACGAACTCGGTCGGCTCTACGAACGTGGCTCCGACTGGACCGCCCTCGGTTCGGCCTGGCTTCGGCTCGAAGAACGCAGCGCAAGCAACAGTGAGAAACTCGAGCTTCGCGTGCGTCTGGGCCGCTTGCACGAGGAGACCCTGGGCGATCCGGAAAAAGCCGTCGCCTTATCCGAAGGCGCGCGCAAGCTGGACCCGACACATCCCGCGACGACCGAAGCGCTCGAGCGACTCTACAAGGGCGCGCGCGCTTGGGATGCGCTTGTCGGCGTCTACCAAGGTCTCGCTGCAGCGACCCTGGACGTCAGCCGACGGGCGGAGATGCACTTTCAGATCGGCCAGGTGCACGAGCTCGAACGCGGCCAAAAAGAGGCTGCTCTCGATGAGTACAAGCGCTCCTTG
>JBBQHO010000108.1:0-12933 GCA_038324055.1 Polyangiales bacterium | reverse complement strand
CTCGGATGCGAACAGCGCGGGATGCGCTAGGGCCGCAGCATACGCCCGCCTTGCTGCGGTCCTGCAGCGCGTGGCGAAGGCTGCATCGTAGCGCTCGAAGATGCGCGCGGCTTGGGCCGCGACGGCGGCTAGGTTGAGTGTCGCAGCGGTACTTGGCGGGTGGAGCGCGCGCCCTGTCGCGCGGCTTGGCGGCTCGAAGGGTAGAGGAGTCCAGGCTCGATCGTGGATTTTGTGGTGGACGAGGCCGGCGTTCTGCTCGCCTTCCGGCACTTGCATGGCCAGCAAGAACTCAAGCTCGACGCGTGCCTCGTCGAGCAGATCCGGTACGCCGTTCTTGCTTTCCGGAATGTTCAAACTTCCGTCTCCGAACGCATCGAGCCCAGCCGAAAATTGAGCGAAGCGCGCGTGCATGGACAACAGCGTCCAGGTGCTGATCCCGCCGTTGACTACGTATTTGCCCTGGTCGCCGGCGTCGTACCACCCACCTGCAACGTTCAGCGTATAGCTGCACCCAACGAGACAAGGCACCTGCGCATCACTCAAGTGGCCAGGTTGTCGTGCCCACTCGTCGGTGAGCACGTAGGGGCGCACGATGGGTATACCGCTCCGATTGTGATAGAAGTATTTGAGCGCGTCGTAGGGCAGCCGTTCGTAGACGTTGTCGCCGATGCTGAACAATTGGCTGCCCTTGTCGCCCACACGCAGTTGGTAGCCGCTGCCGCTCGCTCCAAAATCGCTGAAGTCGAGGCGTTGGACGTTGTCACCCGAAGCCGCGTCACGTCCGAAAGGCGTAGTCAGACCCGTCCACAGCACCTTTTCGCCCTGGCGTAGCTCGACCGTCAGCGGCGCGCTGCCCTCCGTGGCTATGGTGGCGCGCTTGGGCCCGCGGGGTAGGTAGCCGAGCTGATCGACCCGCGCCGGAGGAGCGTCGTGCATGGCCCACGCCAAGCGGGTGGGCGCCTTGCAAGCAACCAAGCTGGCGGCGCCGAGCAAGACGGCGCACAGACCCGTCGCCTCGAACGAAGTCGTTCGCATCCGCGCGGACTACTTCCCGCCCAGGCTGCAAACGACGCGCGCCGTGAACTCCCGCGCGGGCGAGCCGCGAAAGGTGAGCACGGTTTCGGTCGCGCCGGGGGCGACCGATATCGCAATGACGGCTGGGTTCACGTCGGTCGAGACCTCGCATTGGGCGACCTTCTGGCAGGCGCTCGTCACGTAGACCAAGTGGTCGTAGCCCACGCTACCGCGCACTTGGGTCTTGTAAGAGAGGCAAGCCGGCAGCGGCGGCGCGGCCTGGAGCGGCGCGGCGTTTTCGCCTGAGCTAGAGGCAGATGCCAACAGGCCGAGGGCAACGGAGATCGAGGCGAGCGTGGGCATGACTCCTTCTAGCGAACGGGCAGTTGGACGACCTTGCCACCGCCGCTCGGCGGGGGATCGACGGCCGGCAAACTAAGTACCAGTCGTTCGAGCACGGGCAGGGCGTGGAGCGCCATCCCTTCGACGTGCAGTTCGGAAAAAGTGGCAGGGAAATGCAGCAGCACGACGTAGATACCGGCGATCGAGCGGGCGAAGTAAGCGAGATCCGGACCATGAACCAAACGGCGCACTCCCGACGAACTCGACTCTTGCTCGCGCGCGAAGTTGCGCACCTCGCGCACGGCGCGTGCGCGCAGCAGGTAAGCGCGCCTCGTCCGCAATGTACGACCGCTCAGGTGCGCGACGAGCCGCTCCAGCTGGCTCTTCGTGTCGCCCCGAAAGGCCTCCAGCGCCGCTGAGCGATCGTTTTCGACCAGCCCACTGATGATGCCGAGATCCACGTTCTGTGCCTGAGCGAGTTGCTCCAGCTCGGCTGCGTGAACCCAACTCTCCAGATCTTCGTCGGGACTGCGCCCTTCCGAGCAACCCCAGATGATGGGAGATTTCAGGTCGAAAACCACCGCACCGGCCGCGCCCGTGCGCCCGGCCAATGCGTACAGTTCGTCGTCCAGCCGCCTCTGACTGAGTTGCTGCTCCGCGTCGGGGCGCACCGAAGGAGGCGCCAGGCCGCTGTCGAAGAACGACGCAGCCAACTGTCGCAGCTTCAGATTGGCGCTCGCACGGTCGAGCGGCGGATCGCGAAAGACTGCCACCAGGCGGTAGCCACTAGGCGTTTGCGTGCACAAGACCTCCGCCGCATCGGGTGGCGCACCACCGATTTCGAGGCGTGCGTTTTCGCAGCCCATCTCTTGGCAGACGACACCCAGGACGCGGTCGATGGCTTCGCGATTCACTCGAACGAGGATAGCAGGCCTGCCCCTGGGGTGGCGACGGGGGCCGCACCAGGCTTGGTTTGGCTGAATTTCTCGGGTAGACGCCGCGGCGGGCACTTGATTTCGGCGCGCGGTGCCGGGGTACCCTCTTTGGGGATCCGGTAAGTGCGGCGCGCTTGGATGACTGTGCCGCGGAGGTTGTTGGCCTTTTGGAGCTCCTGCACGGACACGCCAAAGCGGTGCGCGATGCGACCCAGCGTATCGCCGCTCCTGGCGAGATAATAGTTGTACGCGACTGCAGGTTCGACCAGCTTCTTGGCCAGGAGGAGCGGGTAGGCGCGTTGTGCGTTGGTCTGTGCCTGGGGACTGAAGAAGCGCACGTGCAGGTGCGTCGTGTGGCCACGGGCGTGGCGAATCAACGGCGGCATGTCGGAAACCCCATGAAATAGGCTATGAACCCAGGCTGCGTTCTCGCCGCGACGCTCGGCCTCGGCTCGCAGACTCTGATGCAGAGAGCGATCGAGTAGTATCATCTCGACATCGGTTTCCGTGATCAGCGCGCGCACCAACGTCCAAGTGCGCGGCAGATCGAGATTCTGGGGAGTGGCCCGGCGGTACCAGACTCGCTTGTCGACGTAGAAAAATCCGAGATCGACGTCGCGTCCCGATTGGTGGCTCAGGTGTGGACGCAGGCGCCCGCCTTCGCGGCCGCCGATGTGCCCTACGTGGAGAGGAGTGGTGCCTGGATGCCGTTGGTGCACGAGTTCGGTCGCGCGGGTGAGTGAAGCGACGGTTTCTTCGGTTCCCCAGGAAAAGTCGGGCGTGACCAGCTCGAACAGCGGGCCGGCCGGCAGGCGGACGCCGTTGAGCAGACGTCCCCGATTGGGTTCACCCAGCGAGAGCGAACCAAAGTCGCCGAGTTCGTTGGACGCTTGCGCTTCCTTGGGATTGACCAACGCGGGTGCGGCTGCAGCTTTTGCGAGCCGCGCCGCCGTTTCGCGCGGGGTGGTGGGCGCCGAAACACCTCCGGAGACGGCCAACACGAGCAGCGTGGCGTAACTGTGAGCAAGAAGGGAGATCATGCAGAAGCGCGCTCGCGCGAAGCCCGAGTCTGCAACAAACCGAGACGTTGACCAGACCTACCCCGGCTCGCGCGAACCCTGGATTCGCGCCACAGTGAAATGTCCCAACGGGACCAGCCGCCACGCTTGGAAATGACTGATCATTTCAGCCGGTCAGCGCTTTGGTCATTTCCGTTGCTTCGAGAACCACTCGACCGTTTTGGCCAAGCCCAGCTCGAACGCGAGGGGCTCACCGATGTGTTGGCGGAAGAGCGTGCTGTCAAGGACCGAGCGCGCTACGTCGCCGGCGCGTGGTGGGCCGCTCTCGATGACGACACCCGAACCTTCGAGTCGAGCGATGGCAACGGCCAAATCGCGCGTACTGGTCGCGACCGAGGTGCCGACGTTGAGCAACGACACGCCAAGCTTGCCTTCGAGCGCGGCGAGGTTCGCGCGCACGGCGTCGCCGACGTAGACGTAGTCGCGAATGCAGCCGTCGTCGCCTTCCTCGCGTTCGGCAAACACGCGGAGGACCTGGCCTGCCAATGCACGCTGAGCAAAAATGGCCACGACGCCCGCTTCGCCGTGCGGATCTTGCCGTGGACCATAGACGTTTGCGTAGCGCAGGACGGTTGTGCGGAGACCGCGTGCCGGCGCTTGCGCTGCCAGCAACAATTCGAAGCACAGCTTGTCGATGGCGTAGGGGCTGAGCGGGTTCTTGGGGTGCTGCTCGTCCGCCAAGCCCGCGGCGATGTTGCCGTAGATGGCGCCGCCCGTGCTAGCAAAAACCAAGTGCTGTGCACCAGACGCGCATGCCGCCTCCAAGACGTTCAAGCCGCCGATGACGTTGACGGCCACGTCGAGCGTAGGCTCACGCACACTGACTACGACGCTGGCCTGCGCCGCTTGGTGCGAAACGGCATCGGGTTCGAAATCGGCAAAAGCACGCGCGGTCGCAGCGGCGTCGCGAATGTCGACTTCGTAAAACTTAGCCAAGGCGGGCACGTTCTCGCGGCGGCCCGAACTCAGGTCGTCGAGAACGGCGACTTCGTGCCCGCTTTCGAGTGCCTTTTCCGCAAGGTGACTGCCAATGAAGCCGGCGCCGCCGGTGATCAAGATACGCATGACTCTGGACTTTCCCTCACCCACGCTCGACTACGCTCAGCTACGCAGGGCGTGTAGCAAATCTTCGGTCCGTGGTAATCATGCCTTCCATGGAATTCGCTCCCGGAGACGATCCGCTCGACGTACTCGAACGCTGGAAGAGCGAGGCGGAAGCCGCTGGCGCCGCGCTCACCGACGCCATGACCCTCTGCACGGTCGATGCGCGCGGACGACCGCGCGGGCGGATCGTGCTGTGGAAAGGCCGAAAAGGTCGCGCCCTGTGGTTCTTCACCAACTACGAAAGCGGCAAGGGGAGAGAGCTTGGGGCAACGCCCTACGCGGCGCTGGTGTTTCACTTCGCGTCGGCCGAGCGACAGGTGCGCGTCGAAGGTTCGGTCTTGCGTCTTTCTGCGGAAGACTCGGACGCTTATTTTCGGACGCGACCGCGCGAGAGCCAAATCGGCGCGTGGGCTTCGGTGCAGAGTGAGCCACTTGCCGATCGAGAGCTGCTCTTGGCTCGGGTGCAGGACTTCGAGGAGCGCTTTTCTGGTGCCCAAGTACCCCGGCCCTCGCATTGGGGTGGGTTCGCTCTCGAAGCGGAGCGCATTGAACTTTGGTCAGGTCAAGTCGGCCGTTTGCACGACCGCGCCGTCTACGTTGCAGGCACCAGCGGTTGGGACTTTCAGCGACTCTACCCCTGACCACGAGTCGTCTTCCCAACGTCCACGGAGCTGCCATGCTCCATCTGGGGTGGTGCTGGGGCCCGACTGGTTCCGGACCCCAAGCGCACCCTGCCCACCTCTGCTCGAACAAGCGGCCGCCATGAAGATAGCCATCCTCTCGCGGGAGCCCCGCAGCTACACGACGGAGCGTCTGAAAAAGACCGCGCGCGATCGTGGCCATCGCTGCCGTGTGCTTGATCCGACCTTGTTCTCGGTCTTTTTGGACGAGAGCGGGCCTCGCATCTACTACGGCGAAGAACCGGCGCCCGAGATGGACGCGGTCATCCCGCGTATTGGTGCCTCCATCACTCACTACGGAACGACCGTGGTGCGGCAGTTCGAGCAACTAGGTACCCTGGTGCTCAACACCTCCAACGCCATCCTCGACTCGCGCGACAAATTCCGGTCGCTGCAGATCTTGAGTCGCCACAAAATCGGCATTCCAGCGACCACCTTGGTCCGAGGTCGCGGTGACACCGCACACGCCATCGAGCGTGTCGGCGGAGCTCCTGTCATCATCAAGGTGCTCGAAGGCGCTCAGGGCGTCGGCGTGATTTTGGCCGAAACCGAGGCCATGGCCAAGGCCGTGCTCGAAACGCTGACGACGCGTCAGGCCGTGCTCGTCCAGAGCTTCGTTCACGAGAGTCGCGGACGTGACGTGCGCGCGCTCGTCGTGAACGGAAAGTTGGTCGCGGCCATGCGCCGCGTGGCGCAAGACAAGGAGTTTCGCAGCAACATCCACCGCGGTGGTCGTGCCGAGTTGGTCGAACTGTCGCCAGCCTACCAAAAGACCGCAGTGGCGGCGGCCCAAGTGCTCGGCCTGCGCGTCGCGGGCGTCGACATGTTGGAGAGTGAAGAAGGCCCAAAAGTAATCGAGGTCAATTCTTCGCCGGGCCTCGAAGGCATCGAGGCAGCAACCAAGATCGACTGCGCTGGGGCCATCATCGCGGCCTGTGAGTACGAGGCGCCCTTTCCACAATTCGATCTGCGCCAGCGGCTCACCGCCACGCACGGCTTCGCTGTCGTCGAAATGCGCATTACGCGCACCAGCACCATGGCCGGCAAAGAGGTCGGTTCGTCGGAATTTCGTCAGCAGAACGTCGCCGTTCTGCAACTGACGCGCGCGGGTGGCGAGGTGGAGACCAATCCGCCCGCCGAACGCAAGCTCAGGCCAGGCGATCGACTGCTTTGCTATGGCCCGACGGGCGCGCTGCGTGAACTCTTGCCCGTCCGTTGGCGGCGGCTGATCCCCAAGGACAAAGGGCGCGCCAATGGAGTCGCAGACGGCGAACTGGGGGACGAGATGTCGCCCTCGCCCGGCGACGTCGACCTGGTTTCTGCTAGCAGCGACGCTTTGTGACGATTGAGGCAAAGCGCAACGTGCGCCCGAGCGGCCGCTCGTTGTAGGGTGCGCCCATGGCCTCCTCGCGCACACGTTCGATTGGGATTTTGACCGCCGGCGGCGACTGCCCCGGCCTCAACGCAGCCATCCGCGGCGTCGCCAAAGCGGCCATGCACTACGGAATTCAAGTCATCGGCGTGCAGGACGGTTTTCGCGGCCTGGTCGAAAATCGCACCATTCCGCTGGATAGTTCGAGGGTGAGCGGCCTGTTGACCGAAGGCGGCACGCTGCTGGGCACGTCACGCGACAAGCCGCACAAGATGCAGATGGGCAACGAGATCATGGACATGACCGAAGTGGCGGTCGCGAACATGAAGCGCATGAACATCGACTGTCTGGTCTGCTTGGGCGGAAACGGTACGCAAAAAAACGCGCTGCGCCTGCGGCAAGCCACGCAAGACATCGGTATTTTGACGCTACCCAAGACCATCGACAACGACGTGGGTTGCACCGACATGACCTTCGGTTTCGACTCCGCGATGCGCATCGCCACCGAGGCCATCGATCGTTTGCACACGACAGCCACGAGTCACCATCGCATCATCGTTTGCGAAATCATGGGTCACGAGGCCGGCTGGCTTGCTCTGGGTGCGGGAATCGCGGGCGGCGCGGACGTCATCTTGATCCCAGAGATCCCCTACGACCTGGAAGTCGTGGCGCAGCACTTGATCAATCGCCGCAAGGGCGGCAAGCGTTTTTCGATCATCGCTGTCGCAGAGGGCGTGCGCTCGCGTGAAGAGGCAGCCCGTGAGCAAGCGGAGCTAGCCGAAAGCGAGAAGAAGAAAAAGAAGAAGAAGAACGAGGAGACGCACACCAACGTGACCCCGCAGGGGATTCACCTCGTTCAAGAATCCGTGGCCAGCCGTATCGCACGCAGCCTGCAAAAAATGACCGGCGTGGAAGCCCGCGTGACCTCTCTCGGCCACGTACAGCGCGGCGGTCAACCGACACCGTACGATCGCCTTTTGGCGACGCGTCTCGGAACCAAGGCCGGAGCGCTGCTCGCCGACGGTGTCTACGACGTCATGGTCGCGCTTCAGGGCAACGACACCGTGCCGGTGCCGCTGACCGACGTGGCGGGCATCAAGAAGACCGTGCCGCATGATCACGCCTGGCTCGAAACGGCGCGTTTGGTAGCCACGTGCCTCGGCGATCGGCTCTGAAACTCGGACCCGAGAGCGAACGCGGCTTGACAGTCCATGGTTTGCGCTTACCTCTCCGAGCATGAGTCCCACGCGGCCGCAGCACGTCACCATGGTCAAAAAGCGGCTCGCTTCGGGCGAACCGTGCCAGAAGTGCGCGCAAGCCGAAGAGATGCTGCGCCGTCGCGCATTGTGGGAGCGCATCGATCGCGTGGTCTGGGCCGACGAGACAGATAGCGAGTCCGAAGGCATGCAGCTCGGTCGGAAATACGGGGTTTCGCTCGCGCCGTTCTTTTTGGTCGAACTCGGCGCTGAGACGCGGGTCGTGACCAGTGTGCTGCAGTTGGCCAAGGAATACCTGAGCGACGCCGCGCATGTCGCGGTGGAGTCGACCAGCGTCACCAAGCAAGAGGTGGAGCGGGCCGCCATCGAGCTGTCTGGTGCCGCTCCCGACAAGATCATCGCTTATGTGCTCGGTGCTCTTGGAAAGGATGCGGTCATCGCCTTCAGCGGCGCTGAGGACGTCGCGGTTGTCGATTTGGCTGCGCGATCGGGTCTGCCGTTTTCGGTCTTCTGCCTCGATACCGGACGATTGCATGCCGAGACCTACCGTTTCTTGGACAAGGTGCGCGTTCACTACGGCATCGAGATCGAGTTGATGGCGCCTGCGGCTGCGGCGCTCGAACCGTTCGTCAAGAGGAAGGGACTGTTCAGCTTTTACGATGACGGGCACCACGAATGCTGTGGGATACGCAAGGTCGAACCGCTCCGTCGCGCCCTGGTGGATCGTCGCGGCTGGCTCACCGGGCAGCGCCGCGATCAGAGCCCGACACGAGCCGAGGTGCCGGAGCTGATCTGGGACACGGCCCACAGACCCGAAGGCCTGTTGAAGGCCAATCCACTGGCGGCCTGGAGCCAGGTCGAGGTGTGGGACTACATTCGTTCGAACGCGGTGCCGTACAACGAACTGCACGATCGGGGCTTTATTTCCATTGGCTGCGAGCCGTGTACGCGCCAGGCGCGACCCGGTGAGCACGAACGGGCGGCGCGCTGGTGGTGGGAAGAATCGACTCAGCGCGAATGCGGTCTGCACGTGGCCGAGGATGGTCGTTTTGTGCGCGATCAGCGTTGAGCTGCATACGCGAGCAAAAACGGCTTGGGGCGCGCGAATTCAGAGGCTTGGCAAATGAGTCGACAAGAACTCGAGCAGGCCGTCGGGGTTGTCGACGTGCACCCAGTGGCCCGAATCAGCCAGCTCGTGCAGAGTGAAGTTGGGGCTCGCGGGCAGCGCTAGCGCGCGCTCTTTCATCGTGCCCGACCAACGATCGGAATTTTCGGCCACCAACAAGTGCACATGGGGGAGGGGGCGCTCGAGCTTCTCGGAAGCGGCGGCCAGCTCGCTCAAGAACCCCCACAGATCAGCGCCAAAATAGTCATCGAGGAGCTCGTCGATGGCGTCCAGCTCCAGCTTCCAGAAGAACGCGTCTCCGCGCCGTTCCAGGTTGGTCGAGAGCCAGTTGGCGAGCCCCGACGACAAGCCTTCGTTCATGATGCGCTCGACCACCTCGGCGCGAGTCGCGAATGGACCTGGATGAGCGCGGAGGGCCGCCATGACTCGGCGCACCTGATGCGAACTGCCAGGCGCCTGCGGACCTGGATCCGAATCGAGCGCCCAGACTTGATTGAGCTTGTCGTGCGCGGCGGCGCTGGGTCGGCGCAGCTCGCGTGGTTCGACGTGACGGCGTGCGAACGTGAGCGCCACCTTGCCGCCGAGCGAGTGACCGATGACGACGTCCGGATCACGCCCCAAGCTCGCGGCCAAATCGAGCAGGTCGTCGGCTGCGCTTTCGAGAGTGTGCGGGGGTGGTGCAGGGGTCGATTTGCCGTGATTGCGCAAATCGATCAGGACGAAACGGTACTCGGGACGGGCGTCGTTCAGGCGCTTGATGAAGCTGCGAAAGTTGTGTCCAGCGCCCAGGACGCCGTGCAAAACGAAGCCGAGTCGCGGTGCATCGTCGGCGCCGACGAACGTGTGCGCGGGGATCACGAGCCGCGGATCTCCAAGATGGCGTCGATTTCGACGCTGGAGCCGAGCGGCAGCTGCGCCATGCCCAGGGCGGTGCGCGCGTGGGCGCCGGCTTCTGCGCCAAGCACTTGGGCAAAGAGTTCGGACGCGCCGTTGATGACCAAGTGCTGATCGCTGAACTCTTCGGTCGAGTTCACGTAACCGCCGACGCGCAGCATGCGCACGATGCGGTCGAGCGAGCCGATTTCCTGGCGAACGAGGCGAAGGACGTTGGCAGCACACAGGGCCGCTGCCTTCTGAGCCTCTTCGAGGGTGACGTCACGTCCGACCTTGCCGACGCTGACCAGATTGCCAGGGCCGTCGAAG
The DNA here is from genome assembly GCA_038324055.1 of Polyangiales bacterium. GTDB lineage: Bacteria > Myxococcota_A > Polyangia > Polyangiales > Polyangiaceae > NIC37A-2. The sequence goes on along the minus strand of JBBQHO010000108.1, from coordinate 2,861 downwards.
GGCACGCAGCCGGAGACGTAAGCTGTACAACCCTGGACGACGACGGGTCGATAGATGGCGCCGGGGAGCGGAATGCGGTCCACAGGGTAACCGAGCCGAACGAGCTGGTCTTCACGCGACATAGGGGCGTTTATCCGACGGCGCCGCACAGGTCCACCAAGGACAGGCCTGGACCCCGCTGTTCAGCCCCGTTTCGCAAAAGTGGAACGCGCTTCATGAAGAAAGGCCCAGGGCGAACGCGTCCTTCACCTCAGCGCCCCGTTCGCGCTATCGTTCCACGCATGGAGCCGGGTGGAAGCGCGACCGATCAGATGTTTCAGAGCCTGGAGCAGTTTCGGAAAGTTTGGCCGAAGCAGGGGTGGAGCTGGGACTACCGTTTCAGCACCATCGCTTCGTCCTTCCACGCAGATCAAACGGCTGAGGCCGAGCACGCAATATCGGGCACTTTCACCGAGTTGTTCGATCACCGCACGCTCGGCAATGCGCCCGAGCATATCCAGGACGTTGCGGAAGCGGTGGGCGGTGTGCGTGCCGATCAGCGCGTCTACACGATGAAGACCAATGGGCGCTTGGTGCCCTACGCCCTGTGGTGGCCCTGGGGCGACGAGATCACGGTTTCGCTCCGCGTCGGCTTGGCCGGCTATGTGAGCGAACAAGATCTGCAGCGGCTGCAGATGAATTTCAACGCTATCAGCTGAGCGCAGCTGGCTGAGCGCAGCTGCCAGGGCGCAGCGGCCAGGGCGCAGCCACTCACTCGCTGAGTGGGATCGGAATCCACAGAGCGCGCATTTGGCTTTTGGTTCCTGAGCGCGAGTAGCCCGTGAAGCCGAATAGGATGTTCCACCAGTGGCCATCGGGGGTCTCGCCGTAGCTGAGCAACGGCAGCAGGTGGATCTGCCAATCCAGGCCGTTCTTGTAGCGGCGCTCGCGGTAGTAGATGGGTCCTGTGACCTGCGTCACGGTGTCCAGGTCGGTGATGCGGGCGTAGAGCGGCAAGCCGAGTGTCGTGCGGGACTTGGGGCTCGCGAAGTCGAAGAACAGCGGTGCCACAACCGAGTGCGACGAGTTGCCGTCCTTGCCGAAGAAGAACACGGGAGCCAGCATCGTGGACCAGCCGCGAATCCCGGTCGAGAAGTTGAACAGCGGGGTCAACCACAGCGACGACGAGACGCCGTAGCGCTCCTGGTAGGCCCAGAACGGAATGAACGCGGTCGTTTGCTCGCGCGGGCTCGTGTTGGTGTAGAGAAACGGCAGCAGCAACTTCCGATCGAGGTTGATGCTCGGATCTCGGTAGTTCCAATACAGGGGCGTGATCATGTCGAGCTCGGTGCGCCCTCGATGACGCGCGTAGCCCCACGTCAAGAAGGTGTGCGATCCGTCGTCGCCATTTCTGTTCAGGAACAGCGGCGTGATCAGCAGGTTCTCTCTGCCCTTGTAGCCATAGTGAAAGAACGGGGCGACGGTGGTGTGCCGCTCCCCTTCACCCCAGATGCTCCAGTAGAGCGGGATCAGGTGGAAGATCTCGCGCTTCTCTTTGTGCTCGCGGTAGTACGGACCGTAGATGTTGGTCCACGTCTGCGTGCGTTCCGTGTAGCCGTAATAGTGAAGAAGCGGCGGGATGACTTCGTAAAGCTTGTGGCGGTTCTGCCCAAAGAAATAGAAGGGTACGAGGCCTAGATCGATGTCGTCGGCGGTGCGCGTGTCACAGTCTTGTCCGCCCTTCCACGAGCAGAACGCGGGGCCGAAGATGTTGAGCCCGCCTTTTTCGTCGCGACTCAGACTGGTGAGCAACGGCGGAATCAGCGTGTAACCGCCGTTCTTGCGCGTGCCCGTCATGTAGAGCGGAGCGAGCCAGTCGTCGGTCTCTGCGGGCGTGCGCCGATTGACGAACGGGCCCACAATGGTCGTGCGTTCCTTCTCCGTCGGGTTCTTCAGATTCCAGGCGACGGGAAACAGGATGTCGTCTGCATGCGTCGCCGAACGGCGATTGTAGTAGAGACCCCCGAAGAGCGACGCGCGATCGGTCACCCTGGGGTCGCCCGCCGAAGGTTGAGTGCGCTCGGCCCACAGAGGAAACAGCACGCGGTAGCGATACTCGCCGGCCTGCTCGTTGTAGTAGAGACCGTAGTAGGAGCGCTCGGCCTCGGGTCCCGTGCCCAGGCTTTCGGGATCGCCATCGCTGCCGATGTTCTTGCGGGTCTCCTCGGACATCTCGAGCGGTTCCTCGGGGAGCGAGGGCTCGTTGCCTTGCGGTAACGTCGAATCAGTACCGCCTGGAGCCGCGTGCGTTTCGGGGCCGCCTGGCGCAGGACCCGATTTGGTGGGCTGGCCGCCTCCGCCCAGCGGGCTGACATCTGGCAGCTGGCCCTGGCCGAATGCCGAGCCGGGCAGCAAGATACCCAGAAGCAGGGCCACGACCCCGAGTGCACGCGAGTTCAAGCTTGCGCCTCGCCTTCGGCAGGCTTGTCTTGAGCCAAACAGTTCAGCACGCGCTCGGTTGCTTCACCGAAGCCGACCTCGCTCTGCTGGTGCGCGCGGAAATCCTTGAACTGCACGACTCCTTTGGCGAGTTCGTCGTCGCCCAACACGAGCGCAACCCGCGCCTCCATCGTGCCGGCTCGGCGGAGCATGCTCTTGAGAGAGTTGCCGCGGCCATCGACTTCGACATAGACGCCACGCGCGCGCAGATCACGGCCTAGCTCGAGCGCGCGCATTTGCGCGGCCGCCCCCACTGGCGCGATGAAGCACAGTGGAGCCTCGGCGATTTTCTGTTCACCCAGGGCGAGCAGCAAGCGCTCGAGGCCCATGGCGAAACCGATGGCCGGCTGGTCCTGTCCGCCCAAGCTCTTGAGCATGCCGTC
>JBBQHO010000107.1:0-12953 GCA_038324055.1 Polyangiales bacterium | reverse complement strand
GGACTGTGCCGAAACGCTTCGACAGGTCAGTCGCTTGGATCATGACGTCGGTGCTCATCCAACTCTTTCTTCTACGGTGAGGGCCCAGCGGGGTCGCAGGGCGGCGCGATGGTAACCAGGTCCGGATCGGTGTCAAACGCCCAAAGGCCTTGAAATTGGGGGTTTGGAAACCAGGCCTCGCCCGCGCGTTGCCCAGCTGGCCCAAAAACCGCCCTGCGACTGAACTATTCCCGGGGCGAGAGAAAGCACGGGCGATCTGCAGCACGCGCGACGCAGCCCGCCCGCAACCTTCGACTCAACCGCATCTCGGCCGTCAGCCCGGCGACACTTCGCGGGTCGTCGCCTCGAAGACGTCACGAAGTTCGGCGGGCAACGCGCCTTCGGTCACTTGCGCGGGCTTGAGCGCGCCTTCGATGGCTTCGCCTGCGCCCGAAGAGGCCGAGGCGAAGACCAAAGCCTGACCGGGTCCTTCGATCACGCCCGTTTCCTGCGCCGCGAAGTCATGCCCAGCCAAGAATTGCAGCAAGTGACGCTCGAAATGACGGGCCGTCGGCAGCGCGTTCGGTCCAAAAAACTCCCAAAAGTATGTCTTCACTTGGGCTTTCGCTCATGGCGGCTCGGAAGAACGTGCGCGGGAGGTTCAGGCCGCGGACTTCTTGGCGAGGTGATAAATGATGTGCTTGCACGGATCGTACGACAACTTCATGAACGGCTTCTCGCTCAAAATTTCGAGCTGGGCGTGCGCGAAGGCTCGGTGCCAGGCCGCAACGTTCAGGTAGTTGTAGGGCAGGGTGATGCCCAGCGGATCGTTGCCGAAGTAGTCGGCCCACTTGAGCACGAACCAGTCGAGCTGATTGTTCCAATAATGATCCTTGATCAGCACGTTCTTGCTGGCCACGCGACTCGCTTCGGCCAGGAGCGCTTCCGGATCTTCCGCATGATGCAGCACGTCGATCAGCAGCACGCATTCGAACGAACCGTCGGCATAAGGCAGCACCTTGCCGTCGTAAGCTCGAATCGGAATGACGCTGTTGGGCTGGACGTTGATGTCGACGCCGCTGACGGAGACGTCGCCCAGACCGGACGCTATCTGTTGGATGAGGCGGCCGTTCGAGCTGCCGACATCCAGGATCGATCGAACACCCTGCAAATAGGGCGACAGCTCGGCGGTGAGGAAAGCGTAGCGACGAGGGAACATGATGTCCTCGTTCACGAACCGGAGCGTCTTCTTGAGCATGACAGTCTGGTTCTTTACGGCCAAACGGGCCGGGCGCCTAGGGCCCTGTCAACGGCGCGTGCCGCCGCGGATCTGTTGGACGGTAAATTGTCCGACAACGTTGCGCATCTGCTGCGAAAGCGCCGGCGACAGCTCACCTTCGAACAGCAGCGTCGGGGCGCCGTCTCGCACGACCGCGCGAACGCGTCCGTGGACGAACCCAGCTCGCTCGATGATGTCCACCAATTCCGCGAAGAGTCGGGGCGGCAAGCTGCCGCTCGACGACACCACCCGACCTCCACGGATACGCAAGGTAAAGAGCAGCGAAGCGCGCCGCAAACTCCAAAACCACACCGTCCCCGTGATCAGCAGCAGCGCCAAGAGTAGATTGCGCACAGGGATGCGGTACGGCTTGTGACGCACCCCGTCAACGTACTCATCCCGCCGCGCATGCCAGAGCCTTACGGACCGCCGCTCCTGCTCGTGGCAGGAAATCGCACCAGCGTCTTTCTGGAACAAGGGGGCGACGGCGAACGGGTCCGTAAGCAGCTCCGGACTTTTGCGGACGTGAAGAGCGAACGGAACGCGCTCTTTCATGAAGCTCGCATGCAACTCTTGGCTGCGGGGCCAGGCGTCGTGCCTGTCCTGGGGGGGCAACTCACCGAGACGATTGAGGCCCACCTTCCGACAAGCACAACGGGTGAATTTCGCGTGCTGTTCCGTCCGTATCTGCATGGACACTCGCTGCGAGAGCTGCTCTTGCACGGCGCACCAGATGCAGACTTCTTGCGCGACAATGCGTTGCCCTGGCTCGGACAATTGGCCATCGTGTTGACGCGCATTCACGCGTTGCGCGACGACGACGGCTCTGCCTACGGCTTGATTCATCGCGACGTCGCACCCGACAACGTGCTGCTCGATGTGAACCGGCGCATTTGGCTCAACGACTTCGGCCTCGCCCATTTGTCAGCGCGCGGGGAGGTCCGCGACGACGAACTGCTCCAAGGAAGTCGGCCCTTTTTGCCGCCAGAACTCGCCTGGGGCGAGCAACCGACCGAGCGGAGCGATGTGTACCAGGCCGCGCTGCTCGCCGCTGTGTTGCTCGACCCAACGCGGCTCGCCTGCTTGCCACACAAGCTCGAAGCCGCCCAAGCGCTGGCCCGCGACCCAGCTTTGCCCGGCGAGGTTCGAGCGGCACTGGCTCTCGACCCCGACAATCGTCCGAGCTCGGCCGAACTAGCTCGCTCGCTTGCTTAGCCTAGCGTACGACTCCGACGTGCTCTTCCCCGAAGCCGCGCCGACGTACGTTCGCGTCGCCCTGCCCGTGCCTTTGGGACGCGCGTTCACTTACGCCCAGCCCGCAAACGTCGAGGCGCGACCAGGCGCGCGTGTGCTCGTCGAGTTCGGTCGCAGGCAAGTACTGGGTGTCGTGGTCGAAGTCGGAGTTGCGCCGCCCGCCGACTTGGACCCAAAGAAGCTCAAACCCATCCTTTCGATCCTCGACCATGAGCCCGCTCTACCCGCTGAGCTGCTGAGCTTCTTGCTCGAACTGGCGCGCTACTACCTGGCCCCCATCGGAGAAGTCTTGCGCTTGGCTCTACCGGCCCTGGAGCGGGGCGCTGCCGAAGAACTCGCCAAAAAGGGCGGAAAAAAGTTCAAGGCGGTGGGCCGACTGGTGCAGGTTGCGCGTGCACTGCCGCTCGCCAAAGGCGACACGGAGCTTATCCCGACGCGCGGCAAGGCAGCACTGGTTCTGGAAGATTTGCGCCAGCGCGGCCCAACCGAGCTCGCCGCGCTCGAGGCCAGCTTCCCGACCGCGCGGGCGAGCATCAAAAAACTCGCGGCGCTCGGCCTAGTCGTCGTCGACCGGAGCGAGAAAGAAAGCGATCCGTTCTTCACGAGCCCGGCGACGCGCGACACCCCGCCCACGTTGAATGCTGGTCAAAGCGCAGCAGTCGAAGCGTTGAGCCAGGCGCTCGACGCGAGGCAGGGTCGGGCGTTTCTGCTCGACGGTGTGACCGCCTCGGGCAAGACGGAAGTCTATCTGCACGTCGCCGAGCGCGCGGTCGCATCCGGATCGGGTGTCATCTTGCTCGTACCCGAAATCGCGCTCACCCCGCAGTTGGTGGGTCGCTTTCGGGCGCGGCTCGGCGACGCCATCGCCGTCTTGCACAGCGGTCTGAGCGAGCCGGCGCGACTCGACATGTGGCGCAGTCTGCGGTCCGGTCGGCTTCGGGTCGTCGTCGGTGCGCGCTCGGCGCTGTTTGCGCCGGTGCAAGATCTAGCCGTGATCTGCGTCGACGAAGAGCACGACTCTTCTTACAAACAAGAAGAGGGCGTGCGCTACAACGCGCGCGACATGGCTCTGCTGCGGGCGCGACGCGCGGGCGCCGTGTGTGTGCTCGGCTCGGCGACGCCATCTCTCGGCAGCGAAGCGGCGGTCCAAGCCGGCAAGCTGACGCGACTCGTGCTGGGTGCACGCGCCCACAGCGAGGCCAGTTTGCCCACCGTAGAGGTCATCGACCTCAAGCGCTTCGGTCCTGGTCCAACGGGCGATCCGCTACTCAGCCTGCCGCTCCACCGCGCTATAGAAGAAAACCTCGAGCAAAAGGGGCAGACGATCCTGTTCCTCAACCGTCGCGGCTTCGCCCCCAGCTTGCTGTGTCAGGACTGCGGCGCCATCGTCCAATGCCCGCACTGCAGCGTGGCTCTCACGCTGCATCGGGCGCGCGGCGCGCGCCTCGAGTGCCACTACTGCGATCTGCGGCTCGAGGTCCCGCGTAGCTGTCCGAGTTGCCAAGGGACGAAGCTGAGCGAAGAGGGGCTGGGAACGGAACGCGTCGAAGCGCTCGTGCGCGAACACTTTCCCACGGCTCGCGTCGGCCGGCTCGATCGGGACGTGGCTTCCGGCCAGAGGGGCGAAAAAATCCTGGAGCAGATGCGGCGTGGCGAGCTCGACATCTTGATCGGCACGCAGATGGTCACCAAAGGGCACGATTTGCCGCAGGTGACCCTGGTGGGTGTGCTCAACGCCGACGCTGCCTTGAGTCTGCCGGATTTCCGAGCCGCGGAACGAACGTTCCAATTGCTCGTACAAGTCGCGGGCCGTGCTGGGCGTGCGCACTTGCAGGGCCGGGTGCTGATCCAGACTCGCAACCCAGAACATCCGGCTGTGCGTTTCGCGGCCAGCCACGACGTACGCGCCTTCATCGAGCAGGAGCTCGCGGCGCGTGAGGAGGTCGACTATCCGCCGTTCAGTCACGTCGCACTCGTCCGTTTCGACGGACTGAACGAGGACGTCGTGCGGCAAGAAGCGGCGCGCCTGGCCCGTCTGGCAGAGAAGGCCTCGAGCGAGGCAGAGATCCTGGGACCGGCGCCGGCGCCGCTCTCCCGCTTGCGCAATCGCTATCGCTTCCGATTCTTGGTGCGCGCCAAGGCCCGCGCCCCTTTGCGCCAAGCGCTGCTGGCTATTGCGCGCGCTGCCTCGGATCGCAAAGTGCGCGTCAGCATCGACGTTGATCCCATCAATCTGCTGTGAGAACCCGGCTCGGCGGGACCGCGACCGCGCCTCTGGCTCGCCCCAGCGGAGCTTTTGTTGCTACCCTACCGCGAGGCATGGGAAAGCGGCAGACTCGGTCATCGTGGGGAACGACCTTCCCGGGGTTCGTGAGCCTGGCCGCAATGGGCGCGCTCCTGCCGTGCTGCGCCAATGGTTGCGCCCCGCAGCCGACCGAACCCCCGTCGAAAGCGGCACCGGCCGCTCTCGCGTCCGAGCCCAAAAGGCCCGTCGAGCCCTTGCCGACGGCACAGTACGCCGAGGCCATCCGACGGCGTGAGTTCTCGCGCGCTGCAGCGCTGATCGACGCCGAGGGCGAAGAGGAACGCAAGCAACCCGAGGTGCGCTACGCGCGGGCGTTGGTGGCTCTGGAACTCGGCGACGCAGAGACCGCACTGCGCCAGCTCGACGGCCTCGAGCAGCTTTATCCCGCGCTCGAACTCGAGGCAAAGACCGCGCGCGATGGTGCGGCGCGCAAGAGCCGTGATCTGACGGTTTTGGAGGCATTTTTCGGCAACAGCCGTGCTCCAGAAGATGCCCTCACGCTCGCGCTCGCCTCCGAGCAGCACGGCAGCCCCCGAGAAGCCGAACTGCGAGCGCTCGAAGCGCTTTCGCGCTTGCCGCAAACGGCCAAGGATCGCCAGGCGCTCGTCGCCACCGACATTCACGCCCTCCTGGCGCGACTCTACGCGGGCAGCGATCGGCCGGGCCAGGCCGCACGAGAGTACCTCTGGTTGGCCGTCGAGGCGCCCCTGGCGGAGGCAGCCAGTGACGCCGACGAAAAGCTCGCGGCAACGGGCAGCAAACTGAAGCTGTCGCGCGAGCAGCGCATGGCGCGCGCCAAGTCGTTCTCCGAGCGCGGCCTCGTCGAACGCACAGCACACGAACTGGAGGCCGCCAAGACCGCGAGTGGCACGCCGGCCGCACCTGGGGCCGAACTCGCCCTACTGGCTTTCGCGCATTACAACGCCAGAAGCGACTACGTGCGCGCAGCGGCGCTGTTTGCACAGGCCGCGAGCCTGGGCGACGGCAACCGCAAAGAGTACCTCTACTACGAGGCAAAATCGCTCTCGCGCGCGCACCAAGACACAGATGCGCTGGCCAAATACCGCTCGCTCGCGCTCCTGGGTGGGGCCTATGGCGAGCACGCCGCCTTTCAGATGGCGCGCTTGGCCTTCCTCGAAGGAGACTACGCCGCGGCGATCGCCCACTACGAAAGTTACGGGCGCACCTACAAGAAGGCGCGCTACGAGAACAGCTGGCGTGCCGAGCTTCCCATCGCACGGCTGGCCTCGGGCCAGTACGCGAAAGCGGAGCTCGAGCTCGCGGCGCTACTCGACAAGGAAAAGGACGAACTCGAGCGTGCGCGCTTGCTCGAGCTGCTGGGTGTCGCCGCCGAGGGTGCGGGCAAGACGCCAATTGCGCTTGCGCGCTACCGTGAAGTCATCGAGCTCCGGCCGCTCTCTTACCCTGCCCTGCTTGCCGCGGCTCGGCTGCGTGCCCTTGGCCAAACGGTTCCTGCCCCGATTGCCCTAGCTGAAGCGCAGGTGCGCCTGCCCCCGTTGGTACTCGAGCTGCCCGACAAGGTGCGCCGGTTGCATCGCGTCGGTCTGGACGAGCTAGCCGAGGATGCTCTGCGCGCCGCCGAGCCAGGTCTGCGTTCGCTCTATGGAGCCCGAAATGGAGAGGCTCTGTGCAAGCTGTACGGGCAACTCGAGAGCGCCCGGCGACGCTATCAAATTGCCCAAACGGCCGTGTCTTGGTCTGTCCTGCGCCGCGCTTCCACGGCCGAATCCGCCTGGCATCCCGAGTGCATCTACCCGCGCCCCTACGGTGAGGTCGTCGCCGAAGAAGCCAAGACACGTCGCGTGTCCGCCTCGTTCCTCTATGGCGTCATGCGCCAAGAAAGCGCCTTCCGACCAAGCGTCGTATCGCCCGCGAACGCCGTCGGGCTCATGCAGATTATTCCGACGACTGCCCAACGCATCGCCAAGGAACTCGACGCGCCTTACGAGCCGAGCTTGATGAACGCTCCCGCCGTGAACGTTCGCTTTGGTGCGTTCTACCTGCGCAAACTGCTCGACATGTTTTCCGGCCGCTTGGAGCTGGCTGCTGCGGCCTACAACGCCGGACCGCAGGCCGTGTCGCGTTGGCTCGACAAAGGAGAAAAATTGCCAGTCGATCTGTTCGTCGCGCGCATACCCTACGAAGAGACACGCAACTACGTCTACCGGGTGCTCGGCAACACGGCACGCTACGCCTACCAAGAGGGCGGCGCTGCCGCCGTGCCAGTCGTCGAACTCACGCTTCCCGAAGGATTACGCGCACCCTTGGACGCCTACTGATTGGAGCTGGAGTCCGCTTCGAGCCGTACGAGCGTGCGACCCTGCGACTTGCCGGCCAGCATATGCTCGAAAATCTGGGGCAATTCGTCGAGCCCAATCTCACGAGTGCAGATGCGTTCGAGTTGGGCCGGCTTCCAATCCGCGGCCAGCTTTTGCCAGATCTCTTCGCGGCGCGACCGCGGACAGCCGGCCGAAGCCGCGCCCAGCAACGAGACGCCGCGGATGATGAACGGCATCACTGTCATCGAAAGTTCGGCCGAGGCCACCAGTCCAGCGGAGACGACGCTCCCGTATGGCGCAGTTCGAGCCACCAAGCTCTGCAACACCGTTCCGCCGACGGTGTCGAGGCCGCCGCCGAAACGTACGGACTCGAGTGCCCGGGTCCCCGCCAAGACGTCACGACCGAGCACTTCTTTTGCGCCGAGCGCGCGTAGGTAGTCGTGCTGCTCCAACTTGCCGGTGACGGCGTGCACTTCGAAACCAGCGCGAGTGAAGATATCGACGGCAAGGGATCCCACTCCGCCGGTCGCACCCGTCACCACCAGTGGGCCCATCTCCGGCGTCTGGCGGTTGTCCAAGAGCCGAGAAAGAGCCAGCGCAGCCGTAAAGCCCGCCGTGCCCAAGACCATGCTTTCACGCAGTCCAAGCCCTGGCGGCAACGCAATGATCGAACTCGCTTGGACACGCGCGAACTCCGAGTAGCCGCCGTCCAGCGTCTCGCTCAGACCACAGCCCGTGACCAAAACGGCGTCGCCCTCGCGAAACGCCGCGTCGCGGCTTGCGCTGACGTGACCGGCCAGATCGATGCCGCCGACGAGCGGGAACTTGCGCAAAATTTTGCCACGTCCCGTGCCAGCCAACGCATCCTTGTAGTTGACGGACGAGAACGCGACGCGAACGACCACCTCGCCGGGCCCGAGTTCATCCAGGTCGAGCGCCTCGACACCGCGTCGGTCTTGATGAATGCGGAACGCGCGAAAGGTCATCTTTGGGTCTTTCCTTGAAGCCACCAGCTCTTCCTTCACTCATCCTTGCCGTCCGGCTGCGACTTTTCCAGTACCCGCAAGGCGCAGCTTTTCGCAGCTGGGCCGATCCCGATCGAGTCAGAGCTGGGCGCCTTTCGGCCTATTGGGCGGTCCCATCGACGCCGTAGCCCCGCCCCGGCAGACTGCCGGCGTCATCCGGCTCGCTTTCGCTACGTGTTGCGGCGCGTCACGCTCGCGACTGCCACCCGAGGGGAAGAAGATTCATGAGCACGACCAGCGAACGTCCGGGCCCTTTCACTCGGTTTCTTTGGTTCAGCGCCGGTGCCGATTCGAGCTTGTTGGCTCGCTGCCCGCAGTCCGACTGGGTCAAGTACCAAAGCATCGGCGGAATCGTACTCGCGACGACCGTGTTGGCCTTCGTGTCGGCGTCCTACGCATTTTATACCGTATTCAGTCCCAAGGATGCTACGGCGCTCGACGCGACGTTGCACGTACCGAGCGCTCTGGGGTCGGCGCTAGCGGGCCTCGTGTGGGCGCTGGTCATCTTCAACATCGATCGCTTCATCGTCTCCAGTACCGGCAAGGGCGATGGCACGGAGAAGATCACCTGGGCAGAGCTCAGCCAGTCGCTACCCCGCCTGCTCATGGCCGCGATCATCGGCGTATGCATTTCGGCGCCGCTCGAGATCCGCATCCTGAAGCCGGAAATCGACGCACAGCTGGAACTCGAGCAGAACTCGTATCTGGCCGAGCTGAACACACACTCGGAAAACCTCGTGCGCGCGCGCAAGACCGACTTGGTGTCGCGCATCGACAAGGCACAAGCCTTCCTGGACCAAAAAACCGAGTATTTCGAGAAGCGACGACTCGAGATCAACGGTCAGCGCCGGCAGCTCGAGCTCGAAGCCGAGGGCAAAACGAGCAAGGGCGTGGCAGGCCGTGGGCCGGCTTGGCAAGACAAGAAGGAGACGCTCGACAAGCTGGAGCAAGAGCTGGCTCGCGACACCTCGACGCACGCCCAGAAGGAGAGCCTGACCGGCGCCGACATTGCCGCATGGAAGATGAGCGCCGACGCGCTGGCCGCCGAGCTCGAGCGCGCCAAGTCGAGCAACCTGAAGCAATCGCGTCACCTCGACGGCTTGATGAAACGAATCCACATCTCGCATTCCATCGGCGGCATGGTCCCCTGGGCCATCTTGCTGCTGCTGTTGGCTGTCGAGACGGGACCCATCTTTTTCAAGATGATGCTCATCAAGAGCAGCTACGACTACATGCTCGAAAACCAGAAACGCGTGGCAACTGCACGCCTGGGGATCGAGGTCGACGCCCACGTCTTCTTGAGCGAGAGCCAAGAAGAAATCCGAGTCGACACCTTTCATCAAGTCGAAGCTGGTTTGTCGGAAGAGCGACGCCGACTTGCCTCCAAAGCCGTACTGGCCGAGGCGATTCACCGTCGCTTCCGCGTCGAAGCCGAGAAGAATGCCCAAGAAGGCGAAGACCACCCCGCCGGCGTGAGCGAAGAGTGATGCAGAGCGGTTTTTGGGCACGTCTGATCGGCTACGAGCCGGCTCTGCTCGATCGCATTTCGGCGGGCGCGGTGGCCCAGCTGGCGCTCCTGGGCGAGGCCTGGTCGTTCTCGAGCACCCTACTGGCTCTGCCGCTGGGCTACGGCCTGTGGCTCGTCGGTCACTCGCTTTGGGGGGCCGCACTTGGCGCTCTGGCGATGGGCGCCTTCGTGGTGAACCTGCTGCGGCTGTCGGCGGCGGCAGGAGGCGCTGCGCCGCATTTCGAGGGCGTGCAGGTGCGCGCCCACCGCCCCGCTTGGGGGCCGACGGTGTTCATCGGTTTCTTGGCGTTGCTCATGGCTCAGTTGGCGCAACTGCCGCTGCATCGCGCAGCACTCGATCCGCAGGTCGATGCCTATCGCAAAGAGTTGGTGCTGGCCCACGAACGGAGTCGTTCGGCGCTCGGTCTCGACGACGACGGTCGGTACCAACGGGAGCTGGCGCACTCGGAGTTCGTCGTGCTTCGTCTGCGGGGCATGTGGCAGCGTCCCGAACGGACCGTCCGCTACACGCTGTTCTATTGCTTGCTGGTACTCGCCCCTGCTTTCGTAGCGCGCGTGTTCGCTCTTGGAGCCCTGCGCGAGTACGAGCGCCACAGGCACCAGCGCAACCGTCGCTTGATCCAGAATGCCGAGCGAGAAACGGCGGCGCTCGTGGCTGAAACACTCTCGGCGTGGCCGAGCTACCGAGCCCCGCGCGCTCGCTTTGCGGATGCACCCTTTAACAGCGTTCCAAGCCGTTTGCTGCTCGAAACGTCTAGGCTATCGCCCCCTCCCGCACGGCGGGCCTGGTGGAGGCGCCCGTGATTCAGTGGTTTCGAGGTGAACTGGAGGCCAGCTATCTAGGCGTCGTTCAACCAGAGGCAGGTCCGCCGCGCTACGAGCTGCGCATCTATCGCGCCGTGGTGCGCCACGTCGTCTTGATCGAACCGCCTGCCGCAGCTGAGCCGCCAGCGGCTCTGGAGGGCGCCACCCGTGCGTTCGTGCAACCGACGATCGACGACTGCAGCGTCACCGGAGTGGGCGGTCGAGGCAGCATCTTTCGTGGGCCGATTTTCGACGTGACCGTCCAAGACTTCGAGCTGACGCATCCGACCAAGCACGCCGGTCGCGCCTACGGGCGCCTGGCCGGCTCGGTGGTCGCCTGGTGTGAGCTGCCCTCCGAAGCGCCAAAGCCCGCTCCCTCGGCCACCATCCCAACGAACGAGGAAGTGCCCACGGAGCCGGAGACGCCGCGCGCTCGCGCAGGAGAACTGCTTTTCAACGCCGATCCGGAGCTCGCCGCAGTTGCCGTCGCCCACCAGACCGCCGACGACACTCTCGAGGAGCTGACACTGCCCACGGCGCAGCGCTCCCCCGTTGCGGCTGGCAGCGTCTCGAGCACTTCACTCTATGTGCTGGCCGTGGCCGTGGCGCTCGGACTCGGGGTCGGCTGCAGCATCGAGCCGGCGTTGCTCTGGTGCGCGTTCCTGTTGCCGACGCTCTTGGCGCGCAGCCTGTTCTCGGGCGTCTTTCGCGACTCGACGGGTGTTCGGACGTTTGGTGTCGTTTTGATCTTGGCGCAGCTCGTTGCGGTCTCCAGCTTGGTCTCGGGCTGGTGGTCGTCCGGCTGTCGCGAACTGGAGCTCTTGCCCTTGCTAGGCATCGTGGCCGTGCTCTTCCCGGCCGGCCTGCTGCCGTCGACGATACCGCTCTCCTTCAACGGCGCGGGTCTCGCTCTCGTGCTCGGCCTGTGGTGCAGCGCGCCTGCCTCGGCATGTCGCGCCAAGGCAACCCAGCAACCTGCAACCCTGGCCGCACCCACGGTCAAAGATCCGGGTGTGCCGCGAACGAATCAGGACGGCAGCTGGCCGAAGCGCCCGCCCGGCTGAGCCGCCACGGACCAGCTGCGCGTACGTCCGCTCTGGAGATTCACTCGGCGACGCGTTGCGAGAATACGACGTCCGCAGACGGCGAGGCGACGTCGAGCGCTTTCTCGGCAGTGATACTCAGATCGAAGTCGCTCTCGGGAACAGAGCCCACGAATTTGCCGTCCCGCGACTCGGGGTCGTACTCGAGGCCGCCCACGCGGGACCAAAGTCCCTTGGAATCCTTGCGCTGCCAGAGCACGAAATGCGATGCGCCTTCGGCGATGCGCCCGGGCGGGGCCAAAGCCCGGATCTGCACTTCGAGTAGGGTCGTGTTTTGCTCGGCTTGCACCTCGGCCGTTACGTCTGCATCGGCGCCCGGCGCCTTGGGACTCGAGGCCAACTTGTAGTGGAGTGGTCCCCCGCAGCCGAGCAAGAAGGCGAGCGGGAGAACGAACAGGGAGGTCTGAACGAAGCGAGACATGCCGCTTTCTAACGCGACCGGCTCAGGAGCGCGAGTCGTCGGGCAGGTCGTACTCGAACAGGTAAAAGTGCTGACCTTCCGTGATCTCGATGTCCATCTTGCCGCGCAGCCCGGTGAGCTCGCCCGAGCCCGAATCGGGCACGACCTGGATCGTGAGCGACTTCTCACCACGATCCATCGAGCCGCTGTGCTGCAGGTAGAAGGCTCCCGACCTCCCCTCCAGGCGCGCGGTGACCCGCTCGAGCGCAACGTACCCGGCTGATCCCGTCACTTCGGTCCTGACGGCCAACATTTGCCCCAAGCTGCTGGCTTCGAGCGGACCGGAAAACTGCTTATCGATGGACATCCGACCGACGGCCGCTGCCGTCTCGGCATCACCCTGGGGCGACTGAGGTGCGAGTTTCACTTGGAAAGAGCCACGAATGGTGCGGGTCATGGGACCCGTCGTCGCACACCCCTTGGGGACCCGCAAACACGACGACTGTAGATGAACGACTGCGGCTCACGGGCCTCGATCGGCGGCGAAACGACCTTGGTAGGCGCCGCGCAGCACGTGCTGGGCGCGCTTGCCCCAAGGTGAAAAGCCCCAATCCGGCTCCTGGGAGAGATCGGCCAGGTCGGCGTACATGCGCCACACGAACACGCCAGCGAATTCCGGCACTTCGACCATGGCGGCGAGCAACGCTCCATAGGCGTCCTCTTGCGCCGCTTGATCCATGACGATCTGTTCCAGCTCTTCGGGCCAAAGCCAAGGTTTGATGGCGGTGTTCTTGCGCGCCACGTAGCCGAATTCCGTGAAGATGACCGGCTTGTCGTAGCGGCGACCGAGCGCCCGC
This sequence comes from Polyangiales bacterium, assembly GCA_038324055.1. Lineage (GTDB taxonomy): Bacteria > Myxococcota_A > Polyangia > Polyangiales > Polyangiaceae > NIC37A-2. Next base: position 119 of record JBBQHO010000107.1, on the reverse strand, counting down.
ACCTGTTCGGCGACTCGCTCGCCGCCCGCGGCGAGCTGATCGGTCGTGGCGTCGTCTTCCCAGTGCAGCTGGTAAAAGGCGTTGATGCCGACGACGTCGAGTTCGCCCCAAATCACGGT
>JBBQHO010000106.1:0-13004 GCA_038324055.1 Polyangiales bacterium | reverse complement strand
GTTGAGCAACACGCCCATGGCCGCGGCATTCACGAGCAACGAAGAGCCGCCATACGAGATGAACGGCAGGGTTAGACCCTTGGTGGGCAGCATCGACATGGCAACGGCCAGGTTGACGAGCGCTTGGACGCCGAACAGCATCGACAGGCCAAAAGCCACGTACGAGCCATACTCGTCTTGCGATGACAGCGCGGCCTTCATGCCGCGGGCGACGATCAAGAGGTAGACGCCGGAAAGACAAAGAATGCCGATGAACCCGAGTTCTTCGCCGATGATGGCGGAGATGAAGTCGGTGTGCGATTCGGGCAGGTAGAGCACTTGCATGCCCTTGCCCAGGCCCAGCCCGGTGGCCTCGCCCGAGCCGAAGCTCATGACCGCCTGGAAGGGCTGGTAGGCCAGATCTTGGCGATGCTCGGCCATGTTGAACCAGGCGACCATGCGTTCCCACCGATAGGCCGTGAACCGAACGGCCCAGATTGCGAAACCTCCACCCAGCAAGGCCGCGCCCATCAGGTAGCCCAGACGCGCACCTGCCACGAACAACATGGCAAAGGTCAGGAACAACAGCACCGCCGCGCTGCCGAAGTCCGGCTGCTTCATACAAATGAGCACGAGCGCGCCAGCCATCATCAGATGAGGCAACAGCCCGATGGAGAAGCTCTTCACCAGCTCCTTTTTCTTGTCGAGCGAGTAGGCCAGCCACAAAACCAGCGCCACTTTGGCCATCTCTGACGGCTGCACGTGGATAGGGCCGAGCTTGAGCCAGCGAGCCGCGCCACCACCGCTGTGTCCAAAGCCCAGCACGCTGAGCAGCATGAGCAAAGTCACGGCGCCCAAAGTGAAGTAAGTGAGTAGCCGGAGCTTGTGGTAGTCGAAGCGCGAGACGGCCCAGAGCACCAAGAGTGCCACGAGTGCGAATATGCCTTGACGCTTCAAGAAGTGGTGTGGGTCGTGAAAGTCGGACGTCGCCTCGATCACGCCTGCGCTGTAGACCATGACCACACCAAAGCCGAGCAAGCCGATGACGGCTGCGCCCAAGACGGCATCCATGGCCCCCACTCGCGGCCCGCGTTCGAACAACGCGCTCCAGAACTTCTTCATGACTCTTCCTTGTCGAGACTGCGGCTCAGTGCCTGGACGGCCTCGGTGAACCGATCGCCGCGCTCCGCATAGTTCTTGAACATGTCGAGGCTGGAGCAAGCCGGGCTCAGCAGGACGGCGTCGCCTGGCAACGCCAGCCGAAAAGCGCGGTGCACAGCGTCTGACATGGTGCGGGCTCGTTCGATCGGCACGACGTCACCAATCGCTTCAGCCAAGCGATCCGTAGCTTCGCCGATCAGCACCACGGCGCGACCCTTCTTGCGGAGCGCCTCCACCAGAGTGTCGTAGGAGCCCAGCTTGTCGCGACCACCCGCCAAGAGCACGCCCCGGACCTCCGTGAGACCGCTCAGGGCCGTGACGGCCGCACCGACGTTGGTCGCCTTCGAATCGTCGTAGAAGGTGACGCCGCGATAGCGACCCGAAAGCCCCATGCGGTGCGGGAGCGCGCGAAAGCGACGCAGGCCCTCGGCGACGTCGTCCGGTTCGATGCCGAAGGCACGAGCTGCGGCGATGGCCGCGGCGGCGTTCAAGTGATTGTGGCGCCCGTAGAGATCGGCGTGTTCGAGGCTGAAGCGCTCGCCCGTCTTCACTTCGACGACGTCATGGCCTTCGACCGTGTAATCGCCGCGGTCGCCGAACGTCACCAACCGACCCTTGCCACGCTTCACCTGCCGTAGGCACTCGGCGTCGTCCACGGGCGCGATGGCGACGTCATCGGACGTCTGATTGGCGAAACAGTTGCCTTTCGCGTCCGCGTAGGCCTGAAAGTCTGGGTAGCGATCGAGGTGGTCCTCGCTGATGTTGAGCAACACGGCGACCTGGGGCTTGAAAGTCGGGACGCGCTCCATCTGGAAGCTGGACACCTCGAACACGACAACGTCCGGCTCTTGTTCGGGCGCCTCGCACGCCGGCTCACCCAGGTTGGCACCGACGAAAGCTCGATAGCCAGCTGCGTCGACCAGGTGTCCAAGCAACGTCGTCGCCGTACTCTTGCCGTTGGTGCCCCCGACGGCGAGCAGCGGCATGTCGATGCAGCGACTGGCCAGCTCGACCTCGCCAATGATCTCGGCGCCGGCTTTGCGCGCCAACTCGAGCTCCGCGAAGGCAGGCACGCCGGGGGAAAGAACCACCAAGTCGGCCTGATCCCAAGCCACTCCGCCATGTCCACCCGTGACCAGCTGGACCGGCAGCTTGCGCAAGCTGAGCGGCAGCTTGTCGATCTTGGAACTGTCGGTACCGACCACTTGCGCGCCTTGCGCCAAGAGCAACTCGAGCGCCGCACGGCCGCTCGCGCCGAGACCGACGACGATTGCCTTTTTTCCGTTCACATTCGCGTCCTTCATCTCGGTCACCGCACCTTGATCGAGGACAGAGCGACCAGGGCCAAGAGCAGAGAAATGATCCAAAAACGCACGATGATGCGCGGCTCGGGCCAACCCTTCTGCTCGAAATGGTGGTGGATGGGGGCCATCAAGAACACCCGCTTGCCGAACATCTTGTAGGAGGCGACTTGGGTGATGACGCTCAGTGCCTCGAGCACGAAGATGCCGCCCAAGATCGAGCTGAGCAGCTCGTTTTTGGTGAGCACGGCCAGCATGCCCAAACCACCACCAAGCGCGAGTGAGCCGACGTCGCCCATGAACACCTGCGCGGGGTAGGTGTTGTACCACAAAAAGCCCATGCCCGAGCCGATGACTGCCGCAGCGAAGACGCTGAGCTCGGCCATCTCGGGGATGCCTGCGATGTCGAGGTAACCGGCGAGCGGCCGACCGAACAGCACCGAACCGGCGACGTAGGCCCAAACGAGGTACGTTCCCGAGCTCACCATGACCGGACCGATGGCGAGGCCATCGAGACCGTCAGTGAGATTCACGGCGTTGCTCGTGCCGATGACCACGAAAAGCGCGAACGCGAAATACACCCACGGCGACAGCGTCACGGGGTATTTGCTGAAGGCCAAGAACGGAATCGAGAGCCGATGCCGGACCTCTTGCCAGCCCTCGGGCAGCCCCTCGTTCCACAGGAACAAGTAGCCCAGCACCGCGCCGCCGATGACGACCTGCCCCAAGATCTTGTAGCGGCCTGGCAGACCTTTGGTGCTTTTGCCCGTGATCTTGAGACGGTCGTCGAGATAGCCGATCAAACCGTAGCCTGCCGTAACTGCAGTCGTGGCGAGCACGAACGTGTTTTTCACGTCGGCCCAGAGGATGGTGGGCAGGAGACAGCTGAGCAGAATCAACGCACCGCCCATGGTCGGAGTACCGGCCTTGCTGAGGTGGCTCTGCGGCCCATCGGTCCGGATGATTTGCTTGATCTGCTGGCCTCGGAGCGTGCGGATGAACCACGGCGCGAGCAAGAAGCTCAGGAGCATGGCGGTGATCACACTCATGATCGCGCGGAAAGGCGTGTAACGCAGGACATTGAGCACGCTGGCCCATCCAAAGCGCTGGCTCAAAGGGTAGAGAAGCTCGTAAATCATGTTCGGTCCGCGCTCGGGCTCGTAGCAGACACCTGGGCTGCGGGGCCAATCGCTGCCCTCAAAGCGGCCACGACCCGCTCGGCTCGAACCCCCCGGGAAGCTTTGACGACGACGACGTCGCCGGGTCCAAGTCGACCGTCGAGCACCGGGAACACCGCTTCAGCCTTCTCGACGAAGACCGACTCGAGGCCGAGTGCTCGGGCGCGCTCGACCGCGAGAGCCGCCTGCCCCTGCACTCCGACGAACGAACGCGCGCCCGAGCGAGCGGCCACTTCGCCCATCGCCTCGTGGGCCCGCGACGAAAGCTCGCCGAGTTCGAGCATTTCGCCGAGCACCAGGTGCAGCTTGCCACCCGTCTCCCGAGCCAGCTCTTCACCCGTGGCGACGCTGTTTTCGACACTGGCCGGGTTGGAATTGTAGGTGTCGTCGAGCACCAGCACGCCCCCGCCGAGTCGCACGAGCATCGAGCGTCCGGGCTCACCCACCTCGGCGAGTGCTCGTTCGGCAGTGCCCTCATCCAGGCGTCCAGGCAGCAGCGCTTCGACGACCGAAAGGCCCGCCAGCACGGCCAACGCGCCGGGGCGGCCGAGTAGACCAGTCGTGAACGATAGCCTGCGGCCACCGACTTCGACCTCCAAGCGCACGCTGCCCGACGCTGACGCTCCGCGCTTCTTCAAGACCGCAAAGCCCTCACCCAGAAGTGCGTAGCCGAGACGCCGAGGCGCGGGGGTTGCATCGAGGCACCTCTGCACGCGTACGTCGCCGGCGAACCCGATGGCGATACCGCTCGATGGCAAGCTCGAAAGCAGCGCTCCTTCCTCGCGTTCGACGCCATCGAGATCGCCCAAGCCCTCGGTGTGTTCCAAATCGATCAGCGTGAGCACGCCGACGTCGGGTCGACAAATGCGGCACAACTCGGCCATCTCGCCGTGACGATTCGTGCCGAGTTCGAGCACGCACAGATCGTGTTCCAAGCCGAGACCGAGCAACATCATCGGTACGCCGATGCGATTGTTCAGATTGCCCTGGGTCGAAAGCACCCGACCTTTCGAAATCGCGTCAAACAGCGCCGTCACCACCGAACGCGTCGTCGTCTTGCCAGCCGAGCCACCGATAGCGACGAGCCGCTTGCCCCAGCGCCGACGATGAAAGAGGGCCAGATCGCCGAGAGCGACCAAGGTATCGGCGACGACGAGCACGCTGACGTCTGGCTCTGTGGAAAGGAACGCGGCGAGTTCGGGGCAGGCCTCGGCGACCAACACGCGTGCGCCACCCTTGACGGCCAACTGAAGGAAATGGTGTCCGTCGAAGCGCTCACCGCGCAGGGCCACGAAGATTTTGCCGTCGAGAGCCGCGCGCGTGTCGGTTGCAACGCCCGCGCCGCCCGAGGTGACCTCGCGCACAAGCCTGCCGGACGTCGCGAGCACCAGCTCGGCGCTCGAAAAGACGGCGAGGTTCTGCGGGATCGGCGTCGACATCAGGCCTGCTTTTCCTGCCGCAGCATGCGCCGTTTGGCGAGCGCCTCACGAGTTCGCTGGCGGTCGTCGAACGCCAGCCGCTGATCGCCGACCAGCTGATAGGTCTCGTGTCCCTTGCCGGCCACGAGAATCATCGCACCCTCCGGCGCGGTGAGTACGGCTCGCTCGATGGCGCGCGCGCGATCGGGCTCCTCGAAGAATTCGCACCCCTCCGGCAGGCCGGCTCGGACGTCGCGCGAGATCTGCGCTGGGTCCTCGTGCCGCGGGTTGTCGCTGGTGAGCCAAATGACGTCGGCTCCGTCGGCGACGGCTCGGGCCATGGGTGCTCGCTTGCCCCTATCTCTATCGCCTCCGCAACCAAAGACGCAGACCAACGGACGATCTCCGATTGCGCGCAGCGCGCCGAGCACACGGGACAGTGCATCGGGGGTGTGGGCGTAGTCGACCACGGCAAGCAAGTCGTCTTCTGGGCCATCACAGCGTTCGAGCCGACCCGGCACGTTGCCTGCTTGGGCCAGGGCGAAGGCCGCCTGCTCGCCGTCGATGCCAAGCGACAGCAGGATCCCCAGGGCCACCAGCAGATTTTCCAGGTTGTGCGCCCCGACTAGACGCGAACGCAACGAGAGAGTCGCTTCTCCGAGCGACACTTCGGCATCGATGCCACCGGAACCGATGCGCGAGCCTTGGACCGACAGTCGGGCGCCGGTGTGCGCTTCGCTCGACACGGTGAGAGCCAAAGGCAGGCGCCCCGCCAGCTCGCGGCCGAAATCGCTGCCGGTAAAAATCACCGTGTGCGCAGGAGCATGCTCGAAGAACAGGCGTGCTTTGGCCGCGGCGTAAGCCTCGAGGGTCTTGTGATAGTCGAGGTGATCTTGGCTGAGATTGGTGAATGCTGCGACCTCGAAGCGCACGCCTGCGACCCGTTTTTGAGCGAGCGCGTGGCTCGAGACCTCCATGACCACGACGCGCACGCCCCGCTCCTTTGCCAGCGCGAGCGATTCTGCCAAGCGGTGCGGCAGCGGTGTGGTGAGCGTCTCGAAGATCAACTCATCGCCGATGAAAAACCCGAGCGTGCCGAGGCGCGCGCTGGGGATGCGCAAGAAACGGAGCGCCTGGTCGACCAGGCCGGCCGTCGTCGTCTTGCCGTTGGTGCCCGTGATGCCCACGACTTGGAGCGTGTCCGCGGGTCGCCCGGCCAGCTCTTGCGCCGCCAAACCAAAGCCCAGAGCGACGTCGTCGAGTTCGATGCGGGGCTCGAAGCCAACGCCGGAATCTCGGCCCGTGAGCACCGCTACCGCTCCGCGCCCGACCGCGGCGTCCACGAAGCGCACGCCATTGTCCTGTTCCCCCGAGCGCGCCACGAACAAGCCGCCCGCGGCAATTGTGCGCGAATCGTCGTCGATCGAGTCGACGCGCACCGACGGGTCGCCCACCAAGCGCGCCCCGGCCGACCGAAGCCTTTCGGTCAGCGTCGCGAGCGTGAGGGAGAGGGCAGAGTCGGGCATCGGCAGCGGGAGTGTCAGGTCGCTGGCTTGAAGCGGAGTTCCACGCGACTGCCCTTTTCGACGATCGAGCCGGGCGGCGGGAGTTGTTCGACCAAGAGGCCCGTACCCGTCACATCGGGTACTACGCCAAGGTCGTAGGCTTGGCGCATGGCGCTACGCATCGGCGCACCAGTCAAATCCGGAATGCGCACCTGGTTGCCGCTCACCTTGCCGACCACGGAGATCTCTTGCACGCCAGAAGCGGCAGAACCGGTCGAGGTCAGGAGGGCGTACGCCGCACGGGCAGGATCGGCGCGATGGGCGAGTTCTTTGAGGTCGACCGGGGTCGTGCCCCGCGGCGTCACACCCCGAGAGCGCAAGACCATTTCGGCCACGCGCTTGAAGATGGGTGCGGCAACCGAACCACCAGCGTGATCCACTCGCGGTTCGTCCAGGGTGACGGCGATGGCGACGACCGGATCGTGAGCGGGCACGAAGCCAACGAACGAGGCCACGTAGTTGTCCAGCGAGTAGCGCCCCGTCTTTGGATCGGCTTTTTGCGCGGTTGCCGTCTTGCCAGCCACCCGATGCCCATCCACCGCTGCCTCGACGCCGGTACCGCCGTCCTCGGTGACGGCGATCAGCATTTCCGTCAAATGAGCCGCGACGCGAGCGCTGACGACGCGACGCCGGACGCGTGGAGCAGCCTGACGCACGACCTCGCCCGTGGCCGTCGTCACTCGACGAATCAAGATGGGTTCCATCAGCTCACCGCCGTTGGCGATGGCCGCCGTGGCCATGCCAAGCTGCAAATTGGTGACGCTGATGCCCTGCCCGAACGACGCCGAGGCCGTCTCGACCTGAACCCACGATCGACTCCGCGGACGTAGTGTTCCGGGTGACTCGCTGGCGACCGGAGCGCCTGTGCGCTGACCGAAACCGAAACGACGCAGGCCTTCGTAGAGCTTGTCGCCGCCGAGTGCCAGACCGATTTTGGCCGCACAGATGTTGGAGGACTGCGCCAGCACCTGCGCAATGGGTAGCCACCCCGACGGATGAGTGTCACGAATCGTGACGTTGTCGATGCGCATCGCTCCGTCTTCGCAAAACAGCTGATCGGTCGGCGAAAGAGTGCGCGCCTCCAAGCCCAGCGCCACGGTGAAAATCTTGATCGTCGAGCCGGGCTCGAACGAGTCTGCAACGCCGCGATTGCGGCGATCTTCCGGTGAGCTGTCGCGGTAGTCGTTGGGGTTGAAGCCGGGGTAGCTTGCGAGCGCCAAGATTTCGCCCGTTTTCGGGTCGACGACCACGACGCTGCCGCCGACGGCCTCGAACGCTCGCGCCGCGCGCTCCAGTTCGCGTTCCGCGGTGAACTGGACGGCTTGGTCGATGGCCAACTCGACGTTGTGTCCAGCAAATGCCTGATCATCTTCGATGCCGCCCGAGAAGATCAACTTGCCCGAGCGATCGCGCAGACCCTTGAGGTGCTCCGGGTGGCCCACCAGCTCTGCGTTCAAGGCGTACTCGAGGCCATCGCGGCCCTCCCCGTCGGGCGAGACGAAACCGAGCAACGGTGCGCCCAATTCGCGACGCGGGTAGAAGCGCCTGGGTTCGCCTTCGACGATCAGACCGCGGATCTTGTTGCCCCCCGCGGCGCCCGCCAACAGCTGGCGTACGGCCTCGACTTGCTCGGCGCTGACGGCGCGACGGAGCAGCGTCCAGCGTCGCTTGCTCAAGATCTTGCGCTCGACAACTGCGGCTTCGAGCCCCAGAGCCTGAGAAATGCGGGAGGCGGCGTCGCGCGCGACGCCGGGCACCTCGCTGGGCGGGACGCCGCGCAGCAGATCGAGCGCGTCCATGCTGACGGTCGGCACTTCGACGCTGACGGCCAACGCGCCGCCGTTGCGGTCGAAAATCACGCCGCGCTTGGGCTTGACGCGCAGGCGACGCTCGCGTTGACGCTCGGCCAGCTCGCGCCAATGCGGGCCGTTCTCGATCATCAGGTCCCAGCTAGCCGACACCACCAACCCGAGTCCGGTACCCAGCACGCCGCACAGGATGGCCATGCGCAGGCGAATCCATTTGCCCTCGGGCCCGGTGATACGATTCACGGCGCAGGTCCTCGAGGAGCAGCCGCCGCGGACGAGGCTTGGGCGAGCCCGGCCGGCTTCGGCTTCGGCCCGCTCTCGGAATCGGCAGCTGGACTGTCTGGCTCTTCGTTGGGGCCGACAGTGGGCTCGGCGCCGGCGGAAAACACCCGATCGGGACTGGGCTCTTCCATGGCAAACAGGGTGCGCCCGACCAGATCGACACGTTCCGGAGTTTCGTGCGCCGCGAGTTCGAGTGAGAGCACGCGCTCGACTTCGCGCAGACGCGACAGCTCGGCTTGCGACTCACCGAGCCGGTAGCCGAGATCGATGCTCTCGACGCGGACGCCAAGATAGAAAAGCAGGCACACTGTCGTCGCAGCGACTGCCAGCGTCCACAGCACCAAGAACACATTTGCCCGGTGATCGTCGTAGCGTGCCATCAAGTTTTCCTCGAGCGCGACTCAACCATCGCGATCGAACTCCTCGTACGAGTCCTCGCGATCGGTGGGTGGTTGCCGACGGGCCGTGCGCAGCTTCGCACTGCGGCTGCGAGGATTCTCGGCTTGCTCCACTTCGCCCGCAATCAAGGGCTTTTTGAGCAAACGTTCCCAAACGTCGCGTTCGAGGAAGGCTCGCTTGACCAGACGATCTTCGAGCGAATGAAAGCTGATCAGCGCGGCCACTCCACCTGGTCGAATCACTCGCCCCAGTGCCGAGAGCAGAGCGCCCAGCTCTTCGAGCTCGCGATTGACCGCCAGGCGTAGACCCTGAAAGGTGCGCGTGGCCGGGTCGATGCCGCCGACGCGACGCGGCCCGACGGCGCGTACGATGGCTCGTCGCAAGTCGGTCGTGGTGGCCAGCTCGCCAGAATCCAGCGCCTGCTTGATGCAGCGAGCGATGCGCCGGGAGCGACGCTCCTCGCCCAGAGTGTAGATGACGTCGGCCAGTTCGTCCTGACTGAGACGGACGATCAGATCGGCGGCGGTCTCGCCTTCCGTCGGATCCATGCGCATATCCAGCGGACCTTCGCGCCGAAAACTCATGCCTCGTTCGGCTTCGTCGAGCTGCGGCGAGCTCACACCCAAATCCGCCACCAAGCCGTGGATCTGCGTGTGGCCCAGCCGGGCCAGTTCTTCTTCGATGCGCGAGAAGCGCGATTGAACCAAGGTCACGCGGTCGCCAAATTCGCGCAGGCGCTCTGTGGCTGCGGCAATGGCCGTGGGGTCGCGATCGAAGCCAACGACGCGCACGCCCGGATGTGCGCGCAAGATGGCTTCGCTGTGTCCGCCTCCGCCGAGCGTCACGTCCACGTAGACACCGTCGCTTTCGAGCTCGATGGCGGCGATCGTCTCGGCACGCAGGACGGTCAGGTGGTGAAAGTCGGAGGGTGGTTCGAAGGCGGGCATCGTCATATCTTGATCTGCTCCAAAACGGCTCGTTTGAAGCTCTCTTCTGCTGCGGGATCGAGAAGGAGAGCCTTGTCCCACTCGGACTTGCTCCACAGCTCCAGGTGACGTCCCATGCCTGCACAGAGCACATCGCGCTCGAGCCTAGCGTGCTCGCGGAGGAGCGGGGGCACCAGAACGCGACCAGCCTTGTCGACCTCGCATTCCACGGCTGCGGAAATGTAGAGGCGTCGAAAGCGCACGACGTGTGGATCGAGGCTCGGCAGCTCGGCCACCTTTTCTTCGAGCGCTTCCCACGCACGCTGCGGGAAGACGTGCAGGCAAGTGTCGAACAATGCGGGCGTGACGATCAAGCCGTGCTCGAAGCCATCGCGAAAACGCGCAGGCAGGCTCACGCGACCTTTCGCATCGACCGAATGAGTGAACTGCCCGCGAAACATGACCACTACTGCGCTTTCAGGGAATTGGGACCAAGCGACACTTTGATCCACTTTCTCCCACTTGAGAACCGAACCTAAAGGTCCTTGCTGATCGCGTCAACGAACTTCGATCATCCCTTTCTCGAGGAAATCGTTTTGGTTTTTGTCGCCCCTGCACCCACCTGAACAAGCGTTCTACTCAATAGAACGGTCGCGGGGCGGGAAGCGGGGCGGGAAGCTGCGCGGGAAGCGGGGCGGGAAGCGGGGCGGGAAGCGGGGCGGGAAGCGGCAGCTTGGCTGCTCGGAGCGCCTCAGATTTCGGACCGGGCGCGCACCACGCCGAGAGCCACGGTCACGGCCGTTTCGGTTCTGAGCACCAACGGCCCCAAGCTGGTCGGCAAAAAGCCATGAGCGAGAGCCAGCTCGATTTCGCCCGGCGACAGCCCGCCCTCGGGACCAATCAACAGAGCGAGCGCCGCAGTCGGTTGCCACGCAGACAGCCGACGGAGCAAAGGCTCGCACTCGGCGTGCCACGCGAACACCAGCTTGTGGGGCGAGTCGTCACTCAGCAGCGCCTGCTCGAGCGACAGCGGGCCTTCGAGCACGGGCAGGTCGCTGCGACCCGACTGACGCGCAGCCTCGATGGCCACTTTGTGGTGGCGCCGCGCTCGATCGGTGCCGCCGCGCACGATCGTGCGCTCCGTCTCGAGCAGTACGACGCGCCGCGCGCCGAGCACTGTGGCATCGACGATGGCTTGTTCCTGCTTGTCTCCCTTGCCCAGCGCCCACAGCAGCGTCACCGGCAAGGCCTGAGACGGCCCGACCTCGATTTGCGGCACCTCGAGCACGACCGTTCCCCGTTGGGCCTCCAGCACCGTGCCCAGACCGTGAAGACCCGACTCGGGATCGAACAACCAGAGTTCATCGCCCATGCGCACACGGTGCACCTTCAGAACGTAGCGACTGCTCTCGACGTCGAGCTCGTAGCGTCCGGAAACGAGCCCCAGAGCCGGTACACGTAGGCGCGGCTTCATGGCTTCAATCGGGGCGTGGGCCAAAGTCCACGTGACGTCGCGTGGACGAGACGCTGACGATGGCGTCGACGCGCAGGCGAGGTTCGGGTGGTTGAGCACCGAAGGGCAGCACGAGCGCGCTCAGTTGCCCCCCGTAGACGCAGCCCGTGTCCAGGCCGGTAGCAGAGGCGTGCAGCTGGAGTCCGCCTTGCGCGTTGTGCCCAAAGACGACGTGCGGATCTTCGCGGTAGCTCGCGGCCCACGATTGCTTGGAGTAGCGCTCACTGGCCTCACCCGCCGGCGTGATCGAACGAATGTTCAGCAGCGTGTCGGGCTTCTGCGCGGCGAAGGCCAGGCCGGGCAGCACCCCGGCATGGACGACTCTTATGTTGTGGCCGGGAAATTCCAAAGAGAGCGGGAGGCCTTCCAAAAAAAACCACTCTTCTTCCGTGAGCGTTTCGAGAAGATTCTGGTGTGAAGGGCTGAGGCGCGGCGGTCGCTTCTTCTCGCGCACGGCAGCGCGGGCGGCGAGCAAGCGCTGCTCGTGGTTGCCCCGGACCGAGCGGGCCCCGAGACCGCGCGCCAAGCTCAAAACACCTGGCGTGTCAGGACCGCGCGCGACCAAATCGCCGACGAAGACCAGCTGATCTTCGCCCGTGATCTGGAGCTTATCGATCAGTCCCGAGAGCTCCCGGGCGCACCCGTGCACGTCGCCTACCCAAATCGTCCGGCCCACGGCCTGCAAACTAGCCGTGCGGAAATGGTCCCGCCACCTTGCCCGAAGCCCCCTGAGCGGTTTACCGTCGCCGGCCAAAGTTCGAGGAAATCACGTATGACCCAGACCCGGTTGCCCTTCGCCTGTTCTCTCACGCTCGCCCTCTCGCTGCTCCTGTCAGGTTGCGGCAAAGAAGAGCCCAAGTACGAGCCGAAACCGGCGGTCAGCGGTCTTTCGGCCACGCTGCCTCCCGTGCCTTCGGTGCCCGAAAAGCCCATCAAGGACGGCGACGCCTACACGGTTTGGGGCGCCAGCTACTACCTGCGCAACCGCGTCCACCAGAAGAAGGTCGAGGATCAGAAGATCACGATCACCGGCTACATCGTCAAGACCAACCTGGGAGATTCACGGGGTTGGCCAACGCCGTCTCAATGAACCGGACCCCTTCGACCAATTGCCGAAATTCCGTCGTCGTCAAAGAGGCCGACACATCCGGCCCAAAGCACTCGCGCGACAAAACAATATGCATCTCCAACAAGTTTGCGCCCAACGTCGCGGCGGCAAGGCCAGCGTACACTTTGCCCGAATGGTCTGACAGTCCGATGGGGCAACCGTAGCGAGACCGCAATTCCTCCAGCACGTTTAGCCCGGTTTTCTCCGGTGGGCAAGGATAGGCCGTGGTGCACTGAAAGATCGCCAGGTCGGCCCCTTCGGCCTGCACCGTCGCCACGGCGGCGTCCATGTCTTCGTAACCCACCAGGCCGCTCGAAAGCAGGACCGGCTTGCCGGTCGCCGCCATGCGCTGGAGCATCGGCAGAC
>JBBQHO010000105.1:0-13010 GCA_038324055.1 Polyangiales bacterium | reverse complement strand
GCCAGTACCGAAGATCGGCGCCTCTACCAGTCGTGGTTGAAGCAGCACACACGGACCGCGTTCACCATTGTGCCCGTTTCACTACCCAATGGACCCATGAGCTTCGGCGATGTGCACGCGTGCGCGGTGGCGGGTGTTGTCAGGGGAAGTTCATCTCCGTCAACTGCGGCGCCATTTCGCCGAACCTCGTAGAAAGTGAGCTCTTCGGTCACGTCAAGGGAGCCTTCTCCGGCGCTGACCGCGTGCGCCGCGGGCACTTCCGAGAAGCAGAAGGCGGCACCGTTTTCCTCGACGAGCTCGGTGAGCTGCCGCTCGAGATGCAGGTGAAGCTGCTGCGCGTGCTCCAAGAGGCCGAGGTGGTACCAGTCGGAAGCAGTGATGCGGAGAAGATCAATGTGCGTGTGGTCGCCGCCACCAATCGCAATCTCCCTGTGAGGGTCGCCAGCGGGCAGTTCCGCGAGGATCTTTTCTACCGACTCGCCGTCGCCGTCCTCGAGCTGCCACCGCTCCGTGAACGGGAGGGCGACTTGCGTCCCTTGGTGGATTCCTTGCTGGAAGAGATTCACGGACAGAGCCAGTCTGAGCCTGGGTATCGACGTAAGAATCTCTCTGCTGGCGCAAGAAATGTTATCTCTGGCCACGGCTGGCCGGGCAACGTGCGGGAACTCTACAACGCACAGTTCTCCAGCGACCGCAGCAGAGTTTTGTTCTCGGCTGCGTTTCGGCGACTGCAAGGCAAGACGCAAGTCTTTCCTTTGAGTGGAAATGCGCTGCGTGCGGGGACGTCACGGAACGCCAGGGCGTTGCTCGGCGGAGCGGCGGACCCAGCCAGCCGTCGGATGCACGCGGCCTCTACGCCCCAGTGTTCGCGGGTGCCAAATCCCGTGTCGTGTTGGGTGAAATTCGCCTGCGCTCCGCTCGCCTGCGCATCCGGCACCGGCACCGATATCTGCCGAACATCGTAAGTATTTGATTTTCCTCGCGACGAAACGACGAGGCATTGAATTTCTCGCTCACGCGCGATTGGGCGCCCATCACGGGGAACACAGCAGGTGGCCAATTTGTTGTCCCGAGTGGCCATCCACTGAAAGTTTGTCCTATCCATCGCCCGTTGGCAGACGTAGCTTGCCGCGTTGACGGGTCTGATTTTGCGACCAATGACCGATCTCCTGCCCAACACAGAGAGTGTCTGCGAGCGCGTGCTTGAGGCCGCGCGTCCTGGCGCGCGAGTTTACGTGGAGGGTCCTGTCGGAGCCGGTCGCAATTCCTTGGTCTCAGCGCTAACCGCAAGCTCGACGAATCCAGTCGTCATCGAACTCCTCCCGATGGTCGAGTCCGATTCTCCAGCGGTCGCCCTTCTGGATATCGCTTCGCAACTGGCTCCGAATGAACCGTGGCCCACCTGGAGCACCGGCGCTGAAGGCGAGCTCCATGAGATTGCTCGGCGTGTTGGCGAGAGTCTAGCGAGCTCGAACCGCCTCATGGTCATGAGGATGCCTGATAGTTGGAGTGGTGCCGAAGGTGCGGAGTCCGGAAGTGACGCGGTTCCCTCTCGCGCGCGCAGCCTATTGAGCGGGCTCTTTCAGAGTAGGGTCACCGCCGTACTTGTTGCAGATGCTGCCGTGACGCCTGCACGACTGGGCTTTCATCCGACGCGCCGATTCCAGCTGCCGGCCCATAGCACTGGCCTCTCCGCTCTCGATGATGTTGCGTGGGGCTCCTACTTCAAGGCCTTTGAGCAACTGCGCGGTGCTCTGCATCGGCAGACAGGTTCGCCGCTGGCCTGGCGCCTCGCCGTTGGAGCGCGCGTTCTTGGAGCCGATATTCGCAGCCTCGACTCATGCATGTCGTCGGCCGTGCCTCTGCCAAAGCTCACCGACCTTCTGGTAGACGGTCTCCGCGTAAACGCGTCACTAAAGACCGCCTTGCTCAATTTCATGGCTATCCGTCGCCCTATCGCTAGAGCCGACGCAGTCGAGCTTTCTCAGATCGATCCGGAACATGCTCCGCTAGTTCTAGAATGCGTCGGCTACGGGACGTCCGAGACTCGCGTCTCCACGGTCCTGCGATCGCTACTGACAAAGAAGCTGGGCTCCGCAATTCCTGCAGTGCACGCAGGCTTTGCCCATCACTACACGAAAGCAGATGGAGCTGCCTCTCCTCTCGGTCTCGGCAACGTTCAGCTGCATGCTTGGTGTGAAAAGGTCCATCACCTCGCGCATTCTGGAATGACGGACGAGTCGGTTTGGGCCGACCTCGATTTGGTTTCGCCCAGCTTCTACTGGGACCGGGCACGCCATCTGAGCTTGGAGATTCGCGACTACGCCGCGGCGGCTCGAGTCTACCAGGCTTGTGTCGATCGCTTTCCAGAAGATGACTACGCGTGGCACTACCTCGGCTTCAACTTGGAGCGAGCGTATGGCTTCAGCGCGCAATCGCGCCGCGCATTTTCTCAAGCTGTGAGCCTAAACCCTGAGCATCCGTGGTGGAATAGTCGCTTGGTCACGAACCTGATCGGCTCCGGATGTGCCAAGGAAGCGGAAATAGAATGGCGAAATGCGGTCGAGCGAGTGGATCCGGAAGGCATCCAGGTTCGCTCGAGCCCGTGGCTAGCTCATCACCTCCATCTTTGGGTAAGCCGCGCCTGGTTGAAGGCGGGTCGCCTTGCTCGCGCGCGGGCTGTCCTCGATCTGGTTCCTCGAATGTTCACCGCTCGTCCGCCCTTGAGCACGCACAAGCGACTCCTCGAGGCGGGAACCCTCACGTGGACTCGTTTCCTCGAGAACGTCGAGGAGCGGTGCGGTTTGAGCTCCAGGCACGCCGCCGAGGTACGAAAGTTCTGGCGTGTGTTGGAACAACATACGGCCATACCTCTTCCAATGGCCGATACAACCGCGGACCGTTGTGCATTTCAGTTCGCTTGGAGCTACTCGAACGTTCTGCTGGAGATCGAAGTCTCTGAGAGCGGCGATGTGTATTGGTATGGAAAAGACCGCTTCAACGGAGAGAGCGACGACGGCAGTGCTCGTGCTGATGATCCCCTAAGCGAAAAGCTAAAGTCCTGGCTGACGAGGATTTCGGATGTCTGAGCGCTATTTCTCACTTTCGAGCGAATCATCAGTGTTTAGGACAGTTCAGACCGGTGGCGGCTTTCTCCCTGCTGGCCACTTGTTCCCGAAGCCCGAGTGGCTGGAACCAAACGAAAGGGATCAGCAGGATGCGGACCGGACCGGGCGCGTCGCCGGCTTATCCGTCTGGGACCGTGCAAAGGCGAACGTAGTTCAAGCCTGCGTCTGGCGTCAGTTGGAGCCCGAGCAACAGGTCGCTTTTGCCGCGTCTGTTGGATCTCTTCGAGAAGCCGCACGGGCTTACGAGAGGGACCTTGATGTAGTCTCCGATCCACTTCCAGTTGACGAAGAGCCGTGGGCCGGAATCCTGGCAGCGCATCCGGACGGCATGCGATCCTCTCAGCGCTTCTCGGCTGACGGCCATACGCTTGTCGAAGGGATCAAGCGCCCAGCCGACGTCGAGAGACGTAGACATCGCGACTTTCGAGAAGCCCTGTCTCGTGAGTTCACGCCCTGCTGAGTTCGGCGCCTACTGGAGCGCCGAACAGTTTGAGTCATGCGGCGGAGCCGCCCTCTGCGACTTCGAGGTTTGAGGATGGCCGTGTATGAACGTGCGCAAGCGCTGGCCCGCTCAGCCCGCTCTGGTCTTGACGGCCAGCTGAGCCGTTGAGCCGCACCGCAACGATCAAGACCAGGCTTCAGCCGCCGCTGCGAGCTTCTGTGGCAGCAGGATCGTTCCGCCGCGGAGCGCCCCCGTCCATCGCGACGCACAGGCGTCTGCGGGCCGACACCCCTCGGGCAGCTGAAGGGCGGCCCCTAAGACACTCGGCAGTCCTCCAGCTGACTTAGAGGCGCAATCTCGTGCCCGCGCTACGCTGAGAACAGCTTCACGTTGTGCCCCAGGGCGCGGAGCGCCTTGTTCGTGCGGTTGTTTCGCGGGGGATAGTCGTCGGGCCGCGCCCATCCAACTGCCTCTCCGAGGCTACTCTGGCCAAAGTGAGGGAGGTGGTAGTCTTCGCCCCAAACACCGAGCCAAAGCCGCTGCTCCATGTCGCTCGGTGCCGTCCCCCAAAGAACGAAGTCCAACACGTCACGCGCCGTACGACCGCTCGCCGTACGCTTCTCCCACAGCCATCCGCAGAGGCGGTCGACACGCAGATCGATGCTTTCATGATGATCTTTGGGCAGACCAAACTCGCTGTTCTTGATCTGCCGAGCGTGCATCCGAAACGCATTCACGTTCCTCATCGCGTCGGCAAAGCTTTCGAGGTCCATGCTACCAATCGCGGCTCGCGAGAGTTTCTCTCGCATGCCAGGAGCACTCTCGCGAATGAACTCTTCTTCGCCGTGCTTGCCGGCTTGTAAACCTGCCCACCAATGTGCTGCTTCTTGGAGCGCTTTGCGCGGATCCTGTCTGTTCCTCTCGAAGTTCGCCTCGACTTTTTCGACGCCCGAAAGATCTTCGTCGTCATCTATCCCAACCCCGCCTCGAACAAAATCATAGTAGTAGGCGTGGAGGAACTGGTCGAAGTGGACGGCAAGGTGCGCCTCTGCATCAACCCAGCTCGGCCGAACGTCAAGCGAGCCAAACTCTTTTGCGAGTCCTCTCATGAGCTGAAGCGTTTGCATCCACTCCGCAGAGAATCGTTGGAGCCTCTTGTTCTCCTTCTGCCCCTTCGGGGCGAGGACAGTCAGCCCCTGATTCTGAGGCAGGTTTTGGAAGAGCTTTTCGAACTTTTCATGAAGCTTCGTCTGCTGCTCGACGACCAAGCGCTGGGCGTGGCTGAGACTCTCGAGCTTCGCGATAATTTCATCGGTGACTGGGACCGAAACGCTCGGCTTGTTCAGGTGGTCGAACAACTCCTCGAGATCGCCGCCCACCTGCGACTCTTGGAGTTCTTTCTCATCGCAGAACACCCCGACCTCGATGTTATTGAACCATCCCTTGTGCGTCAGATTGGCCGACCCGATGTAGGCGCCGTAGCCGTGCCACCAAATCACCTTCGGATGGAAGTTTCCGTAGACCAGTCGCACCTTGGCGCGTGTCGGCCCCCAGGCGAGCAATTCTCGAAGCAGAGGTAAACCGACCGCCCCTTCCTCGTCGAGCAAGCCATAGAACGAAAGATGTAGTTCGTGCTTCTTGCACGAACTCAGGAGGGGATGGTCCTTTCCCTCCGCGTAGGCGACCGCAGCGTCCACGTGAGAGCAGAACGGTGCTGCTAGGTTGGCGGTGTTGATGAGCAGTTCGCCGTTCAACTTGCCAAGTATAGTTCGCATCTTGGTACTCGACTCTGGCGTGAACAATAGCGCAAGGCCATCGGTGATAAAACCCATGGAGCGCCTTCGCTCCCACCACCGGGCCAACCAGCCCAGGAGCACCCCATGGCAAATTTCTTCAACCGTCTCGTCACCAACGACAACGTCCGCCGCGGCCTGGCCGGAGCCGTCTCGTCGGTTCTGGTTGGTGTCATCGTCGAAAGCGTGTGGCCTTCGGGCCAGTGAGCGACGTCCTGTCCGACGCGTTGCTCGACCTCGCTGAGCGGGCGTCGGGCACACTCAGGAATAGCGCTGCCGAGTACATCGGCCTGGCTGCTGAGCTTCTGAGACCTGCCGAAGAGCTCGAGCTGATGACTCCTGACGGACGCCGCTACACCGGTGTCGCCGTGATGCATGAGGGGGTCGTGCTGGCGCTCTTGGCTGCTGAAGCGCGTCCGCGCAGGCGCGCCTACCACGGGGGCAACTACGCCCCCGACTGGGACGAAGTGTTCTACCAAGAGTGACGTCCCGTCATTGTCGGCGACCGGCACGGCGCCTCAGGCGCCGTTGGCGGGTCTGAGCGTCCGCCTGACGCCCGACGCCCTGTTCTTTAGCTGGAACGGCGTCTCTCCTCGCTAGCGCAACGGTTCCTAGCTCCGCGTCTCCAGAACGTGCCGCTATGACAATCCTTCCGGATCTGATGAAATTTTGGGCCGGGCGAGGCCCCACGGTGGAAGCACGTGGGCACCTCAGTCAGCGGCGGCCAAGTCGGTTGCTGAGATAGAGTAGCAGTAGCTTTGGCCGTCCATTTCCATCACGCCGGCCACGTCCATGCTCTTCTCGTCAAATGCGAAGCTTTGCACAACGAGCGCGGGAACGGACTTGTCGCCAATCTCCCCACCTCCACAGCGCACGTCCAAGTTCGAGCCAACCTCGAGGGTGCAGTTGTAGCCTTCGAAGTAGTAGTGGCCCTTCTTTACCTCGATGAAGCGTCCACTGGCCGTTTCCGAAAGACTTCTCGCATCAGCACACTCGGCCTCGCCCCCGAGGAGTTGTGAGGCGGCGAAATGGCCCGCTGTGTAGATGAACGTGCGGCGCGCCGCATCTTCGGCCTGGGCCATGCAGGGCCCCATGCTGAATGCGAGAAGGAGAAACCCAAGTCGAGCGGCGCTCATGGGGATGGCTGCGCCTCTCCCGAAAACACAAAACAGGACAGGACTGATCCGTCTCCCGCGTTTCGGCGTTGTTTGAGACGATACTCCAACGCGCCCGTAGCTATGTTGAGGCGGAATGTACTGTACGTTCTTTCCGTCAACCCAACAGCCGCAAGCGCGCTGTCGGGGTCAATATCGCACGGGACGTTCTCTCCGGAGAGCACTCCGTCACGGAGCGACAAGGTAAACCGGCACCCCGTGTCAGTCACAAGATAGCGCTCTCCATCTACCTTGCTGACCGTCATCGTTGCCTCTCGCAGCCCTGGCGCGAGCGCGGACAAGCACTCGTCGGATTCTTGGTGCACATTGTTGCGGTACGAAGCGACTGTACCGTGGATCAAGTACACCTCAGCTGGCGTTACTTCTGAGCACGCGCCGAGGGCCAAACAGATGAACAACGTCGCCAGCTTGCGCAGGGATTGCATCGATGTTTTTGCGCGAACGCCACGGTTCTCTTCAAGCGTCGCGGTCCAGCTGCTCACGTCGTAGTCGGTCCAGTCCGGCGCATTCGTCGAAGCCAACCACTCTATTCCACTGGTTCATGCAGCGCTACGGCACCGGTCGACGATGATTCAATTCAGACGCAGACCCCAGGGTGACCCTGGTGGACCCGGTGACGCTCTTGGCCCTGCTCAGAGCCCTTGTGATGACACTCGGGGGCACGCCCGACAACACGTCGCACCTAGTCTCGGCACAGCTTTCGGCCAGGCGGATGCGAACGTTCGAGCCGGGATTGCGCCCCCTGTCGTCGGCTCCGGCTGGAATCGAGGTTTCTCGAGGGACCGGCCGCGTAGTCAGATCGCCATTGCAGCGAGCAGGCTCTGCCGCTCCAATGCCGAGCGGAAGAGCTGCATGACAGACGCGACTATCGAGCCTGGGACCATCGTCGCGGACAAGTACCGGGTCGACAGAGTGCTCGGTGCAGGTGGCATGGGGGTCGTGCTGGCGGCGCATCACCTGCACCTGGACGAACGCGTCGCCATCAAGACGATGCTGCCGTCGATGCTGAACCAAAAGGAGGCGGTCGAACGCTTCCTGCGTGAGGCGCGCGCCGCGGTCAAAATCAAGAGCGAGCACGTCGCGCGCGTCTCCGACGTGGGCAAGCTCGACTCAGGCGCGCCGTACATGGTGATGGAATTCCTCGAGGGCGAAGACCTTGCGGAACGCATCGCCCAGCACGGTCCGCTGCCCACAGAGCAGGCGGCCGAGTTCATTCTGCAGGCCTGCGAAGCCCTGGCGGAGGCCCACGCCATCGGCATCATCCATCGCGATCTCAAGCCAGCCAACTTGTTCTGCGTGCGACGGGCGGACGGCCTGTTGTCGATCAAGGTGCTCGACTTCGGCATCTCCAAGATCAACGCGGCAGGCTCGGGCGCCGGCGCCGACATGGGCATGACCAAGACGACGGCCGTGATGGGTTCGCCTTTCTACATGGCGCCCGAGCAGATGCTCTCGGCCAAGAACGCGGACGCCCAGAGCGACATTTGGTCGCTGGGAGCCGTCCTTTTCGAACTACTCACGGGCCGCGTTCCTTTCCTGGCCGACACACTCCCCGAGCTCGTGCTCAAGGTCAGCAACTCGCCTGCGCCCAACGTCAAAGATCTCCGCGACGACGTGCCTGCTGGCATGCGCGCCATCGTCGAACGCTGCTTGGAACGTGATCGAAAGCGCCGCTACCTCGACGTCGGCGAGCTGGCCGACGCCCTGGCAGAGTTTGGACCAGCCAAGCGCGCCCGCGCCTCGGCCGAGCGCGTCAGCCGCGTCTTGGTGGCAGCTGGCATGCTGAGCCGCCGCAGCGACGTGTCTCTCGACCAAACCCTGGTGCAAGGCTCGCCGGCCTCGCAAGCGGCTGGAACGGTGGCGGCGTTTGGGCAGACCTCGCCATCCGTCCGCCCCAGTGGCAACGGCAGGTTGATCGGGGGCGTCGCTGTGGCGGTGCTCCTTGCAGCAGGGGTGTTGTGGACCAGTCGCTCGACTCGCACAGCGGAGCCTCAGCCAGCGGCGGTCGGGCCGACCCCTGCCGCGCAGGCCGAGCCGCCAGTGCCCGCAGCGCCGAGCGCCGCCGCGGAACCCGTGCCGGCACCAGCAACAACACCGGCAAGACCCGTGGCCGCGGCGCCCTCGCCGACGACCGAACCGGCCGCTCCCCCAAAAGCGACAGCGCCCAGAAAGACCGCGGCAGCGGCCGCCAGACCAGACGCGTCCGGCTCCGCGACTCCGGGGCCGAGCACGGCCAGTCCCGCGCCACCCCCAGCGGACGCACCAAAACCAAAGCCCACATCGGTATTGGGAGGCCGTCTTTGAATTCTCTCGCCCGGGCCAGCTTCGCCCTCAGCCTCGTCCTCACGCTCAGCGCCCCCAGCCGAGCGCAAGACGCCGCCGATCGGGCGAACGCCATGGATGCCTTCGATGCCGCCCAGGCCCTCTTGGAACAGGGCAACACGAAGGAAGCCTGCGGCAAGTTCGCAGAGAGCCAGAAGCTCGATCCCCAGCTCGGGACGTTGCTCCATCTGGCTGACTGCTACGAGCGGAACGGCCAGCTCGCCTCCGCATGGCTCGGCTTCCGCGAAGCTGGTGAGCTGGCGGAGAAGCGCAACGATCCACGCCAGTCCGTCGCGGCGGAGCGCGCCACGGCGCTGCGCCCGCGTCTCTCCCAGATGAAGCTCGAGCTACCGGCAGAGCTCCCCGCTGGCACCGTCATCCAGCGCAACGGCGCCACCATCAGCGAAACTCATTGGCGCGCCCCCACTGCTCTCGATCCGGGCAGCTATCAAATCGTCGTGAGCGCCCCGAGCCACGAGCCGTTTCGAAGTAGCGTCGAGGTGAAGGGCGAAGGCGCCGTGACGACCCTCACGGTCCCCGCGCTACACCGCGCGACTTTGGCCAGCGCCGCCCCTATCGCACCGACCGAGGAACCTCGCTCGCGCAGCGTCTGGGAAGCGAAGTGGCCAGCTCTCGTGGCCGCAGGCGTGGGCGTCGGCGGCGCGGTCGTCTGGACCGTCTTCGGCATCCAGTCGCTGGACGCGAAATCGCGGGCTGACGAAGGCTGCGAGGCCGTGAACGGGACCTACTCCTGCTCGACCACGGAGGCGCAACGGGCCAGCCAAGACGCGGTGGCTGCCGGGGACATCGCGACGATCGGCATGATCGTCACGGGCGTGGGCTTGGCGAGCGCGGGCGTGCTCTGGTTCACGCTGCCGGACGGCTCGACTCCGCCGAAGGACGCTACGGCGCAGCGCCGGCCCTCGCTCGAGTTCGGCGTGCGACCTTGGGGCGCCGAGTTGCGGGGGAGCTTCTGATGCGCATTTCAAGCGGTTGCTTCGCCATGCTGTCGAGTGCCATTGCGCTGTGTGGCGCCTGCAACCTCATTCTCGGCAACGAAACGGGGACCTTGGAGCCTGACTCTGGCTCAGGCGGCTCGAGCAACGATTCGGGTGGAGAGGGCGGCGGCGCAGGCGCAGGCGGACAGGACAACGGCTCCGGCGGTGGTTCTCCCGGCATCCCGGAAACCTGCGAGTACGAGCAGGCTGGCGGCTTCTGCGCTGGCGATTGCCTCGCTGCAGAGGGCCCCGGTCCACGAGTGAAGAACGCGACCTGGGGCGCATTCACCGAGGACAAGACGTGGATGGACGAGTGGACCAACTGGTCGACAAACTCCAGCGAGTTGACGCAGGCCCAGCTGGCCTTGAGCGTTTCGCCAGTCCGAATCGCCAGCGACGTTACGGTCAGCAGGAAGTTCACGAAAGACAAGGCGTGGCTCATCAGTGGGACTGTCCACGTCGTCGCTGGTGTTACCCTCACCATCGAGCCGGGAACGCTGGTCCTGGGCGACAAGACTGGAACCCTCGTTATTTCTCGAGACGGTAGGATCGACGCCCAGGGAACGGCCGCCGAGCCCATTATTTTCACTTCCGCAGCGGACGATGGCGACCGCGCCAAGGGCCAGTGGGGCGGACTCGTGCTGCTCGGTCGCGCAGACAACTTCGACGATCCCAACGTGAATGTCCCGGGTCTCGCCTCGGACGTGCTCAACCAGCACGGTCCCGGGACCACCGGTGAGCCCGCTGTACCCAACGCCGCAGACGACACCCATGACTGCGGGACCCTCGAGTACGTTCGCGTCGAGTTTTCGGGGGCAAAACTGTTGGGTGGTCTTCGGATCAACGGCTTGACCGTGGGCTCCTGCGGTACGCAGACCAGTCTCAGCCACGTCCAGGTCAATACGCCAGGCGATGACGGCTTCGAGTTCTTTGGCGGTACGTTCAACGCCGATCACCTCGTGGTCAACGACCCCGGTGACGACATGTTCGACTTCGACCTGGGCTGGCGCGGCCTCCTCGACACCTTCTTCGGGCGCCAGAACAAGCCAACCACTTTCGATCCGAACGGCCTCGAGTGGGACAGCTCCAACGCTGGCGCTTCGCCCGTCACCGAAGCCAACGCCACCAACGGCACCCTCTGCGGCACGGGCGTGGTCGGCAATCCGAACTTCGGCGCTCTGCTCCGCACGGGCGTCACGGGCAGCCTCGACAACCTGGCCATCATGGGCTTCGACGCGGCCTTCGACGTGCGCGACCTCTTCGTTGAAGGCCTGACGAGTATGACGCCCCTGATGACCGTCGAGAATTCGGCAGCTTGGCTCAACCTCAACGGCGTGGCCTACGATGAGGACCCCGCCAAAGTGACCGGAACTCAGGCCTGCGACGACGAACCCAACAAGTCCCTGTGCGACGACGACACCTCCGGCATCGGCCTTTCCTTCGACGAAGCAAAGTGGTTCACCAATGGCACCGGGAACGTGGTCCTCGAGCCGTGAAAGTGCCCTGCACGTGCTCTCGACCTACCTCGGCACAGTCACACTCGTTGGCGTTGGAGCCATCCAAAGCGAGATTGAGCTCGCGGCGTACATGCGCTGCGTGGAGGGTTTGCTCGTGGAACCGTGAGCATCCTCTTCCAGGAACCCTTGCCTCATGCTCATGACAGCAGCGCGCGCTCCCGTTTACGCTCTCCGCTGCCATGGCAGACGTGACGCGCACCAAGCAGGACCTGCTCGACTTCGTTGACACTGCGGCCGTCGGCTTGCACTGGGTGGCGCAGGACGGGACGATCTTGTGGGCGAACCCGGCCGACTACGAGCCGCTGGGTTACGTGGAGAGCGAGTACGTCGGGCTCAACATCGTCGAGTTTCACGCCGATGACGCCACGATCCAGGACATCCTTGGGCGTCTCACGGCAGGCCAGAGGCTCCACAACTACGAGGCTCGTCTCAAGTGCAAGGACGGTTCGACGCGCAAGGTGCTGGTCACCTCCAGCGTGAAGTTCAGCGAAACGGGCGAATTCGTCCATACCCGCTGCTTTACCGTCGACGTTTCGAGCCAGCGTCCCGAGGGGGTGGATATCCAGATCGAGGCGCTCAACCGAGAAGTCGAGCGGCTCAGCGTCTTGGCTTCTCGCGAACGCGGCCCGGTGCTGGTGGTCGATGACGAACTCGACGCGCGAACGCTCCTTGCTGCATTCTCGAAGGACACGGTGCGCAAGTCACCAAGGCAAGCTCAGCGCGCGAAGCCCTCAACGAGATCGAGCGCCGCCCCCCGGACGTCCTGGTCAGCGACATCGGCATTCCAGGTGAGGACGGCTATAGCCTCATGCGCAAGGTACGAGGCTTGACGGAAGGGGGCGGCAAAGCGATTCCAGCAGCTGCGCTGACGGCCTATGCGCGGATGGAAGATCGGACGCGGGCATTGCTTGCGGGCTTCCAGTCGCACGTAGCCAAGCCCGTTGATCCCGACGAGCTGCTCATCGTCGTCGGCGCACTTGCAGGTCGCACAGGCGGAGGATGAGGTCGCGCCCGCCCCACAAGGGGCGTCGCGCCGGCACTGTTTCCCCGCTTTGAATAGAGCGTCGCGCGGGAACACGCGAAGAGTGGTAAACAGTCACTCTGCGTGGCGCCGTGGGGGCGCCCGCCAGGCAAGAGAAGACTGAGCATGGAAGGCGATCAGGAGGGGGTCAGCTTCGCGCCTGGTTCCATCATCGACGAGAAGTTTCAGGTTCGGCGACTGCTGGGCCAAGGCGCCATGGGCGCCGTGATCGAAGCGCTGCATCTGTTGCGGCGCGCACCGGTGGCGCTCAAGTTCATGAGCCCGGAAATGATGAGCCTGCCTGGAGTCGTCGAGCGCTTCCTCAACGAGGGCGTCGCAGCTTCGCGCATCAACAGCGAGCACGTCGTCAAGGTGCTCGATGTCAGCAAGCTTCCCAATGGCCAGCCGTACTTGGTCATGGAGTTTCTCGAGGGCGAGGATCTCGCCGCGCTTCTGGAGCGCGAGGGGGAGTCGGGCCTCGCCGATGTTGGGCGCGGTATTTACATGGTGTTGCAGATCCTGAGGGGTCTGCAGATGGCGCATCAGGTGGGCATCATTCACCGCGATCTGAAGCCGGCCAATTGCTTTGTCGTTTCGCACGATGGCGCAGCCGA
>JBBQHO010000104.1:0-13058 GCA_038324055.1 Polyangiales bacterium | reverse complement strand
AGGAGAAAACATATGGCTGACAGGCATGTTCTCGAGATCTCCGGCGGCAAGGACAGCGCGGCGCTGGCTGTGTACGTCCGCCAGGCGCATCCCGAACTGAACATCGAATACTTCTTCACCGACACTGGCAAGGAGCTTCCCGAGGTCTACGAGTTTCTTGGCCGCCTTGAAGGCTTCTTGGGCAAGCCCATCCTCCGCTTGAATCCGCGTCGAGATTTCGACTTTTGGTTGCGAGAATACAACCACTTCCTGCCCTCGGCGCAGACTCGTTGGTGCACCCGCAAGTTGAAGCTCGCGCCATTCGAGCAGTGGATACGCCCCATGCTCGCTGCTGGCGACAAGGTCACCACCTACGTCGCTATCCGGGCCGACGAGGAATACCGCGAGGGCTACACCTCCAAACACGACAACCTGATTGTCCGCCTTCCGTTCAGGGAATTGGGCATCGACAAGCGCAGCGTGATGGACATTCTTGACTCGTCGGGCGTGGGACTGCCGAAATACTATGAATGGCGATCGCGTAGCGGATGCACGTTCTGCTTCTTCCAACAGAAGATCGAGTGGGTGCGGCTCAGGGAAAGGCACCCGGAAGCGTTCGAAGAGGCGAAGCTTCTAGAGAAGAATGCTTTGGAGCATGGATCGCCCTTCACGTGGTCGCATGGCGAGCCCTTGACCGACCTAGAAAAGCCGGCGCGCGTAATTCAAATCGTCTCCGACTATGAGCGTCGAAAACAGCGTGAGTTGGCCGCCCGGCCTGTGAACCCACTTCGACCGACGGAACAAACCGAAGACATCGATGAACTTTTCGGCGAGGACGAAGGCGGTGGGGCTTGCGTCGTTTGCCACAAGTAGCGAACGCACTACGGAGGCTGCCTACGCAAGACCCAAGTTAAGGGCGGCGAAGTTGTCCTGCGCAATCGCCCGTACAGCCAATTCAATGTCGTCGTCGGAAAGGAACGGAGCCTGGGCAAAAACCAGCCCTTGCTCTCCATTGAGCTTCGCAGCCAAGTGGCCCTTACCGAGCAACAGCTCGGCCCCGGGCCGGTCGAGCGCGATCTTTGAGGTCGCCTCGCTGGCGACCTTCAGGATCAAGCGATTCCCAAGGTT
Organism: Polyangiales bacterium; assembly: GCA_038324055.1. Classification (GTDB taxonomy): domain Bacteria; phylum Myxococcota_A; class Polyangia; order Polyangiales; family Polyangiaceae; genus NIC37A-2. The sequence goes on along the minus strand of JBBQHO010000104.1, from coordinate 11,951 downwards.
CTCGCGAAGCTGCATTGGCATCACGTCTTTGTCGGGCCGCTGGGCTGCGAAGAGAAGATGGATACCCGCCGCACGAGCCTTCACGCCAAGCCTTTGGACCGCAGCGCTCACAGCCCCCTTGTAGCCGTCATCCAGCATCCAGTCAGCGAACTCATCATGAACAAGAAACAGCATGGGCAATCGATCGCCCAGCGCCGCCTTGGCGTTGAAGGTCGTCAAATCACGAGCACGAGCGGTGGCGAATAGCCGGTAGCGAGTCTCCATCTCCTCGACCAACGCCTCCAACACCTCTGTGGCTCGCCCCCTTGTGGTTACGATCGGCTCACGCATGTGCGGCAAGTCTTCCAAAGCCGAGTAGTCGACGCCCATCTTGGGATCGATCAAGATGATCTGCGCAAGCTCTTGCACGTTGGTCGCGGCGATGTCGAGCAAGATAGCTTGTATGAGCACGGACTTGCCACTGCCGGTCGCCCCGGCGACCAACGAGTGCGGCTCGTGGGAGGCCAAGCCCCCAAACTCCCCGCCAAGGTTGAGATAGAGCAGCGACCCGCTGATCTCCTGGAGGCCGAGTACGAACGACGTGTTGATGCCGGCAGCATTTCGATTGAGACTCCTTCTCGCCCACAAGTCCCATAGCGAGATGGACTGCCGCTTCGGCCCTGCAATGGTGACCACGATCTCACCAGGCTTCGGCTGAACAGTCACCAAACTTATCGCGTGCGTCGTCAAAAGCTGTGTGCGCTTCGCATCGATATCCTCAACGCGCAGGCGGTCTGAACCGGCCAACCTGACCAAGCACCCATTGGGCGTCAGACGCGTTCCCAGCACAGCAGCCTGAAGGCCGTAGCTGTTCAGCGCGGCTTTGAGTTTCTTTGTCGTCTCTTCTGCCCAAGTCTCGCGCTCGTCAGCCGCCACCGTTGACGCCGTTGCCTTTGACGCGATCAACGCTGAGAGAGCCGCGCCGACCTTGGTTTCTATCGACGCGACAACGGGCTCAGCCACGGCTGCATGCACCCCGCTCGGAGGCGTCTCTGGTTGGGCCGGCGCTGGCGCTTCGACGACGGGTCTGTCGTCATTAGCGCCAGGCGCGCTCTCAGCGCCTGCAGCCAGTTGTTCCATCATGGCCGTCCAGGCGACGCGCGCTGCTGGAGGAAGCGAGGTCGCTGAAAGCCACGGCTTGCCGTGCCCGAGCTTGGACCGAATCGGCGTGGGATCGTCTTTGCGCGCGTATGCCTCGACAAGCTCCCTGAGCTCCGGACGGTCGAACACCTCTTGCCATGCTTGGATCCCATCGGTCTCGTCCACAAGAACCTGCTCCGAGGCCGACAAGCTTGTACCCGGATCCGTGGAATGGATGAAGACATGCGAGTAGCCGCGCAGCGATATGCCTGCCTCGCCATCGCGCAATTTGGCCCGGGCGCGCTCCAACAGGCCGGACCGCCCTGGCGGAATGTCGGCATCGACGAGAAGGTCCGCGAGCCTCGCAAGCCACACGTCCCGGTCGAGCCGCCCAGGCGCGCCGAACAGCGCCGCTCTGAACGTCGACAACGTCGCCATCAACTGCGCCTTCGACGAGCGACGCGAATCCGACGCGCCCGCGCCGGCCACATACTTCGACTCGACAACAGCGACATGCAGGTGGATCCCATCCTCTCTCTCCTCAACGCAGAGCCCAAGGATGTCGGCGATGCGGCTCTCTTTCTGCGCCAGCCAATCAGCATAATCGTCGAGCAGGAAGAAGACGCTGAACGCTTGGCGCGCGCCGCTTCCGGATATCGTCTTGAACTCTTGCTCCAGCAGGTAGCGGCTCATCACCAAGCCGAGCATCTCGCCGGCGGACACGCCGCGCTTCGCCGCGCGCAGGACGATGTCGCCGGAGATGGACAGGGCATCTTTCTTGACCCGCGCGGCGACATCCTCGAACTGCTCCGCGTCGAAGGGCAAGCCGAGCTCGGACAATCGACGCCGCGCCAACACGCTGAGCAGCCGAAGCTCCGAGGTCGAGCTGACGATCATGTTGCGCCCGTTTGTCGACGCGCGCCGATAGCGAACCACCGTGACGCCGTTGGCTTGCAGTTGGCGCTTGTCGAGCAATTCGTCGTAAGTGGCGACCCATTCAGCCAATGCGTGGACGTCGTCCATCGTCGCCTTGAGTACCTCGTTTTGTAGCGAGATGCGCCTGGCAGGTAGAAATCTGGCGTCCGCCGGGGCGTCGGTCTGTCGGACTACGGCGGCGACTGCGCCGACGTAAGCCCAGCCCGAATCGGTTTGCCGCGGACACGTCAAGAACGTCGTCGACTTCAGCTCATTCTCGCCAGAGACGCTCCGATACGACCATCGCGACGGCGCGTGCTCAAGGCTCGGACGCCCGTTAGTCCAGTCAACTGGAATCCACTCCACAGCCGCCGTGCGGGACACGACATCGTGGAGGAACGCGATGTCGAAAGCCCGAAACCCATCCCGTGATTGCGGGGGGGTGGAAGACGACGGCGCGACAGCTATGCGCAGCTTCGAGATGAAGTTAGCCGAGGTCTCGCTGACCGCCGAGAGATCTGGATCGTCGCCTCCCTTGGTGACCAGCTCGGCATAGACGCGCCGCAGCTTGGCCGGATCGCGGTGCCGAACGGACACGTTGCACTGGAAGTCCGAGTCCGTCTGCATACTGCTGAGTTCGCGCACGACGGCAAGAGGCAGCTCCGCTGCATCCGCGTTGTAGAGCAAGACGCTGAGATTGTTCGCCTCGTGCGGCTGCAATCCAACATACCGCTCCAGCAGCTCGCGCACCTGCTTCGCGGCCGACGCGGGATCCACGTCGGTCAAGGCATCTTCGTCTCCGCGCACAGGACGCTCGAAGAGACTGTAGCCGTTGACGGTGCTGCTCTCGGCGACAAGGATGGGCGCGCCTCCTCGCTGTATGGCCGCGATCTCGGGGTAGAACGGGTGGGCAAGCTCCTCGGCGAACTCCCGGAAGAAGATGCCGCGATCGCCGAACAAGACGTTCTTGCCGCTCAGGATGTGGGTGACCAGCCCAGCCACTCGCCGGGTCTTCACGGCCAGCGCCTTCATGCGCTCGGGGTGCCAGGGCGGAATGATCAGCGACGCCTGGTCGCCTGAGACGCGCACCGTGCCGACGGAGAGTATCTCGGACACAAGCCTTGAACGGCACACGTCGCCGCGCGCATGGATCGCCAACGCCCGCAGCAAGGCCCCGAACGACTCGGCCTGCCGGAGGACCGCCTCCCCGTGCAACCCCGTGCCGATGAAATCGGACATGGCCTTGATGTAGTCGGTCTCGAACACGCCCCAAGCTGCACGCAACTCGTCGCGCTGCTCGGCTGACAATCTTCCCTCGACCGACAACTCCTCAATGCGCCGCTTGATCTCAGCTCGCTGGCTGCGAAGTTTGCTTGGCGGCGGCACCAGCGATCCCGCATCGCGCGAGAAGGTGGCTTCTAGCGTCGCCGTGTCCAACAACGACACGCTCTGGACGCCGCCCTTCTTGCTCACCAGCCGTCTGGGCACCTCCGTGCAGCCGACCGCCCCCCTCTCATGGAGTCGCTGCATGTCGTCAACGAGCGAAAGGCCGATAGCCTCCGGCCGGTAGCTCCACAACAGCTGGGTCTTGTCCAAGACCGTCTCTCGATCGCCGACTCGCTGAACCAGCGAGACCTCAAATTTTATTTGGACCGAGCCTCTCGCTAACGACGACACGGGCTGGAGCTTGTTGCCGCGTATCTCCCTTTCCCGGGCGAAAAAGGATTGATACTTGAAGAGCGGGTCCGGCAAGCTCGCCGCGCCCATCCGCTCCACTCGCCAATCGACTTTCGCGCCCATGAGCTCTTTCAAGCCGCGATACATGGCTGAGAAGTAGGAGCCAACGTCGTAGTTGAAACGCTCGCGCCACTCCTTGCGTCCCTTGGTCACGGTAAAGCGCAAGAACCTGTCGCCGACCGGCTCTCCCGCCCCGACCACCAGCCGGTGAGCGACGTTGGTGAAGCCGTCCAAAAAGTCATGGCACTCGATCGGCTGGCCGAAGATGATCTTTTCCCATCGGGCGTGAAGCTTCGGACTCTTTTCGATGAACCGGCGATGAAGCTCGAAGAAGTTCTCGTCCTCCTCGTTCCAGTCCGAGCGCCGCTCGCGAGCGCGCAAATCCTCCAAGTGCTTGCGCCACTGCGCATCGAGCACGTCCGAGTCGTCGCAGTCGTGGTCGAAGAAATGCAGCGTCGTCTCGGCCAATCCTTGCTGCCGCTCTCTGGGCTTCTCGAAGATAAAATGGACGCCGTCCATCTCCCATTCGAGTAACGCCACCTCCGCCGCGGTGCGCTCGTCGCCAGAGGGGGCATTGATGAACGCTTCGAGCGATGCCCGAGCCGAATCCGGGATCGAAACGGCGTTCTCCTCAATCCTCTGACGCATGTCTTCGGCATCTAACGGCTGCCCGTTGGCTCGAAGCCTCGAAAGAAGCGGCGCGCGATTGGTGAACAGCTTCTCGAACGACTTGCGCCATGGTCCGACCGCTTGCGCGTAAGTCTTGGCGTTGGAGAAAAAAGAGGTGTCACGCGGCAACGCCACGCACGGCAACGACCAGCCGATCGCTTCGCGAATCGCGTGCCCGCGCACGGACATGGCATCGCTGACCATCGCGCAGTAGTCGCCCAACTGGATCAGCGACAGGTCCGACGCCGAGATCAGCCCCTTCAAGGCCGAGCGGAAGATCAAGCGATCTTCTACCGTCGGCGCGAGCCGGGCGACGTGGCAAGTCGCCTCCACCCATGCCTCCTCATTGGCCCGGAACTCCTTGGCGCCAAGGGCCGTCACATGCCCCAACGTGTCGGCGAGGTTGTGCTCGTTTCCGTTGGCTGTAAGCAAGGCCTCCTTTTCCGTGCCGGCGTTTCTCACTGCGCCGGCATTTTGCGATGTGAGCGCCTCGGGTGGGAGCCCTTCGCCTTCGACCAACGGGGACGGAATGCGCAACTCGACCTTCGCCTCCAAATCCGGATTGGCAAGGATCTCTCTCACGATCGATGCAATCTGGCTTGGCGCGAGTTTGTCCAGTCGAAACAGCGCGGCCGAGTCGGGCAGCCTCCCGTCGCTTTGCCTGGCGTCCGCGAGCCTTCTCGAGAGGATGTCGGCGCCAACGCGACCGATGATTCGATCGGTGAGCATCACTCGTTCCCCTCGGAGCCAAACGGGTTCTCCACAAATGAGCAGGAGTCGGACAGGCGCCTTACAAGGCCGAGCCCCACCAACCTGGCCTCCAGGTTCCCTCGGTTTTCGCTTAGTGCTTCTTGGTCTACCCGTTTTTCCTTCACCAGGCGCGCGCCCTCGGCGTCGCCTATGACAAGCCCATAGCGGCGCTGCGCTTCCGTTAAGAACTCGTCGAACTGCATGCGGTCATCGACGATGGTTACGACCAATGACTTGAGCAGGCGGTCGTTCGGCGCGTATCGTGTGCGTCGAGCCAGACGTCGCGAGCTCAATCCGATCGACCTGGACCAGGCCGAATGGATCTTTCCGAAGTGCTGCTCGTGCCGCGACTCCGCCATCTCGACGAGCGTTCGCACAAGCTCATCACCGGTCGTGCGCGAGTAGTCGGCGTCGTCGCCTCCTTCCGTCGAAGGCCATTGGAAATTGAGCCGCAGCAACTTCGCGCACTCGGCCTCGGGGTATTCCGATCGCAACGCAGTTTGCCAAGCATCTGTTAGCTTGATGCCCTCGACGGCGGCGCGCACGGCTCGGATTGATAGGGCTTGGTTGGCATGGTAGGAATCGCCGGACAAGGCCCTGACCTTGGTGCGCTCGCGCACGATCTCGCAAACGAGTTCCACCGGCTCGGCATCCCCAGCCTGAGTCTTGGCGCACTCTAGGAAATACAGGAGCAGGTTGAGGCCCGCGGTGGCGATTAAATGCTCTAGCGCGTCATAGATCGGCATGTCCCGCGAGAGGATCGCCAACCAGTCGTCGCACAGGCGATCAAAGCGCGGATGGGTGGCATGGGGCAGATAGCCCACGTCGCGAGCGTCCTGCGCCAACTGTGGCTCCCCTTGGAGGGCACGGACCAAGCGGTTCATCGGCGCAGTCCGATCAAAGAGCCGCTCGACGAGTTTCTGACCGAGCTCGGGTCCCCGCGCAGCCCTCGACAACATCAGATACAACAGCTCGCCGGTTCGCGCGAAAAACCTCCGATCATTGGACGCCCCACTCGAGTCGACGCGCAGATCCTCGTAGAGCGCGTCGGGGCCAAATGGAAACACAAACTTTGAGCTCCAGCGCTTGTTGCTTCTCGCCTCGAAAGCCGAGGAGCGCAACAGCTCGATTGCCTTCGCAAAATCATCGAAACTGACGAACACCTTGCGAAGGTAGTCCATATCCTCGTCGCCGAGCTTGGTAGCGTCTTGCGCAAAGTGTTCGCTCCATGCCTGCCACTTCTCCTCGTCGGGAATCGGCCGCTCGCGTACCGACTCGACATACGGGTTGTTGAACAGTAGCCCGCGCAGCCGTATTTGCCGCTGCGGTCGATAGCGGACTCTGTCAGTTGCTGCGGCAACCAAAGGGCTACCGGCATTCGATCCAAGGACACCCAAGAACTCCAACACAGTCAAGTGCGGAAGTTGCTCGTCGTAGAGGCGATGGCCCCAGATGTGCTCGTCGACCGCGATGTCAACACCATCGATCTTCGGCCTCATGCGCCGATCCTTACCGTGACTGGCCGCGAGAAGCCATGACCACTTTGCTCGATCTCGATGAAGTTCAGCGTCAACGCTCCATCGTCCAACTCAGGCTCGTCATCGTCGCTAGCAGGCCTGAGTTTTCTGATGATCTCAGCCCTTCGAAGCAGCTTGGCCTTGAACGCGAGCATGTCCTCCAAGCATTCGTTGGAGAAGCTTCCGGGAAGGGAGCCGTCGGACACTCGGCACAGGAACTCGAACCGAACCGGAGAGAGGTCGAACGTCACGGAGTTCTCGGCTCCTAGCGCGAGAGCTATGTCCAGAGTCGCCCGCCCGTTTTGCTTGCTTGACTTGACCTGCATGCCGATGCCGGCGGTCCGGCGCGATGGCGCCTCCGTGTCGCATAAGACGCTGACCCTCGATTGCGTGAACCCCCCCGAGCTGGCCACAAAGATTCGGTCGGTGTTCTCGATCAGCAAACCCGTCATCACACGATTTAGGCCACGGACAAGTTGCGTCCGTGTCGACTCGTCGATGGGCTTGCGCTCAATCAACGCGCCGGTAAGCTTCAAGTAGTCCCCAGCGAACCTAAACGCCGTCATGCCCCAAAAGGGATAGTCGGGCTCTCCATCCGGCAGCGTGAAGAAAAGGCGGCGCCGTTGGGATTCCAGTCGGCCAAGAAATTCGGCCGAACCGCCCTCTATGCGCGCGGTCTCCTCTCCTTCGAGATACTGCTCCTGGGCCGACAAAAAGGGCGCCGTGGCCCCGTAGGTCGCATCGTCGGCCACCAGCCGCCTGAACGGCTCGAAAAGCTTTGCGTCGTCGTGCCCGTAGACCAAAAGGCCATCCGCTGCATTCGTCGTGTCGTCGCCGATACCGAACGACGAGAGCGCACGAAACACTGGGCGGTCCATCGCGCGCCTGCGGGGCAGGTTGGCGCCAAACACGTTGCCGTAGAGGCTGCCGACCTCGACCGTTCCCTCCGACTGGATGCCTGCAATGTCGGCGCAGGCCATCAGGCCCTCTTTCGCGTCACGGTGTCCAAGGATCATGTTGGCGGTAAGCGCTAGCAAATCCCTCACGGGCAGATGCCATCCGTTGAGCCTGGCGACCTCCACGAGGTCACCCAACCGGCGTGCAAACCTTCCTCCATCATGCGAGGCCAAGAGCCTTGAACGGTTCTCGTAGATGGGGCACACGCGCCCCTCCGACTTGAGCGGGCACCTCTCGCAGTTCTGCCACTCGGGGTGGCCAGCGACCGCCGACAAGATCTCCTCCAACGACTCCCGATGCGTCGTCCTGCTCAAATCGAATATCGCCAGCCTCTCCGGCGGCGCCGATTGAAGCAGGAACGCGTCCTGCACCGGTTTCCTTAGTGGATGGACGCGCCCCTGCCTGAGCCCAAGGTCACGCAGCCGCTCGAGGATTTGTCCGTGGTTCGCGGCGATCACGACAAACTCCAAGTCCTCGCCTTCGAGCACGGAACGCTCGAAGAGCGTCAGCGCCTCGTCGCTTTGCTCGTCGGTTAGCTCGCTCAGGTCTTTGACGAAGAGGACGCGCCGGCCGTCGGCCATCCGAAGCTCCTTCAATGTCGAAGGCGCGGCCCACTCGCGAGGCGCGCCACCCATTGCTGCCCAAAGGCTTCGGCAATGGTAGGTCTTGCCGTCCCCGGCGGTCCCGGCAACCAAGATCGATCCGGGCAGGCCCGAGGACACGCGCTCCTTCAACTTTTTCAGCAGCGGGCTTGACAGCGTGATCGGCTGGACCTTCGCACGTCCCAGCGCGCCAGTCACATACTCGTCGAACAGCGTGAGGTTGTTAGGCGTCGGACCATAGGAGCGCAAGAAGCGCACCCACGCGCTAGACGGCGGCGCGCTCAACTCAGCACTGACGGATGGAGATGAAGACATAAGTAGGTTCCGACTTCTTTCTCGCTTCAATCAGGTTGGACAGTAACGTCGATTTGCCAGCGACGAGCGGGATGCTCGTCAGCTGAAGCTGAGGATCGATTCATTGAAGGAATGGAGAGGTATTCGCTGGATTCTTCATGCGGGGTCCCCGAGGCGAGCCGTGAGATGGCCCGGAACGCATCGTCCATGTCGCTGCGGATGGTGCGGTCGGCCACCGTTTGCGCATCGAAAACGTCGCCCGCCACCAAAACAGCATCGACCTTGTGCTCGGCCGCCAAGCGAGCGACGGTCTCGACCGCGGCAAGCCGTGCCTCGGCCAGAGGCCCGGCGTCATCCGCCGGGAACTGGCTGTACTGGCGGCCAATCTGCCAATCGGCGGTATGTAGGAATCGGGGCAATGCGGAACTCCTCCTTTGCGGCCTCTGACTCTTGGGCGCTGTTACGTATTTTGCGCGGAAGTTGCCCACTTTCGAGCCAATCACCGGCTCGATCGCCATGAATCAAGGCTGTTGGGCGGCAAGTTCCTGCGTTCGACTCGGGCTGCCAGTCTGCCTGGCCACCGGCGATGGTTCCCGCATGAAAATCGGCACATGACCAAATCCACCTCGCAGCTGAAGGCTGCGGTCCGCGACTACCTGAAGACCGGGGATCACGACCCGGCATTCCGTGGCTGGCCGGGGTTGAACTTTCTCGACGCCGCCCAGCGGGGATCTGCGATGTTGTGCGACGCGTTGGTGGCGGAGGTCGCTTCACGAACACAGCTGCACGGCATGGCGCCTGATCTGGTGAACCGGGACGTCACTGCCCTGGCCCGCAGCAAGATCAGCCCGATGGTGTCCGGCCTGTTCCCTGCGGCGGAACAGCCCTTGGTGCTGGCGATGCTGGAACGCTCGGTTGTCTTCCTGCACCCGGGCAACATCGAATCCGTGCTCCGATCTACGACGTGGTCGCACACCGCCTGGTCGCTGGCGAACCTGTATCTGGTGAGCGTCGGCTGCGAGCGGTTGTCCGACGAGGCGCCGAACATCGTCGGGCTCAGTGAAGAGACCACCTGCTATGTCAGCCCGGCCTACTTCAGCAGCCAGGATGAGTTTGCCGACTACGTGGTTCACGAGGCGGCCCACGTCTTCCACAACTGCAAGCGGGCCACCGTCGGGCTGAAGGAAACGCGCCGCCGCGAGTTCTTGCTGGACATCGACTACCGAAAGCGCGAGACCTTCGCCTATGCCTGCGAGGCCTACAGTTGCATCGTTTCGCGGGGCGGCACCGCGACCGCCCGGCGGGCCGCACTGGACGAGCATACCGACGTTGGGTTGCCCGGCGACGACAGCATCGACCTCGACGAATATCTCGACGTCCTTCAGGATGCGGTCGCAGCGCGCAACGGCTGGAAACGCATCCTGCAGCGCTGTGCGCCCGGCGAAAGTCGAACTGCGACCCGGGCGGTGCCGGGATAAACCTGGCTTCGACATGACCATCATGTGCGAGCACAGAGCGTGAGCCAGGCCACTGAACCGGTGTCCGCGGGCTGGCCGCAAGGGTGGATGCTCGCGCTTGGCGATGCATCGCTCAGGGACGCCAGCAGCCCGGCTATTTTTCAGCGGGGCGAAGCCTACGCCGCCTCGGGTTCGGTTGAGGTGGTTGCCGAGGACCCGCTGCCCGAGCCGGCGCTTCGAGCCGAGGTCACCGGCACCGAGATCTACACCACCGAGGTGTGGATCGAAGACGATGCGCTTGCCGGCAGCTGCGACTGCCCGAATGCGATGGACGGCTGGTTCTGCAAGCATCAAGTCGCGGTTGCGCTGGTGTGGCGCGAACGGCTGGCTCGCGCACCAAACAAGGATGTCGATATCGCCAACCCTGGCGCCGCGCCGACCGCCAAACGGCCACGCACCGCGAAAGATCAGCACCTGGCCCTGCGCAACTTCCTGTGTGGCCTGGAGCCGTCCATCCTGGCCGACAAGCTGCTCGACTTCGCGGACCGCGACCACGACATCTCGCGTGAACTGCAACAGTGGCGCAAGCTGAGCGAGGTGGCGGGCGAGCCGGTCGAACTCAAGCCCCTGGTGAACGAAGTGCTGTCGCCCGGGCGCGGCTTCATCGCCTGGAACGAAGCTGGCAGCTATGCCCGGCGCGCCGAGGCCGTGCTGCCCCTGCTGCGGCAGGCCCGCGACAGGGACCCCACGGCAGCGGTCGGCTTGTGCGTTCATGCGCTGCGTCGAGCCTGGAGCGTGCTCGCGCAGGCGGACGATTCCGGCGGAGAAATTGGTGGCGTGTGCGCGGCCATCGGCGCTGAGCTGATGCACGCGGTCCGCCGTGCCGGGCCGCAGCCTGCCGGCTTTGGCGACACCTACCTGCAGTTGCAGTTCGACGAGCCGTTCGGCTGCTTCGACGCGGCGGCGGTCGAGGCCACCATGGGTGAGGCTGCCCTGGCGCGTTACCGACAGGTGCTGGCCGAGCGCTGGCGCACGGCCAAGGATGCGGTGCTGGCACTGCGGGCGGAACACGCCGCGAAGGTGGCAGCCCGCAAGGGCCGTGCACCGGTCTACGAGAAGTTCAACGAACGGGAGCTGAGGCTGTCGACGCTCGAGCCTTTGCACCTGGCGCAGCTGAAGCAGATGGGCGCCAACGAAGAGGTGCTTGCGATTCTTCGCGAAGACCTGTCGGAGGCGTACGCACACAGCCAGGTCGTGGCGTTCCTCGAAGCAACCGGTCGGCTCAGTGAAGCCTTCGAGCAAGCCCAACGCGGGTACGACGCTTTCCCCGGCGACCGGCGGCTGCAGGAGGATTTGCTGAGGTGCTACGAGCGCGAAGGCCTGACCCGTGAGGCCCTGATGCTGCGGCGCTCTCAGTTCGAGCACCGCCCGAGCGTCGAGGGGTATCACCACGTGCTGAGCGCTGGCAGGGCGGCGGGCGAGGACGCCGATGCCTTGCGCCAGAAGCTGCTCGACTTCCTGCACCAGCAGGAGCTTGAGGCGCTCGGACGACAGTCGACCCTGCCACCGGGGTGGCAGCGCGCGCGGCAGGGTCCGGCGGTGCTCGATGTGTCGTTGCGCGCCGAGGTCCTCGGCTCCGAGAGCCGCTGGATCGAAGCCTGCCTTCTGGCGCAGCCGCCGGTAGCTTGCCGGGATGCCGTGCTGATTAGCATCGCGGTACACCTTCCTGCCGAGCAGCACGAGCAGGCTGTGGAATTGCTGCTGCGGGTTTTCGAGTCAGTGATCCAGAGATCGGGCAGCCCCTATCGCGAAGCGCTCGCGCTGGTCGACGAGATTGGTCAGAGGATGGACACGACTCGCCGGACTGCGTGGCTGAACCAACTGCGCACGCAGTACAAGGTGAAGCGCAACTTTGTCAGGGATCTGCCGGAGCG
>JBBQHO010000103.1:0-13149 GCA_038324055.1 Polyangiales bacterium | reverse complement strand
TGAGCTCTGCGAGTGCGAGCGAACGTGTGTTGGGTTCTTCGGGCCAAAGGCTTTCGAAGTACTGAGATTGGTGGAGGTGTGCCTTGACGGCTTTGCGGAGTTCGTGGAAGGCGTGAGCGCTCCGCTTCCGTCTGGCGTGCCTCAGGGTCTTTCGGGTGTGACGGTAGGTTTGGCGAAAGCCGCGTTCGACGAGTTCGAAGCCGGCATCGAACTCGGGCCACCGGTCGACGTGGGCCTTGAGCCGCTCGAGTTCGGCCCTGGCGTCGAGCAAGAGCGCACGCAGCACCAAGAGCCGTCGCGGGGCCGCTTCAACGAAAGAGCGCCGCGCGCGCTCGAAGCTCTCCGTCTCCAAGGCCGATGCGCGCGTCGCCAGCTGGTCGAGCGCCTCGATGGCGGCGTCCGCCTCCCGTGCACTCGCCAGGCTTCGTGCGGTCGATGCCAGCTGTCGATCGAGCTTTCCATGCGCCTTGCCGAGGGGCTGCTCTGCCAGGCGCAGCAGCGCGCGCAAACGCTTGATGCTCTTGCGAGTCTCGTGCAGGGCGGTCCAGGGCTCTGGAGGCTCGGCGACGAGCCGCTTCAAGGCCTGCTCGAGTTCGCCCGAGACCAGACGCTTGAGGCCCTTCCAGATTCCTTCGCTGGGCTCGAAGCGCAGCCGCGTTGGCATCAACGCTTCATGCCGCTTTGGCGGACCTTGTGTTCCAAGTCGCTGAAGCGCTTGGCTAGCGCGCGGACGAGGGCTCCCGTCCAACCGTCGGCGCCCAAGCCGTCTTCCATCGTTCGCTTGTCGAGCACGAGCACGGTGACGCGATCGACCGCTTCGACCGAGGCCGCGCGCGGCTCGTCCAGGAGCAAGGCCATTTCACCAAACACATCGCCTGCACCCATGATGCTCAGGGTCTCTTGAGCCCCTTCTGCCGTAGTGCGGAAGGCGCGCACCTTGCCGCTCACGATCATGTACGCGGAGTTCCCGACGTCGCCTTCACGAATCATCAGCTGACCTGGCATGAAGAGCTGACGTGGCAAATGGAGGCCGCCACGTAGGAAGGTGCGAACGTCCGTCTGGAGTTCGAGAATCGTCTGGTACCGATCCTCACGCTTGGCGGCGACCGCCTTCTCCACGATGCTGCGGATGCGCTTGGAGACACCGATGTCCTCGGTGGCCATATCGATGGGGATGATCTCTGCAGCGGCTGCGCGACGCAGAGCCTCGTCCGGATCGTAGGTGTCGCCGTAGGGTGCATAGCCGCTGACGATTTCGTAGAGCACTGCGCCCATACCGAACACGTCTGCGCGCTCGTCCAGATCCTTGGGATTGCCCCGGGCTTGCTCGGGCGCCATGTAGGCCGAAGTTCCGACGGGTCCCAGCGCGTCGAGAGCCGCGCATCCGCTGTCTTTGCCGATCAAACGAGCCAAACCCCAATCCATCAAATAAACCTGACCGAAGTCGGCAACCATGATGTTCTCGGGCTTGATGTCGCGGTGAATGACGCCGCGGTGGTGCGCGTACGCGAGCGCGTCGCACACCTTCAGGAAAATTTCGAGGCCTTTCTGCAGGCGATCGGTCGAGCCGGGTGTGCGGGTCGGATCGGCCATCCAACGATGTAGGTCCGTGCCGCGCACGAGCTTCATCGTGAAATAGGGTACACCATCGTCGCTAATCGCCAGCTCGTGCACGGGCACGATGTTCGGGTGCTCGAGTTGTCCCGTAATCTGCGCCTCGCCGATGAAGCCACCTTTGTAGAAGGACTCCTTGGCCAGCTCCTTGTCGAGCCGTTTGAGCGCTACGTGACGAAGCAGGTTGCGATCCGTCGCCGGATGGATGCGACCCATACCGCCGCGCCCCAGCTCGGCGAAAACTCGCAGGTTGTCGGGCGTTGGGATGCCTTCCTTTCGCGCTTCCTGTTCGGTGACGCCGTGAGCGCCCCCGGCGGGGATACGTTCAATCAGATAGACGGGCTGCGGTTTGCTTTCCTTCTGTTCGGCCATCGCGCCGGCACTATAGATCGGGACATCGCCTGGGAGCTTCACGAAATCGCAGGGCCTCTATTGAGGCTGTTCTCTCAGCATTTCGCGGACCCAGGGAAGCAGATCCGCTCCGATGTCTGGTGGGGCCGGCGCACCTGGGCGAGGTCCCCGACCGAGCGCCGTCACCTCGGCGAGGCGGTCCAGGTAAGCGTCGCGACCCATCTCGAACACCCCCAGAGTGGCCAGGTGTGGCGTCAGGAACTGGACGTCCAACAGCCGCACACCCAGCGCGAACAGGTGTGTGACGGCCGCCACCAGCGCCACCTTTGACGCGTCGCGCTGCCGGTGAAACTTGCTCTCGGCCGCGAACAGGCCTCCCACCCACACTCCGTAGAGTCCACCGATCAGCTTGCCTTCGGCGCGCACCTCGTAGGCAAGCGCATCGCCGAGGACGCCCAGATTCGCGTAGGCTGCATGCATCTCAGCCGTGAGCCAGGTGCCCTCTTCCCGCTCTGCGCAGCCGCGTAGCACGTCGTTCAGGTCTCTCGTGGCTCGAACGGTCCACGCGCTGTTCCGCAGCGTGCGCCACAGGCTGCGCGACACGTGAAGATGTTCGGGATCGAGGATGGCGCGCGGATCGGGGCTCCACCAAAGAATCGGCGCTTCATTGAACCATGGAAACAAGCCCTGACGGTAGGCGGCCAGGAGCCGAGCACGCGACAGATCACCTCCACCCGCGACCAATCCCGTGGCGTCGAAGGCGCGTGGATTGGGGAACAACGGCGGGGCATCTTCGGGGATCCAAATGGGGCGACGAGGGCGCATGGGCGACGCTCTCAACATAGCCGAAGGTTTCGGCGAGTTGCATTCGGCGTGCCCGAACCCATCATGAAAGGGTGTTCGGACTGCTCAACTTCGCCATCGACGCGCTTTGCGTTCTTTTGATCGTCTCGGCGTTGCTTTCGTGGGTCGCGCCCAACTCGCGTCACCCCATCATCGTTTTCTTGAATCGGGTGACGGAGCCGATGTTGGCGCCCATCCGCCGCGTCGTTCCGGCAGTCGGTGGGCTTGATCTCGCGCCGTTGCTTTTGCTGTTGGGTCTGCGGCTGCTGCAACGCTTACTTTGACTGCGCCGTTTCCGGGGCAAAGACAAAAGCGTAGCTACTGGCTCCGTTCTGGATGAGCCACGCCTTGGGTGATGCCGCGTCGAGAGAGCGGAAGGCCGCGTACCATCCAAAGCTCTGCCAAGCTGCAGAATCCGTGACCAGCGCGCGCAGAACCAAATCGATCTCGAGGTAGGCGCCGTCTGTGGCCTGCGTCAGTCCAGGTCCGTAGCTCCAGGTCTCGCGACCGACGCGGGGCCGGGCGTCATTGTGGAGCGCCCCACCGTAGGCCAGCACCAGCGGCCGTCCGGGCAAGAGGCGCGTACGGCGCTCGACCACGGCTGCGCCGGTCAATCGCGCGATCGTTTCCATCATCGTCACCACGCCAAGCTCGCCGGCTGCTTGAATGGACTTCAAGTCGTCGCAGCTCGCTCGGAGGATGTCTGGCACGACGCCCAATTCCCGGGCGCGTTTGCCCAGCTTTGCGTACTCGTTCTGATTCCCCTCGGCCTGCCCCGCGGTAACGGCATCCGCCTCCCTCTTGACGGCTTGCTTGGCGCCGTCGCAACCGCTGGCGGGCGCCAAGAGTTCCACGAACAGCGCGCTCGTCTCGGGCGCCAAAACTTGGAGCAAGTCATCGGTGAAACGCCGGACGGTGGTGCGTGCAGTGAACTCCGCGGGCGTGTGAGCTTCGCCGAAGCCGATCGCGCTGGGCTTGGTCTTGGCTAGCAGCGCGCGCAGGGCAGAAGCGTCGTCGTCGAAGGCGAAGCAGCTCTTGTCGGCGCAGGTGTGGGGCGCGGACCAGCTGTCGGCCGTTTCGGGAGGCAGAACGGGTACGGCGCTGCTCGCTACGGCTTTGGTCGGGGGTGCAGCTTCCCCGGGAGGGGCGGGCGCGGCTGGAGCCTTCGCGCACGCGGCACTCAGGCAAGCAAACAGCGGCAACAGGCGTGTGGCGAAGAACGAGGACATGTAGTGCAGCGATTCTATTCCCGAGCAACCGCCGTCGCGACATTCTCCAAAATTCATTGGCAAATTCGCGAGAATCGAGCGCTCTCGACCTTGCCGAGGCAGCTTCGCTTCTTATGCTTTGGAAGTGATCGGCTTCGACCCCATCTACCTATTGTTCCTGCTCCCCGGCTTGGCGCTGAGTTTCTGGGCGAGCAGCCGCGTCAAATCGACGTTCAAGCGCTACGCTCGAGTCAGCAGTCGCAAAGGCTGGACAGGTGCTGAAGCTGCGCGCGAGCTGATCAGCAAGCGCGGCATTGCAGGCGTGGTCGTCGAAGAGACGCCCGGCTTCCTTTCGGACCACTACGATCCGGGTGCGCGTCGGCTCCGCCTCTCACCTGCCGTCTACCACGGGCGGTCACTCGCAGCGCTCGGGGTCGCGGCACACGAAGCGGGCCACGCGATCCAACACGCAACCAGCTACGGGCCCTTGCGCTTCCGTTCCTGGGTGGTGCGCCCCGCCATGATCGGCTCGAACTTCGGCACGCTGCTCGCGGGCGTAGGCGTTGCGCTGCAGAGCACGGGCCTCGTCTGGGTCGGCATCGTATTGTTCTCGGCCTTCGTGATCTTCACCTTGATCACGCTTCCGGTCGAGTTTGACGCGTCCAACCGCGCCGTCTTGGCGCTCGAGCAAGGCGGGATGATCTACGCCGACGAAGTACCGGGCGCGCGGGCGGTCCTGCGCGCCGCGGCCATGACCTACGTCGCCGCAGCCGTTTCGGCCATCCTGCAGCTGCTCTACTTCCTGATGCGCTCGGGCATTCTCGGCGGGCGCCGCGACTGAGTCGGGGCGCGCGGCGCCAGCGTCTTGGCAAGCGTCGGGCCGTGTGCCAGTTACGGCGCGTATCGGCGCTCGTAGCTCAGTTGGATAGAGCATCGGCCTTCTAAGCCGATGGTCGGTGGTTCGAGTCCACCCGGGCGCGCCAGAAAAACAGTGCACGAGCGTGCGGGCCTGGACGTATTGGGCATCGCAAGTACCCGGCTCAGCGCCGGCATGACGCAGGCCGGGCACCCGAGCTCCCTGCGTCACTCGAGCGGCAGGCTTCTCACGACGAGTCGTTCAGCGCCAGCGTCTTCGATCCACACGAGTCGATTCTCGAACGTAGTGAGAGAACTAATCGGGCCCTTTGCGTGCACCGCGAGATCGACTTTCGAAAGACCGTCTGGACTGATCGCTGCGATACTACCCGGGAACGCGCAATAGAGTTTTTCGGCAACGTGAAGCGGCGAGCATACCAGATCGCGAGCAACCACTTCTTCTGTTTCGAGCGTGAGGGAGGCTCGCCTCACTTCGCCCTGAGGACCATCGTAGTAGTAGATAGATTCGCTCACCAAGAGGGCGGCTGGTGTGCGGCCCGGGTGCGGAGGGCCAAATGCGGTTTGACCTCCACTGGTAACGCTGACGATTCTGAAGCCCTCGACTGTCGCTTCGGCGAAGAAGGCCCGATCATCCTTTGCCGAAAGTGTGGCAATCAGCGCCGGCGTTTCGTAGAGTTTTTTCAGCGCGCCATTCGCGAGCACGCTGATCCTCGAACCTCCTTCGGGCCCGCGCTGGAGAGTGAACAGGGCACTGTCTGTCGCTGCGAGGCGCTCCGGCGGTCTCTTTTCAGCAGCAAGGATTGTCGAGAAGTTTTCTCCCCATGCAGAGCGTCGGAGCGCGCCGTTCTGGGCGAAGAGCACTTCGTCATGTCTTGGCGCCAGGGCGGAGCCTAGGTCCAGCGACTTTCGCTCGAGTCGGCCGGTGGGACTCCATCGCGCGATTTCGGCGGGAGTGATGACGTAGAGTTGCTCGGCGTCGACGTGCAGGATCGCCGAGTAGGCCGAACGGGGAAGTTCGAACAGAGCCTGGGGTTCTTGAGGTGCTCTCGGCGGAGCTGCGCTGGGCACGGAACGTGCGCTGACTGCGGGCGCTGGCGCGGCCGTCGGCGTTGTCGCTTTATCGTTTGACTCGGGTTCCCTCTCAGGCGTGCGACATCCGAGCAACAGGAAGATCGGAACGGCAAGAGAGAGAACGCGAGTACGAAACTTCACGATGGGTTTCCGCAGGAAGATCAGCGAACGAGAGTGAGGAGGCCCGGTCTATAGGGAAGAGAGTTGTAGCTCGCGTTCGAGCTGCCCTTACCTTGGTAGAGGAAGCGCAGATTGCAGAGATCGATCTCCTTCTTCTCGGAGGGATCTTCTCGGACCAGATCACCATGGCTGATGTCGTCGGTCCACTTTCCCCCCGGGAAGGTTACATTCGCGGTTCCTGCGAACGGATTTGCACGGGAAGACGCGTTCGGCATCGCCGTCCAGGTGCCACCAAGAGTGTCCGCTGTAAACGCCCTAAAGAATCGACTGCCCCACGGTTGGGCCGCATTTCCAGCGGCTTCGACGATCATCAGGTACTTGTTCTGACCCTTGACCTTGTAGACCTCGACTCCCTCGAAGAGCGCGGTGGCCGAGTCGCGCAGGATGGCGGCCGCATTGCTGAATGTCCCGGGGAAGCTCCCGACCGGCATGGAGCCCCGGTAGATCACGCCGTTGTCTCCAGCGAAGAATATGTAGCAGCTCGTTGAGTCGCAGATGAGGCTCTGATCGATGGGTCCAGTGCCCGCCGGATCGCTCGTCGTGGGGTTGTTCGAAAGCAGACTTTTCGTAGCACTCCAGGATGCTGGATTCTCGGGCGTGGTACTGGTCGCGTACTTGAAGCCCCACTGATAGGAGAGAACCCACGTGTTTTTGGGAGAAAAGTAGAAGAGGTGTGGTGCGACCATGCCGGGCTTGGACACCTGCGCCGCGTTCTTCATCTGCGAAAAGTCGCCGAACTTGAGGAACACGCCTTGGTAAGCGTTCGACGTGGTGTCGAAGACGCTGGCGTAGACCAGGTATTCGCTGTTCTTCTTGGTGACGGTGAAGTCCTTCATCGACGCCCAATTGGCACCAGAGGGTGACCTGGGGTCAGCGAGGCTTCCTGAAGAGGTCCACTTGAATGACGACGGGAGCGCGCAGGACGCGCTGGCGCCGCCGGTGCTGGTGGAGCCGCCGGTACTGGTGGAGCCGCCGGTGCTGGGCCGTCCTCCGGTCGAGGTGGAGCCGCCGGTGCTATTGGAGCCGCCGGTGCTGGTGGAGCCGCCGGTGCTGGTGGAGCCGCCGCTTCCGCCAACCGATGAACCGTTGGCCACGACGCTCTGGACAGAAGGTCGCGATGCAGACGATGTGTTGCCGCAGAACCCAAAGCTCGTTTTTGCCCCAGCCGCGAGGTTCTTGTTCCAATCGAGCGGCTTGGCGACGAGTCGGCCTCCGCTAGGGGTTAGGTTCGCGCTCCATCCGCCAGCAAAGGTCGACTGCGCAAGATCAATCTGGACCTCCCACGAAGAGATGGGGGTGGTGCCAACGTTCGTGAGAGACACGTCCGCGCAGTAGCCCCCCGTCCATTGAGACGAGAACGAGAGAGTGGCCGCTAGACCGTTGGAAGTCAGAGCGGACTCGACTTCGGAAACACTGTCCTCGGGTTCCGCCATCGATGGGACGCAGCCTGCAAGGTGGAGAGCGAGAGCAACGGCTCCGGCTTGAACGTAAAATGTCTTCATGGGTTCCTGAGGAGAGCGAGAAAGACGCGGAAAAGCAGAGAGCGCGGTGCTCCGAGGGTTCGGAGCACCGCGCTGGTTGGACTCAGCGAGGACGCCCGAGGGTGTCCATGAGCCAGGTCATTGCGGGACGGTTCGTCCCGTTGCGAATGAGCCCACTGTTGGGGATCCAGGTCGAGCCGTAGACCCAGCCCCAGAGCGTCACACCCTTGACCCACTCCGTGCTCATGAAGAACGGAATGTGCTCTTTGTACTTGTTGAGTTGGGCGGTGTCGTCAGCGAGATCGATATCGTACTCGGTCACGTAGACCGGGAGGCCGGTGTCGTTGTGGAGCTTCGTGATGAGCGACTTCATTGTCGCAGTGGAGACGGCAGAGCTGAGCCCGTGTGCCTGGACACCCACGGCGTCAACCGGCGCGCCCGCAGCTTTGATTGCCTTGACGATGTCGATGAAGTGCTGGTTTTGGCTAGCATACTCGATGTTGTTGTAGTCGTTCAGGATGAGAACGGCGTTGGGGCAGTACTGGCGCGCCATCTTGAAGGCGTTCGTGATCCACTTCCAATCGCCGTTCGTTCCGCCGCCCAGAGCATTGGCGTAACTCGGAGTTGTGTGGGGCGGCGGTTCGTTGACAACGTCGATGAGCGCCGTCTTTGGATAGCGCTGACAGAAGGCTTGCATCCATGTGCGAACGTTTGCCTCAGTGAGCGTTCCGCCAGGCTGCTGCGCTCCCCAGACGAACGTGTGCTCCTTGAAGAGGATGCCTTTGCGTTGCGAGTAGTCGTAGATGGCGTCGAGTGCGCTCCAGTTGAATCCAGAGGTTGCCGAAGACTGGACAGAGCCCCATTTCCCAGCGTTTTCTGGAGTGATCTGATTCCAATGGTTCGAGAAGGTTCTGCCGCTCGTATCGATCGAGTTGCCTGTTGTGATGTTCCCAACGAACTTCGAAGGAATGCTGACACTCCCGCCGGTGCTGGTGGAGCCGCCAGTACTCGTAGAGCCGCCGGTACTGGGCCGTCCTCCGGTCGAGGTGGCGCCGCCGGTGCTGGTGGAGCCGCCGGTGCTGGTGGAGCCGCCGGTGCTCGTGGAGCCGCCGGTGCCACTACCGCTGCCGTTCGCATTCACCGCAGCGACAGAAGGACGCAACGTCGAATTGGTCGTCGCGCAGTAGCCAAAACTCGTCTTTGCTCCCACTGCGAGATTCTTGTTCCAGGCGAGGGGCTTTGCGACCAAGCGCCCCGCACCTGTGCTGAGCGTGGCGCTCCAACCGTTCGAGAACGTGGATTGCGCGAGATCCACTTGAACCTCCCAGCTCGTGATAGGCGTTGATCCGACATTGGCCACGGCTACTTCGGCGCAATAGCCCGCGTTCCAGCTGGAAGTGAGGGTGAGATTGGCTGACAGGCCGTTCGAGGTGAGGGCTGATTCTGCTGTAGAAATGGCCTCGTCTTCCGTCTGCCCATCGACGGCACAGCCGGTCAATGCGAGCAACAGAAGGGACCAACGGTGTTTGGATCTGCGGTGAAACATGAGCCTCTGCTTTCTTCTTGGAAACGCTTCCCGATTGAGAAGCGTTTCCGTCCCACACTTGCGCACCCAGTAGCAGGTGATAATTCGCGCCGCTGGTGTACGGAAAATTCCAGTCAGCCTCAGATGCCTTGCTTGAGGAACAGTGGTGCAGCCCACGATGCTGGACGGCAACAACGTCGAGCCGTGTCTCACCGTCCGGCCCAACGCTCGGCAGCCTCGATCAAGATCGAGTTCTGCCGCGTCTCAGGGCGCGACGCTGCTCCAGCCGAAGTAGATGAGCGCGTAGTAGGCTGCGAGGCGCGGGATGCGCCACAGGCAAAGCAGGACGAAGAAGCGGGTCGGCAGACGGCTCAGGCCCGTGAGGTACAGCAACGTGCCGTACGGCACCGGTAGCAGGCTGGCAAAAAGGGCACCTTTGTCGCCAAGGCGGAGCAGCGCGCGCTCGGCCAGGCGGCGCGGTCGTTCGAGGCGGTGTGAAAACCAGGACACGTGGGCAACCGCGTGGGCCAATCGATAGGCGAACACGCTGCCCAGCAACGAGCCCGCTGTGATGGCGGCAAAAGACAGCAGAAACGGGGAGCGCGATGAGATCGCGAGCAACATATAGAGCTGCGGCGGAATCGGGAGGTGGAAGCCATCGGAGAGGAAAGTTCCCAGCATCATTCCGACGTAGCCGAAGCGGAGGACGAAGGTTTGACCGAGTCCTTCCAGCTCTTGCCGAAAGAAGTGAGAGAACGTAGCGACGATGCCGAGCAGCACGATCAGGGCGGCGCCCAGACGAACGAGCAATCGCACGATCTCGTCTCGAGTGAACGTGAGCTCGTCGGTCGCCGGTGCGGACACAGCGCCCTTGCTACACACAAAACGCCTCGCTGGCGATTGCCGAAGGCGCCTGCTGGCTGGCTCCCAGCTCCTCTGTAGCTGGCCCAGCGCTTGGGCTAAGGCTCTGGGTGATGCGGTTCGGTCTCGTTTGCGCCTGGGGCCTGGTCTTGGGCTTCGTGTCTGCTTCGACGCGCGCTCACGCGAGTGAATCCGACGAGCACTTCCGCGCCTCCCTGCACCTGGCGAATGACTCGGCGTTCTTGCGACTGACCCAGAATACGGACCGTTTCTTCACGAGCGGTTTTGGCGCCTCGTTCACGTGGGGCGGAGCCAGGGTCGCGCCGCTGATGCGCTGGCTCCCCGGTGACGCCGCGTTCGCCGACGAGCAGCGCGCCTTTGGCATGGTGACGGCGCAGCTGCTCTTCACTCCGCAGGATCTGACCCTGAGCCCACCGGATCCAGACGACCATCCGTACGCCGGGTACCTGTACGCTGGCGCGTTCTTTCAGCGCGCCAACTCGCTCACCTTCGAGCACCTGCAACTCGACGTCGGCGTCGTAGGGCCGGCCGCTCTAGGTCGCGAAACCCAGCAGGTGTTGCATCGCGCGTGGGGGTTGACCCAGCCGCGTGGCTGGGACGCTCAGCTCGAGAATCAACTCACGGTTCAAGCAACGTTTCGCAAGAAGTGGCGCCTTGATCTCGCAGCGGTAGCGTTGCACTCGTGGGGACCACTCGCCCTGCAGTTCATTCCCGAGACCGAGATTTCACTCGGGATCGTGACACGCAAACTGGAGCTCGGTGGCCTCTTGCGAGTCGGAGTGGCGTTGGCAGACGACTTCGGTCCTCACCAGCTACTCGCCATGGGCAGCTTGACGGGTCGGCGCGTCCGGGCCCCCCTCAGCGCTTCCGTCTATGCGCGCGGGACCGGGCGCGTAGTCCAGGGCGATCTGTTCCTCGATGGCAACGGTCCGGTTGGCGTCATTCCGGAGCCGCTCGTGGGGCAGGCTGAGTTCGGCTTCGTTTTTCAGTATTTCGCCTCGCCATCGAGTAGTTGGGAGCTTGGCTATGGCCAGGTGCAGGTCAGTCGCGAATTCACGACCGAATACCTCCACCACGGCTACGGAACACTGAGCCTGTCGTGGCTCGGCGCGTTGTGAAGCCGACGCGCCGTACCTGCCCTATTCGGTTCTACGGCTGTTCGAAAAGCGTCCCATCCGTCAGATTGTAGATCTCTTGGATGCTCTTCAAGATGGTCGGAAAATCCAATTCGAGATCACGGAGCAGGCCGTGCGGCGTGTCGAACACCCAACCGTGCACTATTGGAAAGCCGGCCTTCACGTAGCTCTGTTGGACGCTGGCCAGTTTGATGACATTGACGCACTGCTCTTGAACGTTGAGCTCGACCAGTCTTTTGTAGCGTAGCTCGAGGTCGTCGATGGCTCCCAGCTCATGACGATGAAGCCGATACACGTCGCGAATGTTACGCAGCCAGGGGTTCAAGATGCCGAGGTCTTTCTGTTGCATGGCGGCGTGCACGCCGCCGCAGTTGTAGTGGCCGCAGACGACGATGTGCTTCACATGCAGATGCACGACGGCATAGTGAATGACAGAGGTGACATTCATGTCGATGGCGTTGACGACGTTCGCGATGTTGCGATGAACGAAGACGTCGCCCGGCGCACAGCCCATCATTTCCTCCGCCGTTACGCGGCTGTCGCTGCAACCGATGTAGAGGTATTCGGGCTGTTGCGCATGGGCGAGGCGAGCAAAGAAGTCATGATCGTGCTCGGCCTGCGTGCTCGCCCAACGTCGGTTGTTCTCGAAAATCTCGCCGTAACTGACCATACGGAGGAGTTTACATGAAAGCGCGATTCATCGGTGCAGGTAACTCTTCCGCCAGCGGAGCCGACCAGCAGACGGGGTTCCGCGCCTGGCGCGACCCCTCGCAGCGTGCGAGTGTTGCCCATGCGCAACGCACCGGAGCCACGAGATTGGGAGGAGGGTGAGTTCGTCCCGCCCCCCGCGCTCGAAGCGTCGGAACTCGAGCGGCTGCCTCTCTTCCCGTTGCCTGGTGCGGTGCTTTTTCCCGGCACGTTCATGCCTCTCCACATCTTCGAGCCTCGCTACCGCGCGCTGGTCAAGACTGCTCTCGAGCAAGGGGGTGCAATGGGCGTCGTCCAGTTGCGGCGTGATCCCCCAAGCGGCGACGTGCCACGAGTGCATCAGGTCACGGGTGTTGGCCGAATCGCGCAGTGGCAGGAGCTGCCCGATGGGCGCTATCTGATCCTGTTGGCTGGGCTCGCACGAGCACGGATCGTGCGCGAGTGCGCGACCGATGAGCCTTTTCGACGTTTCGAGCTGGTCCTCCTCGAGGAGACGGGTGTGCCCGTCGCTAGCGCGGCCCGTGAACTCGAGACTCTGCGCAGTTGCTTGCGTCCCGTCGCGGCGGGCCTCTCTGAAGGTGGGCCGCCGCTCCTTCAAGCGGCGGAGCACGCGACCGATGCGGGTGAGTTTGCCGATCTCTTGGCCAGCGTGCTCATCGACGACTCGTCCAAGCGCCAGACCCTGCTCGAAATGACCGATGCCCAGCGGCGCGTCGATGAAGTCGTGCACTACCTGGCCGAGGTCTTGCTGGAAACGCGCAAGAAAAGCGGTAGTTCAGCATTGAATTGAGCCGCCCTCGTGAGTTGCATAGCCGTCAGGCGTTCGTGAAGTAGCGCGCTACCGCAACCAGGAGTTCCGGCTGGGGTGCGGTTGCGCTTGCTCGAAGGGGTTCGGTCGCGTGGACGATGCGCGAGGCCGTGAACAGCAGGCCGTCGCCGAGGCTCAGTTGCACTCGTCCGAGACCCGAGTGCACTCCGAACGACACCGCACCGCCGCATCCAGGCGGCGGTGCCTCGAGACAGATCAAAAATTGTACAGCCCCTCGGGCATCGCAGTGCTCGTCGATGTATTCGCCGACACAGAAGCGCGACGTCCAAAATTCGGGTGTCTCGGTCCACGCCTGGACACCCAAGGCAGTGGCAAAATACCGAAGCAAGTCCGCTCGCACCAAAAGAGTGGCAAGGGCGTGCGTCAGCGGTATGCCCTGCTCGAGCCAGCTCGCACCGGGTACGCCACAAACGACGCGCTCTTCGGGCAACACGCTCGTGCTCTG
>JBBQHO010000102.1:0-13274 GCA_038324055.1 Polyangiales bacterium | reverse complement strand
GACAACACCCGCCACCGCGCACGCGTGCACATCGCCGAAGCTCATGGGTCCATTGGGTAGTGAAACGGGCACAATGGTGAACGCGGTCCGTGTGTGCTGCTTCAACCACGACTGGTAGAGGCGCCGATCTTCGGTACTGGCATCTGTCAGGAGAACCACACGGTCGAACTCGCGCTGAGTGAGCGCTTGCCCAACTGGGCCAAGCCCTGGCTCCTTGCCTCGCGCGCAGTCCAAGTCCGTGAACCCAATCCAGCAAGCGAGAAGGCGTTCTGCCATGGCTGCCAATGTAACCAGTATTACTCCATAGTAAATTGGCTTACGGGCGAGCTGTCCCGGTTACGTCCCCTGGGCTGCAAAGGCCGCCCCAGAGGTGTTGAGGCTTCTGGCACGCCCTCTGCATTGCGGCGGTACATGTCACTACTCCATGCGTGTTTCGTCCTGGGTCTCGTCATCGGCCTTCTGACGGTCGTGGCTCGGCTCTGGTCGCGGGCAGCTGTCCAGCGAGCCCAGCAAGCCGCGCTGGAGACTGCGGGCGATGTGCAGGCACGGGTAGCCACGCTGGTAGAGCAAACGCGCTCGCTGGGTGAGCGGCTTGAACTCGAGGCGCGCCGCCGGGCTGATGAAGTCGCGGAGTGGAGCGAGCGGTTGGAGAGGTCGCTGGAAGAGTTGGCGGCGGAGCGTCAGTTGCATGCAACGACGGCCGGGCATCTTCAAGCGCAGGCGCAGACCGAGATTTTCCTTTCACAGAGTGTCGACCAAGAGCGGCAGCGGGCGGCATTGCTCGACGCATCCCTCGACCAGGAGCGCGCCGACAACGGCGTATTGCGCGAGAGGCTGGCGGAACTTCAGGCAGTCCTCGAAGGGTCTAGGGAGAAGCTCACCTTTCTCGACGAGGCGCGCAAATTGCTGGGTGAGCAAATGAAGCTCATCGCCACCGAAGTCGTCGAAAAGAGCGGGAAGCAGCTCAATGAGTCGCAGCATGAGAAGCTGGCTGCCTTGTTGTCGCCGGTCAAAGAGACATTCGAGGTGTTCACCAAGAAGGTCGAGGCGACAGAACTGAAGCGCGCCGAGGAACAGGGGAAGCTGGGCGAACAGCTTCAGCAGTTGATGAAGGCGAGCACAGATCTCGACAAGGGAGCTCGCGAGCTCACCGTCGCCCTCAAGGGCGACAACAAGGTAGCGGGCGACTGGGGTGAGACGACGTTGGCTCGCGTGCTGGAGTGCGCGGGGCTCGAGGAGGGGCGCGCCTACGTCACGCAGCAAAGCCATCGGGACGACGAAGGCAACCTTCTCCGCCCGGATGTGGTTGTGCGACTGCCTGGAGACAAGAACCTTGTCATCGACTCGAAAGTCTCGCTGAAACCCTGGACAGCCTACAGCGCTGAGAACAGCGACTTGAACTGGGCAGCTGTCGTCAGCTCCGTCCGTACTCACTACCAAGCGCTAGCGAAGAAGAGCTACGCCAGCCTTTACGGGCTCACAACAGTGGACTTCGTCCTGATGTTCATCCCGACGGAAGGAGCGTTTCTTGAGTTGGTGCGGCGCGAGCCAGCTCTGCTCCAGGATGCTTGGCAGAAGCGGGTCATGTTCGTAGGTCCGAGCAATCTCCAGTGGGCGCTGCGCATGGTGGCCTCCCTCTGGCGCTTCGAGGACCAGAGTCAGAACGCGCGCGAAATTGCTCAGAAGGCAGGGGAGATGTACGACAAGTTCGTCGGCTTCGTCGAAGATCTGGAGAAGATCGGCAAGTGCCTCAACGGCGCAGTCGACTCCTACAACAAGGCACGTCGAAAGCTCGACACGGGACGCGGTCACCTCGTTGGACGCGCTGAGGGGCTCCGCGAACTCGGGGTCGTGCCAAAAAAGCAGCTTCCGGAGGTGGCCCTGATGGGCGACTACGCGGACGGTGTAGCTTTGCCGAGTGTAGCCTCGCTGACGTGATTGTGGTGCAGCGTGGCCAAGGGGCCGGCCGCGCATCGGCAAGGATTCGCGGATGGGCGTCTCGCAATGCCAGGACGACGTTCCCCGCGTCGCTAGGCCGTTTCTCAGCAAAAGTTTGCGAGAGCCTTGCTCGCCCCGATCCCGGGCTCTATGTTCAGGAAGTCACACCCGCCGGGCCTCTGCTGCAAAGCACGCTATCTTACGGCGGGTTTTTCTTTGTCTTGGGACGGCTATATTCCTCCCTTGCATGCTCTACACGAAGCCATTTCTCTCCCTTGAGGACCAAGTGGCTCGTCTGCGAGCAAGGGGGATGGAGGGGGAAGAGGCGTTTATCAAGCTGCGCCTCCAGTCGGTGAGCTACTACCGCCTCTCGGGCTATTGGCACCCTTTCAGAGAACCCGGCAAGGACGAGTTCAAGCCCGGAACTCAGTTCCGCAGGGTCTGGGACCAGTACATCTTCGACCGGCGACTTCGACTTCTCGTCCTCGATGCTCTGGAGCGAATCGAGGTAGCCGTTCGAGGTCTGATCTCCTCTCACCATTCCAAGCAGTTTGGCCCCTTCGGCTACGCGCGCGACGCCGCCGCCCTTCCAGAGCTTCGGGGACACCACAGAGCTAAGTTCTTTGAAACTCTCGACCGCGAAATCAGTCGCAGCGACGAGACCTTTGTCCGGCACTTTCGTGACAAGTACAGCGATCACGAACTGCCGATTTGGATGGCGACGGAGGTCATGTCTTTCGGGTCAGTAGTTCGCCTGTACCGGACAGCTCCAAACCGCGTTCGAAAGGACGTGGCTGCCGCCTTCAACGTTCCCGAGCGGGTCTTCAAGACCTGGCTCCTCACGCTGAACACGGTACGGAATATCTGCGCTCATCACGGACGCCTGTGGAACCGCAGCATCAGCGGCACCCGGCCTTCCATCCCCCTCGAGAAGACATACCCCGAGTGGCATACGCCGGTGAAAATCCCAGACACCCACGCCTTCGCAACGCTGACCATCTGCCAACACTGCCTCAACCAGATTTGCGTCGGGCATCACTGGGCACAGCGGCTGAAGAGTCTCCTTGCCGAGTACGCTGCCATTCCAAAGAGCCGGATGGGTTTTCCCCCGAACTGGGAGGCCAGCCCCATATGGTCGATGAGCTGACGTCAACTTCGACGCGAGGAGCATTCGCACAACCAAGCCTTGGCCACGCCAGAGTGACGAGGAACTCCGCCAGGGGCGATCTTGTCGGGAGCCGCGGCTGCACGCAAGGAAGGTTGCGAAGCAGCGCGCGCTGCTAAGAAGGAGTTACCAGTATTGCACGCCGAACTTCTCGTTCAGCGTGTCGAGCTGCCTGTCTGCTGTCTGAAGACCGGGCCATTTGCGCTCGAGTTCACGGAAGGCGGGCGTATGCCCTTGCTTGAGGAACAGGTGCAGGTACTCGTGCCAGAGCAGGAAGCGCAGCGTGGACCCGTCGATGTCGGGGCTGTCGAGCAACGCGTTGATCTTGATGTCACCATGACCGGAGGCGTCAGACAGCTTCCAGAACGCCTTGCCGTACCAGCCTTTCAGGATGCGCTTGCTCCAGGTGATTGATCCCGCGTGCGGCGCGTCGTGGCCGAGAATCTCATGCCCTGTTTTCAGCACCTCGTCGAGAAGCGCCGTGAGGTCGTGCGCGGGGCCAGGCCGAAGCTGCTGCTCGGCGCGGGGCTCGAAGATAGGCACAGCGCGTACGATTCTCGTCGACTCGTCAGGGTGTTGTAGCTCGTAGAGGGCGTCGTTGGCCGCATTCTGGAAGTGCCGCATCGTCGGAAAAATGACTTTGGCGAGGGCCGAGTAGCGCTGCTCGAGTAGCTCCTGACGACGTCGCTCGCCCAGATCCTCGTCGCGAATGATCCGCGCAAGCTCGTGAGGGTCACATTCCTTGCGTTCTCCAAGCTCACGATAGATGGGGCGCTCGCCACCGGCTCGTGCGTGTTCGAGTGCAGCCCGGATTTGCTCGGTGCCTGGAGCGGGCACGTCGCAATCACCAAAGTAGTCGTCGAATAGGGCGTCGACATCGGCGGCTGCAAGCTGGTCCGGTGTCTTCGCGTAGAGGGCAGACAGATAGGCATCCCAGGAGGCCGCTTGGTGTTCGTAGAGGGCGATGGTCTGGCGGATGACTTCGCCTTCGTCGACTCGCTCGAGCACGTACCAGCCGTGGTGAACCGCCTCGAAGGCGTCGACCTCGTTGCCGGATCCGGTGAGCCTGATCTCGCGCACGAACCGAATGACGGCATCCCAAGGAAGGGTGTCCATTGCTTCCTCGATACCGGGCTCGGTAGGCGTAGGAAGTGGGCCGTCGCTGCCCGGCGCTCCTGGCACCGGTACCGGCACAGCCGGGGGCATGATGTCGGGCACAAGCGCGAGCTGGCCCTGCCAGTCGCGAAAGCGATCCCAGTGATCCTCGAACGACACGATGTAGGCTTCGGACTTTCCTCCGGCTGCAGGACCACGCAGGGCGCGCCCGATCATCTGGCGTAGAAGGATCTCGCTGTGCGTGGGGCGGGTGAGGAAAACCGTCTGCACTGCGGGCAAATCCACGCCTTCGGTGACAATCTGCACATTCACCAGGACCTCGATGCCTCCATTCGGATCTCGAAATCGTTGGAGGATCTCGGGGTTGTCCTTCGCATCATCCTCGAGCCGGTAACTCGCTACGTACTCCGCGGCCACGTCTTCTGCGCGTAACATCTCAGTCAGCAGCGCAGCGTGCTTCACGTTGACAGCAAAGATGAGCGTCTTGCCATACTTCAACCGGTTTTCGGGCTGCGTATAGTGCCCGACAATGACTCGATTGCGTGGCACCATCTCCCCGATTCGCTCGAGCCAAGCTTCACTGAGTTGATCGAACCGCGCCTTAATCGCGAGATCCTCCTCTGTGAGCCCTTGCTCGACATCTGCATCCGTTGGCACGTTCACGGGGATTGGCCGCGCAAGGAAGCCTCGCTCTATTAGTTCACTCGTCTTGACGGTGTAGAGGACCCGCTCACCGAAGAGTCTGGCCAATGTCGGTCGCTCGTCCTCTGCGGTTCGTGTCGGAGTTGCTGTGAGACCGAGGATACGGCGCTTTCCTTCCTCGAACTTGGAGATCACGTTCCGATAGCTAGGGGCGGCAGCGTGATGCGCCTCGTCAATCACGACGAAAGAACGCTCGTCCTTGAGAACTTCGTCGATGATATCGAGACGTCTGGCGATACTGGCGATGGAGCAGACAAGTACGTCGTCCGCAGGGTCAATTTGAGTCGTCGCGCAATGCTCACCGGACACGACACGCACGCGGAGCATCTCACGCGTTGAGGCGTGTGAAGCGAGCGCATGGAACTCTTTTGCAGCCTGATTCAAGAGCTCTGCACGATGGGCGATCCACAGGACGCGTCCCCCGCGCGCAATCACGTTTTCCACGAGCCAGCGTACGGCCGTGTACGTTTTGCCGGAGCCTGTCGGCATGACAAGCATGCCTTGAAATGTCCCCGAGACTTGTGCCTCAGCGAGATGAGCCGAGAGCCGCTCCCACGCTTGGCTCTGATAATCGTGAGGCTTGCGAGCATCGAGTTGCTGCAACGACGGCCTGATCAGGGCAAAACTCGGCAGGAAGCCCCTCGCACCATCGTCGCTTTTCTCACGATCCAGGTCGCCGAAGCGTAGGAGGGCATCAACTAGGAGCTTTCGCAGGCGGGCCGAGTTGCGGCAGCGCTCCACATACCGTGCCGCCTCGGCGGGGGTTCCCGGGCTCGGTCCCATCGGGCCAATTCCCGAGTCCAGGAGGTGTTCGACGATGCGCTTGGTTCCTGGATACGTTGGAAGCCAGGCGGTCGCTAAGGTCATCTTTTGCCTGCGCACGAACTCGTCGTTCGGTCGCTTTACACGCTCCGTGAGCCACGGGCGGGCGTCGCCGTCGACCTCGCTCCAACCCTCCCCGCGGGCAAGCGCGCGAAGGGTCGCGTCGTCGAAGGCTTTCCACGAGAAACGATAGGCGGGCATACTTGCAGATTACCCAGAGAGGACCGTGAAGCCAGGGCCGAACCGCTACCGTCTTCATGGACGACCTCAAGAACAGCTCAGAGGTACGTTTCTCCCTGGGTGGACCCGGAGGACCTGGTGAACCTCCCCTGAGGCCAAACTGATTTCGATACTCGAAGAAGGACGCCCCCCTCAGCCAAAGGGCATCGCAGGCAGCACTCTCGGCGTGCCGAGAGTTTGCCGAAACTGGGGTCCCAACGGGTCCATTCCTGTCACCTCCAGTCCCCTCACTCCTCCCCACCCACAAACGCAAAAACCGCGAGTCATCGCGGGTTTGAGCAGTAATCAGGGCGGAGACGGAGGGATTCGAACCCCCGGTGGAGTCACCCCCACGGCGGTTTTCAAAACCGCTGCCATAGACCACTCGGCCACATCTCCGTCGGGGCTTCTGCCCCACCGGACCGAGCCTCGTCAAGCTGGATGCGGCCTATTCATCCTGGATGCGCGAATTGCGCCGGGCTCGGTCGCGGACGACCAACTGGACCCGAGTGGCCTCAGGATGACTCCACGTGTCTCGAGTCTTGGTAAACTCTTGGCAAGAGTTGGGTGGAAGGAGCCGCGGTTTCGGCCCAACAAGCGCTTCAGTTGAATTCCGCCTCGAGCCACGCGCGCAGTTCCGCGCAGGCATCGACGAGTGAGATGCGGGGTCCCCAGAACATCGGCGCAATCGTTTCGTGCGCCTTCTGGACTGTTTGCCAGCGTGCGTCCGCTTTGGGGGTGAAGGCGGCATGCGTCGACGCGGGAAGCGACGCGATCTGTTTTTGCTGGAGCATCTCGTCGGCGAGCGAGCGGGGGGTTGGATAGTCGGACAATGGCGGCAACCCAATAGTCTTTCTCGATGAGGGCAACGCTAAGACCCCGATCGCCGGCAACGATCTGCAGGATTGCGCCGAATTCGGGGTCTTCGTGGACAAAGCTCATTGTGGCGTGGCCCGGAGGGCCGCGTTCACGAGCGCTTGAGTGCGCTGCGAGCCGTAGCGCTTCGAAGCTGACGCGAGCTTTGCTGGGTCGAACTTTCGCACCCGCAGCGCTGCCTCAAGGGCGATTCTAAGGTCCTCCGGCGCGGCTGCCGCTTGCGCAGCGTTCTCGAAGAGGTCCACGACGAACCACTCTGGCGATGGTGTCTCTGGGAACGCGACACGACGGAGCAGGAACCGCCGGTTCCCGAAGGTGAAGCGGCCCGAGCGCTTTGTATTGTAGACGAGCGGTGTCGCGAACACCGCGGTCGTGCCGAGGCCGAGCGAGTTCCATCGCTCAGGGCCAGTGAACACGAACGGTCCGCCATCGAGGAACGCGCGAAGCAGTGCTTCGTCGGTTGGGGGCACAGGGCCGAAGCGGCTTTGCCGCGGTGCGACGAACAGCCCGTGGGCCACCTGCAGGAGCTGTCCGTCTCGGACGAGACGCTGAGCAAGCCTCGGCGGGTTGGCGCCCCACTGCCGCAGCTCCCGCGTACGGTAGACACGGCCAGGTTCGAAGACAGGCTGAGCAGAGAGCATGGTACTTAATCTCCGGAAAAAAAGATACGGTGCGCACGAGCGGCAGTCAAGCCACGCGGCTGCGGTGTAAGCCCGGGCCCCGCTGGGCGTTGTTGCTTGGAAGCAGCCGGAGGGAGCCGGCGCGCCTTTTGACGTAGGACGCACGTATGAAGCAGCTGAAGCGAAGCGGAGCCACCTCGGTCGTCATGAGCCTGGTACTGAGCGCCGTTGGGTGTGCGGGGAGCCGCGCTGAAGCGCAGAGCGCGCCGTCGTTGCCTGTGGGGGCGCCCGAACAGGAACCTGCCGCTCCCGAGAAGCGCGAGCTGAGTTCAGTTGATCTGGGCCCGGGCGCTGCGGATGGCTCGCCGACTCCAGCTGCGGGTTCGAGTGCCGATGCTCCTGCGCCTCCGTCGCCACAAAAACCGATGCGCGATATCGAGGCGCGCTTTCGGATCGAGACCCAGAACGTCAAGGCCGCCATCGGCAAGCTGCACGGCTTGGTCGAGGCAAGGGGTGGCTACGTTGTGCAAGAGGCGATCTCGACCGATCAGTTTACGGCACCCGGTGCCGAGTTGACGCTGCGTGTGCCGGCGCGCGATGTGGAGCAGTTCTTCGCGCAGCTTGAAGCCCTGGGCACCGTGCGCGCGCGCAACGTCGAGTCGAAGGACGTCGGCAAGGAGTACTTTGACGCCGAAACCCGCCTGATGACGCTCGAGCAGAGCAAAAAGCGCTACGACGAGCTACTCGGCCAGGCGCGTACGGTCGAAGAAACCATGGCGGTCGAGGCGCGGCTCGAAGACGTGCGTCAGCGCATCGAAAGTTTGAAGGGCGAGCTGCGTTGGCTCAAGGATCGCGCAGCCCAGGCGACCGTGCATGTCAGCTTGTTCTCTCCCCAGAGCGTCGAGTCGCCGTACGAAGAGCCCGAGGCGACGTTCTATCCCGGTTTGCGTATGAGCTACGCTCGCAACGTGGGCGGCAGCTATGGCGCCTCCGACTTCGTCGGTCCGGGATTGTCGATCCGTTTTTCGCGGCACTTCAGCATCGACGTCGAAGGGCTGCCCAGCGTGAATCGCGGCTACGGAGGCGAGGACTTCGATCTGTTCTTGGCTACGCTGGGTGGCGAGATCTACTCGGAGTTTTTGGGCGGAGGAAGGCGTCAGTTTCTCAACCCCTACCTGGGCGCGCGAGCTGGATACGCGCGCTTTCTGGGCTTGGACCAGGTGGCCGTTGGCGCTGTGCTGGGGCTGGAGCTCTACAAGACGCCGATTTTTACTCTCGATCTGGAGACGCGCAGCTACCTGCTCTTCTCGTCGAGCGACGAAGCGCATGCGCTGATTCAGCCGGGCTTGTCGTTCAACGTCGCATTCTGAGCGCAACCGGCAAAGCCGCGAGTCATTGCTTGGCGGTCGAGGCCGAAACCTATCACGACCAAGCGACTCGCACGCGTGGCCTCGCCCCACTGCTCGCCAAAGTCGACCTCGACGGTGTCGGCGACTCCTTGAACGATCATGCGCGCATCGACCCCAGCGACGGCCAAGATCCCCTTGATGCGGAAGATACGCCCCGATTGGCTGCCGACCTCGTTCTCCATGAACTCAGCAAAGCGCTCACCGTCCAGCTCACCTTCAGCCTCGAGCGACACCGACTCGTACTCGTGCGATTGTTGCGCCGGCCACGCGCTTCGGAGCTGGAATGGGCTCGAACTTCGCAGGGCGAGCAGCTGTTCCAGCGAAGCGGCGGACGGCCAGGTTACCGCTCCGCGCGCGGCTTCTACCAAAACGGCGGCTCCGTTGCGCGCCAGCAACAGGTCGCGCGTCTGCGCCAGCTGTTCGCTCGAACACGCGTCGACCCGCGAAAGCACGACCAAGTCCGCGTAGCCCAGCTGCTCGATTGCTACGTCTTGCGTCAACACTGCTTCGGCGCGCGTGACGTCGAACACGGTGATGACTCCATCCAGTTCGAACGCGCCCCTGCGGCTGCCACCAGCCAGTGCCCGCAAAACCCCAGCGGGCGAGGCCGCGCCGGAGGTCTCGACCAGGATGCGAGCCGGAGGCTGGGGGGACGCGGACATGGCGTCGAGTGCCTGCGCCAGTTCGGCTTGCGTCGTGCAGCAGACGCAGCCGCCGGCGATTTCGATCAACGCACGCGCGCGCTCGCTGAGCAGAGCGCCATCGATGCCCACCGCGCCCAGTTCGTTGACGATGACCCCCAGCTCGCCGCGCTCCACTTGCCCCAGCCAGTGGTTGACGAGCGTCGTCTTGCCCGCGCCCAAGAATCCGGTCACCACGGTCACGGGCAGCGGCGCGTTCATGTTCGCAGTGTGCCGTTCGAAGGCAGAGGCGTCGACGGACTTGCGCGACGCTTTCGTGGGTCGCTTGGTGGGACCCCCAGACTGAGCTAAGGCCGACGCTCGCGTCATGGGGGACGAGACACCAACCGAAGCGACTCCGAGCGAGCCGACCCCGCCGTCGGTCGCGCGCGCCCGCGTGGCGGGCTTTTGGCTGGGGGCGGCTGTCGCGGGGCTCGCCGTCGGGCTTCTGCTCACCTGCGCCGTCGAGCGCCTGAGCGGGCAAGGCAAGGTGTTGCGCGGGGTTGTGCTCGATGGTCGTTCGCTGGGCGGCAGCGACGAGCCGGCGCTCCAGAAGTGGGCGAGCGGCCGGGCGCAGCTGCTGAACCAAAAGCCGCTGGAGCTCGTTGTCGGCGAACGCTCGTTCCAGGTTCGGCCGAGTGAGCTTGGCGTCGTGATCGACGTAGCAGCAACGACCCAGCGGGCGCTCGACGCCGGTCGCACGGGTGGGCTGGGCAAGCAGCTCGGCTTTTGGTTGGGTCGCTTGCTTGCAAAGCACCAGCTGACCTTCGTCGTGAAGCACGACGCTGCCAAGTTCGAGAAGAAGACCGCAGAGCTCCAAGGCGCAGCCTTGCTCTTGCCCATCGAGCCCGGCGTCTTCTTTGATGGCGAACTGCGGGCGCTCTATCCCGAGCCTTTCAGCACCATCGACCGCGCCGCTCTTGCCGCGCTGGTCGATTCGCATCTCGCTCGAGGCGCGCAGGAGGCGCGTTTGCAGGTGCCGCTGTTCACGACCCAGCCCCAGATTGCACGGGAAGCCGTCGAGGCCAAGCTCGCCCAGGCCCGGCAGTTGATCGGCGCCGCGCTCGTGCTGGTGAGCGCCGACGGTGCCGAGCGCCTGCAGTTCAGCCCTGCAATTCTCGCCAGCGCCGTGCGCACTCGCATCGAGGGTTCGCCGCCCCAGCTGGTGCTCGAACTTTCGCTAGAAGCTCTGGCTCCGGTGCTCGGACCCATCAAAAAGCGGCTCGAAAAGCCAGCTCATCCAGCAGGTTTCGATGTCGACGCCCAAGGCGCCATCAGCGTCGCACCCAGCGCGACCGGTTCTCGTATCGACGACGCGGCGCTCCTGAGCGAGCTGTTCCGCGCCGCGCAGAGTTCCAAGCGACAAGGCCTGCTGCCGCTGCGCGTCGAACAGCCCGTCGGTCTCACCGAGACCGAGGCTGCGGGGCTGGGCGTACGCGGACTCGTCGCGCAGTTTGCGACACGTCATCCGTGCTGCGAAGCGCGAGTGAAAAACATCCACTCGGTGGCCGCACAGATTGATGGCTACGTACTTCGGCCTGGCGCGACCTTCTCGCTCAATCAGTTCTTGGGTCCACGCACCGGAGAAGGTGGCTACGTCGAGGCGCCGACGATCGTACGCGGCAAGATGAAAGCCACGGCCGGCGGGGGCATCAGCCAGTTCGCCACCACGCTTTTCAACGCTGTGTTCGATGGCGGCTACGAAATCGTGCAGCGCCAACCCCACAGCTTTTACTTCTCGCGCTACCCCGAGGGTCTCGAAGCCACGGTTTCGTTTCCATCGCCCGATCTGATCTTCAAAAACGACACCAAGAGCGGCCTGCTCATCAAGACCCGCTACGATGCGACGTCGATTCGCGTCCTCATCTACGGCGACAACGAAGGGCGCCGCGTCGAACGCCGCGTCTCGGCCCCTTCGCACATCGTCCAGCCGCCTCTCGAATACGCACCCAACGCGGAGCTCCTGCCCGACGAGAGCAAGCTGGTGACCCGCGGCCAGGTGGGCTGGTCGGTGATGACTCTGCGCATTCTTCACTACGCCGACGGCTCCAAGGCGGAACAGGGGCGCGAGGTCGTCTACCAACCCAAACCCCACATCGTGGAAGTCCACCCCTGCCGCATCCCCAAGGGCATGAAGGCCTACACGGGCGAGCCCTGTCCCGAACCCGAAGAACAGCCGGAGGAAGTGGAAGAAGAGATAGCGGCCAGCGAGTCGGAGGCCCCGGCCCAGCTTCTGCCGGAACTCCAAAATAAGCCTTAAGCCGCGCCCGCGCTTGGTCGTTCCCCGCTGCGGGGTCGTGCCTCGAAATTATTTGCTCAAGCTTCCTGGCGACCGTCCGTCCATCCGTCGGTATGAGCAACGCAATCGGTCCCACGGGAGCGGCGGCGTCGGCTGTGCAGGGCATTGCGCGTGCGGGAGCCCTTCATGAGCAGGCGGCCACCCAGGTACAACGTGTCTTTCTGAGCCCGGCGTTTCTGGAGAGCATCACGAAGCAGCCGTCCGAGGCTCCGCCTTCGGTCGGCGGTCCAGCGGCGACCGTTTCGCTGTCGAACGAGAGCCGCGACTTGGCGGGCGCGCTCACCGACATGACCCGCGCCCAGAACCTGAACGCAGCCAGCGTGAAGGTTCTGCAGACCGCGGTCGAGATGCAGGACACGCTAATCGAGCTCAAGGCCCCCAGCGAAAAGCAGCCCTGATCCGCTGGCTGGCGTGTGACCTGCTCCTTTGCGCGTGAGGTCATGCTTAACTCGCCGTCCGATGGACGCGCGCGCCCTCTCGCTCTTGCTCGGGATCACGCTGGTTCTGGTGCTGCTTGGCGCCCTCGAGAATCATGCGCATCGCCGCGTGCTCCGGAGCTTTCGCATTCGCGTGCACGTCAACGGCACCCGCGGCAAGTCGAGCGTCACGCGCTTGATCGCGGCCGGCCTGCGCGCAGGCGGCGTCCGTACGGTGGCCAAGACGACGGGCACCTTGCCGCGGCTCATCCACACGGATGGTGCGGAGGAGCCCATCTACCGCGTCGGCAAGCCGAACGTCATCGAACAGCTGGGCGTCCTGCGTCGGGCACGGTCTTTGGGCGCCGAGGCCGTCGTGATCGAATGCATGGCGCTGCAGCCGTTCTTGCAATGGATCTCGACGGCGCGCCTGGTGCGGCCGACGCACGGCGTCATCACCAACATTCGCGCCGACCATCTCGACGTGATGGGCCCCCATACGGAGGGTGTGGCGCGTGCCTTGGCCGGCAGCATTCCGCTTGGTGGCAAGCTGTACGTCGCAGATGAGCGCTTCGCTTCGCTCCTGGGCCAAGTCAGCCGGGCGCGCAATTGTGAACTGGTGATTGTGAGACCCGACACGGCTGCATGCCCGGTGACGGCCGCCGAACTGGCCGAG
This sequence comes from Polyangiales bacterium, assembly GCA_038324055.1. Classification (GTDB taxonomy): domain Bacteria; phylum Myxococcota_A; class Polyangia; order Polyangiales; family Polyangiaceae; genus NIC37A-2. The sequence continues at coordinate 336 of JBBQHO010000102.1, read as the reverse complement.
TTCGGCTATGTGGAACACGCCGAGAACGTCGACTTGGCGCTCAGGATCTGCGCGGATCTAGGCGTGCCGCGCGCGCTTTCGCTGTCCGGTATGCAGGCGGCGCACCCCGATCCCGGTGCCCTGACGCTCGAGCGCGTGCAGCTGGGGCGCGAAGCCTTTACGGTCGTCAACGGCTTTGCCGCCAACGATCCCGAGTCCACCGGTCAGGTCTGGGAGTTGGCCGTCAAGCGCGCGCCTGAGCGCGCCACGAAGATCGCACTGGTCAACTGCCGTGCCGATCGCGCCGATCGTTCGCAGCAGCTGGGTGAAGCCGTCGTCGGCTGGACAGTCGCCGAC
>JBBQHO010000101.1:0-13287 GCA_038324055.1 Polyangiales bacterium | reverse complement strand
GGGTGGGTATTTCCGACGGCAACATTGCCGAGTTGCGTCGGCGGGCGCCGCCCCGACCACGTTCGAGTTCTCAGCACCCAGCGAGTGGTTCGTCGCGCGTTTGTTTCGCGCGCCTGACCATCCCGAGGCGGTGCTGGCGTTGGTCACGCACACAGGCATCGAGGAATCAGGCTATCGAAGGGAAGAGCTAGTCATGATCCCGACCTTCTCACGCCGCTCGATTTCCTGCTCCAAGCTCGCTCGCCTGTACGCCGTTCGCTAACGAAGCTGCTCGCGAAGGGCAGCGCGCTGTGGGACTTCGCGGGTTTCCTGGGCTAGCCTGCGGGCGTGAACGTGGAGCTAAAGGCTGGGAGCTGTGGGCTTCAGCCTTCTTAGGGGCGCGCTAGTTTGCGGACTACGGAGAGCAGCATCGGAGTCTTGAACGGTTTGACCATCCACCCCTTTGCGCCTAGGGCTCGCGCTTTCTCCAACACGTCCCTGCGTGCTTCAGTCGTCAACATCAGGAACGGAAGTGGTGAGGTGCCTTCCTTCTGCTCTTTGTGCCACGCCGCCAGCAGCTCGAGACCGCTCAGGCCTGGCATATGAAGATCGCAAATCGCAAGCGATGCTTCGGGATGCGCACGGACGGTCTCCAGACCCTGCTGCCCATCGACGGCCATGATCAACGCATAGCCAGCCGCGGAGAGCACCTCGCTCAAGAGTTCGCGGGCGGCTTGCGAGTCGTCGATCACGATGATGGTCTGCATGACTAAAGCGCGCGTCTAGTCATTGAATGAGCCGCGCGAGGGCTAGGACCTCGGCCTTGAAGTTGACGTTCTGCAAAGCGGCCTGCTTGAGGTTGATGACCAGCTTGGGCCGGGCTTCTTCCACTCCGAGGCCGACCACGGCGCCGTTTTCGGCGTGGCGAGCGGAGCTGCCGACCGTCAGCAGGCCAATGTTGGCCAGGGCGCTGGCGATGCGCGAGGTGTCTGCTTCCATGCCGACCGTCAGGTACACGATAGCGATCTTATCCGTTCGGCATCGCTTCGCCAGCGATTCTGCATCGGAAAACGTCGCCTGATCGACCTTGAAAGGCAGCCCACCGATGTCTTGAACCTCGGCAATGGCCTTGGCCAAAGCGGCGCCTTCGAAGGTCGAGTCGGGGTCGCCTTTGCGGTGCATGACCAGCACGTTCGCTACCGGGCCGGCTCGCATCTTGAAGTTCCGGTCGTAGCCGCAGAGACGCGACAAAAGGCGCGCCTGGAGATTCAGCGGCACCCCGGAATCTGCGTACAGGGCACGGCAAATCAGCATGCAGAGCAGCAAGCTCACGAGGGCCGACGCCCGACGGGGCCAGCGCCTCTGCCCGAGCCTGATCGGCGGCCCCGCGTTCAAAGGTGGGGAGACGTGGGCGCTCATAGGTCCACGTCGTAGCGGAGGGTGGCGAAGGTAACGAGCTTCACTACTGGCGTCAGCTCGGCTGGCCCGCGCTCGGTAGCGGCCGGATCGTGGGCTTGAATCGGCCCGGCGACGTACGGGGCGACGTTACCCGTCGTGTACGACGTGGCAATTCTGTACGACAGCCCGGGGACTACCTTCAGCGCCTGCGAGACCGTGAGTCGAAGCTCAGCGCTCGCGGGGGCGCGAGGCGGTGGCGAGAAGTTCCCGTCCAGCAGGCGGTCAGCGGGCCTTGAACCGACGAAGGTGGTCGCCAGCGCGATGACCGGTAGCGATCCCGGCAGCGCGTATGCGATGCGCGCGTTGCCGAACAGTTGGGGCGCGACCGGCAGCGGCTGTTCTTCGGGAATCGCCCGGCGCGTGTGCGCACCGACGATCGATGCGCCGTAGCGGAAGGAGCCCACGACTCCCTCGACCCGCGCGTTGTAACCGTAGTTTTCGATCTTGGAGACGTTTTGGTACTGCGAAACTCCGCTGGCCAGAGTCTCGATCGACAACATGTCGCTCCACTGCGTGCGGAACACTCCGAACAAGAGCTTGTTCCGCCCGAAGCGCTGCTCGAAGGTCGCTTCGCCACCGCGAACATACTCGGACTTGATCGAGGGATTCGGGATCTGGTCAGGCGACGAGTACAGCGCCTCGAAGAACGTGGGCGGCCGAAACGCTTCGGCATAGATGGCCTTGAGAACACCGCCGTTCCACACGTCGAGCGCCACTGCCGCACGCGGCGACAGCCGGGCACCGCCGCGCGGATCCGCGTCGTAGCGCGCACCGACGTTGAAATGGAGGAAGGTCGTCGGCGATAGCCGTTGTTGGGCGTACGCAGCCTTCACCACCTCGGTGACGCTGTTCTTGCCGGTCGCGTCTAGCAGCTGGCCGGTGTTTGCCTCGACCGAGTCGGTCTCGCCGCCGACGTTGCGGACGATACCGTTCAGGCCGATCAGCGTGCTGTAGCGATCCTCGCCCGTCCAGTCAAACGAGCCTTGAACCTCGGATCCAAGCCAGCGCGAGTGCCCTTTGCCCGTGAACTGACACGGCCCAACGGTCTCCACGGCGCAGACGGTCGAATCGGTGTTGTAGGTCTGCTGATAGTAGTCGTAAGCGTCGCCGTAGCCGCGAAACGAGAGACTGAGTTTCTGTGAGACGCGCTTCTTGTACTGGACGTCGACGGAGATGAAGCGGTCGCGCTCCCAGCTGCGAGGCTCATCGAAATCGGTGTTTTGCTGATCGAAGCCTTGCACCGGCGTTCTGCGCTCGTAGAGCGCGGTACGGAACATCACGGCCAGGTCGCCAATCTGCAGGCGGCTATACAGCGACGGCACCAGCGTCGAATACTGGTCGTTGATACGGCCTCCCCAGAGGCCTTCCGGCGTGCGCGGCCCGAAGGTGCGCGGCGAACCGTCTGCGTTGGTGACGACCTGCGGGCCCCACTCGAAGCTCGGCCCATTCTGCGCGTAGACCTCGGCTCCCGCATTGATCTCGGCGTTCGGGCCCAGGAACGGCAATGCGTGGCCGATGCCAGCGCCCAAACGGTAGTTGCCGCCGAGGTCGCTGGGGGCGAAGCTCGTGAATGTGCCGTCGCGACCTTGCGCGGGCGAAACGCCGCCTGCCGCGACGAGATGGAGCCCTCGGTAGCCCGCCCCGCGCTTGGTCACGACGTTGATCACGCCAATCATGGCGTTTCCGCCGTACAGAACCGAACCGGGACCGAGCACTAGCTCGATGTGGTCAATCAGCTCGATCGGGATGCCGGCTCCCTGCTCGAAGTAGGCGGTGCCACTCCATGGCTCGTTGAACACGTGGCCGTCGACGACCAGCAATACGTGGTTGCCGAAATCGGAAGTGAGCAGCACGCCGCGCCCGCCCACTTCGACCGAATGGAGCGGATTTTGGGTGACGAGCCCCATCCCCAAAAAGTCGATTGCCTCCGCGATCGAGCGAATGCCGAAGCGATGCATGTCCTCGGCGGTGATGACCGAGGTCGTGGCGGGCGCGACTTTGGCGAGCTCGTCGGCCTTCGAGGCTCCGGTCACGACGTGCTCGTCGAGCAACGCATCCAAGCCTTCGTCTTCGGCACGGGCGGGCGACGCCCCGCACAGGATGCCGAGCAGGCTGCAGGCGGCGACGAGCTTCGTCGAATACCTGGTTGGGGACTGGAGCGAAACAGCCATTACGTCTACTACGGCGGGCAATGCGCTGACCAAAGGGGCAGAAGGTCCGAATCTTTAGGCCCGAGCAAGGAGCCGAGAACTCGCAATAAAGCCTCGAACAATCGATCGGGCCAACACTTTCGTCGACAGCTCTCGCGTCGATACCGCAAGGTTTGCCGCTGCTCGCGCCTTTGGCCTCGCACCCCGAATGGTTAGATAAGTCTCGGCGGTGGATTGGTCGGCGTGCCACGGCCGAAGCGAGCCTTGTCCCGCAGTGCGCGCAGCCAGGTGGCGACGAATTGGGCATCGAGCGCTGGCCACTCGTAGGCCGGCCCCAGTGCGACCGTCGTCGCCGCGGACGAGTAGCCGCCGCGCAGCGCCGCCTCGAGCTCCTCCTGCGACAGCCCGGCTAGATAGTGCAGGAAAGTCGGCTGATCGTCGCCCACACCCAGGCGGGCCTCGAGTCGCGAGCGCCATTCCGAATGCGGCAGGGGACGCCAGGCATTACCCAGATCGATGAAGGTCTCGAGCAAGGACGTCCACATCGGAGGCCGCGGGTGAACGAGGTGGAACGTCCCCGGGGCGGGTTCGGTCCGCGCAAGGCTTACCAACGCTCGGCTCGCTGCATCGACAGGCGTCATGTCCACGACCACATCCAAGATCGGCGCCGCACCGATACGATCGCAGGCATCGAGCAGCTTGATCAGAAAGTCGTTCTCGTTGAATGCCCCGGTCGATGTGTGACCCACGAGCCGACCCGCGCGATGAACATAGCCGCGTATGCCGCGCGCTTGCGCCTGCTCCACTAGTTTCTCGGCGACCCATTTGCTTTGCGCATACCCGCTGTCCAACGCCGACGGGGATACGACGACCGCGCTCTCCGACAATGCCCCCAACGCGTGACGGTCCAGACCGCTAAGCACCTCGACCGTCGACACGTGGTGCACCGTCTTGGGCCGTCCAGTCGTCGCCAGCCTGAGCACCCATTCGAGTGCCAAAGCGTTGCTTGCCCGCAAGACTTGGTACGGCAAGAGCATGCTCACGTGCGCCGCGACGTGAAATATGGTGTCCACCTGCTCGCTCAGACTCTCGAACGTTTTCGGCGCGAGTCCGAAATCGCTCTGGGCGATGTCAGCGCACACGAAGGTAGCTCGCGCGGCAAGGACCGACGCATCGAGCGCGCAGCCGAGTCGAGTGAGATTGGCGACGACGCGTTGGTGCGCCAATTCGGGTGTCGGTGCGCGCACCAAGCAAACGATTTGCGCTCGAGTGGTCCGCAGCAGCTCGTTCAACACGAAAGCGCCGTAGAACCCGGTAGCGCCAGTGAGCAACACCGATTGCAGCGACGCCGTATGGCCCCGAGCCCGATTGGCGACCACGTGCGGACCTAGGACGGCGTCTGTCTGGAGCTGTCGGAGGAGAGGCTGCGGATCGTGGACTTTCGTGTCGCCGCTCGCGAGCTCGGTGCAAATTTCCGCTAGCGTCCGCGGTTCGAGAAAAAGTTGTGAGCTCAGCCGCCGTCCCAAGCGCGGACCCAGCAAGGAGGCGACGCGAACCGCGGCCAGCGATGTTCCGCCCAACGCCAAAAACTCGTCATCGAGCCCCACTTGCGCCTCGCCGAGAACCTCGGCGACCGTCGCGACGACCAGGCACTCCAGGGGCGACCGGGGCGCGACGAACGGCACGCGCGCATATTGTGGAGTGACGGCGGCTAGAGCTCGCCGGTCGACTTTTCCGGCTGGCGTCAGCGGAAAGCGCTCAGAGATGTGCAGGCGCGCGGGCACGGCCGCGGCGGGTAAGACGCGCTGAAGGTGAGCTCGCAACTGAGCAGAGGTGATCTCGGGCACCGAGACCATTACGTGCCCGTCGATCTCGGTCTCGCCCAGGTTGTTCTTCCAGGTGATGGCGACCGCTTCGAGGACACCGGGAAAGTCCCTTAGCCGGGCCTCGACCTCGCCCAGTTCGATTCGGACGCCACGAACCTTGATTTGGTAGTCCAAGCGGCCAATGAATTCGAGCTCACCCGTGCTGCGCATGAGGCCGCGATCACCGCTGCGATACATGCGTGCGCCCGGAAGGTAGGGATCAGCGACGAAGCGAGCGGCCGTAAGGTTTTCGTCTCCGAGGTACTCGCGCGCCACCGCCAAACCGCCGATGCAAATCTCGCCTGCGACGCCGACCGGCATCAGCTCGCTTCTCGAGTCGAGGACGTAAACGGAGACGTTTCGGAGCGGCCGCCCGATCGGCAGCGCGTGCCAGTCGCTCGCGAGCGGCCGCGCGCTGTCTTCCCAGGTAGTGGCGACAATCGTGGTTTCAGTTAGCCCGTAGGTATTGACGAGCCGAACTCGCCCGCCGGTGGCTCGCTGCCATGGGACCAGCACGTCTGGCCGCGCCGCGTCCGCACCAAGAATCACGAGCCTCAGCAGCGGCGGTAGCTGAACGGTTCCGTCCGCCAGGCGCGCGGTTAGCTCGTGCCACAATGCGCACGTGATACTGATCACGGTCAAGTGTTGCTCGACGCATTTTTCGAAGAATTCCTGCACCGATTCAATCGCAGACGCGCTGCGTACGACGAGCGTGGCTCCGGCGGTCAGCGTGACGACAATCTCTTCCAGACTTAGGTCGAAGCCCAGCGAAGCCGCTTGCAGCACGCGATCGTCTGCACGCACGCCGTACGCGTCGAAGGCAGCGCGCGCATAGTTCGACAATGTGCGGTGATCGACAACGACGCCTTTGGGCTGCCCCGTGGAGCCAGAAGTGAAGAACGCGTAGGCAGCGTCGTTCGGTTGGGGCGGCGTCGGTTCGTTGGCGGCCGCCGCGCGTGAGTCTTCGCGCGCGGCTTCGACGAGCAGAGTGTCGGGCGGAGTTTGATCGACCGAGAACGCGGCGACTGCGCCGACCGCCGAAGCGCGCGTCACCACGACCGCCGGCGTCGCGCCCGCCATGATCGCCGCGGCACGGCCGGTGGGATAGTTGGTGTCGATCGGCACGTACGTCCCGCGCGCAGCCAAAATCGCCAAAAAAGCGACAATCGCGTCGGCTCCCTTGTCCAGATACACCGCCACCCGCACACCAGAGCCGACTCCACTTTCGCGCAGACGTCGGCTGAGTGTGGTTACCTCGCGCTGCAGTTGCGCGTAGCTCAGCGTGCGGTGGCGGTCGACGACTGCGATGCTGTCCGGAGCCTCGCTTACGTGCTGCTGGAAGTATTCGACGACGCTGGGCAGCTCTTCGTCGAGCTTCACGGAGTCGACGTTCGACTGGGCCAGCAGCCAGGCTCGTTCCTCGCCGTAGACGAGAGTGATCGCCGATACGGGTCCGGAGCCTTCGACGAGTCCGATGACGACCGCCCGCAAGTGCTCGACGATCCGCGCCACCGCACTGGACTCGAACGACTGCCCGCGAAAGACCAGCTCGAGCGACTGCCCGCGCAAGTTGACGGTCAAGTCAGCGACCGTTATTGCTTCGCTCGCGTCGAGCACGACACAAACCTCGACCCCGGACTTTGCGCCCGGCACGAAGTGGTCGATGCGAGCGCCGTCGGCAGGAGTAGCGCCGGCTAGCGCTTTCGCCGCGCGCTGAAGTAACTCCGGCGTCTCGAGGTCGCCATCGACACGAACTTCGAGCACTTGGCGAAGTCCGTCCAGTGCGTGGAGCGGCAGTGCTATTTCGTCCCGCCCGGCGTAACGCGCCAGCAGTGCCACCACCGCCGCAACGAACACCGCTTGCAGCGACTCGGTCTGGCCGGCGCCGATGCGTGCCAGACGTTCGGCGATCCTCGTGGGAAAGCTCACGGTCTGCTGCACGATCTGCGGGCTGCGGCTCATGTATCCGGTCTCATGCTCGCGTCGATGCGCGCCGCAGCTCCTGCGACTCTTCCGGGGCCGCGTTCAAAGGCAGGTAGTTGGCGGAGGCGCTCTTGGGGAGGAAACACAGGATCTCTTCGACGATGCCGCCCATCGCGCGCGCTAGCTCCGTGAGACGAATCTCGGCTTCGCCATCGGCACCGATCAGCGTGACCTGGTCGTCGATTTCGGCGCCGATATCGGTCACGTCCACCATCATCATCTCCATACAAATCGAGCCGACGATCGGGCAACGCTGCCCGCGCACGATGACTTCGGCTCGGCCATGGAGTCGACGTGGATAACCGTGCGCATAGCCGACCGGTAGCGTGGCAATTTCCGACGCGCGCGCGGCTCGCCACGTCTCGCCGTATGACACGGTTTGACCTTCGGCCACCGAACGAAGCTGAACGACATGTGTCGTGACGCGCATCGCAGGTCTGAGCACGACGCCGCTAGGCTCATCACCTCCGAAAAGCGCGATGCCAGCGCGAACGTGAGAAAAGTGCGACCGCGGAAGGCGAAAGGTCGCTGCGGTGTTGGCGGCGTGGACCATGGTTGGATGGTGGCCAGCGGCGCGAAATTGAGCGCAGATCTGCTCGAAGACGTCGAGTTGTCGATTGGCGGAGGTCGGTGGTTCGGTGTCCGCCGACGCCAGCTGCGTGCAGAGGCCGGCAATATGGATTTCCGGATGACCGGCGAGCGCCAGCAGGAAGGGGTCGACTTCTTCGGCGTGCAAGCCGCTGCGGGACATGCCCGTGTCAATCTCGACGTGAACGTCTGCCGTACGGCCGCGTGACTGCGCCGCGCGCGAGAACGCCTCGAGGTCCGCCTTGGAAGCGAGCACCGGAGTAATGCCTGCGTCGAGCACGATGCCGTGTCGCCGGCCAAAGCGGCACGCCAGGGCGATGATCGGCAGCTCGATACCCTCTTTGCGGAGCGTGAGGCCGTCACTCACCGTGCTTATCACCAGCGCGGCGATGGTTCCGTCGCGTTGCAGGGCTTTGGCTACGGGCACGAGTCCGTGACCGTACGCGTCCGCCTTCAACACGGCGAGCACACCACGCGTCGGACCTACCAGCGTTTGCACGTCGCGGGCGTTGGCGACCACGGCGTCGAGGTCCACCTCTGCGCTCACGGGGGGCATGCTCGGCGGTGCGACGCTCTTCATGCCCCGGCTCCAGATCTGCCTGCCGCTTGCGCCGGCGCGTCGGGCGACAATGAGGAGCGAGCATGCTCCAGCATTGCGGCGGGAAACGTACAGTTGATCGTGGTACCGAATCCCAGGCGGGTGTCGATCGAGATTTGACCGCCGCAGCTCCGGACGACATCGCGTACCGCGCCCATGCCGACGCCACGACCGGAAGCCTCGGTCAGAAGCTCGCGCGTACTGACACCGTCGCCGTACAAGGCCTCTTCGAGCTCGGCCGGAGTGCTGTGAGGCAAGCCGAGCAGGCGGGCGCGCTCGCGCACCTTTTCCCAGTCGATGCCACGCCCATCGTCCGTGACGCTGAGCGCGATGCCCTCTTTCCAAGCCGTCAACGCGATCTCGACGCGGGCGCGCGGAGGCTTGGTCGTTGCGCTACGTCGCGCTCTGGTTTCCACGCCATGATCGAGCGTGTTGCGGAGTACATGCGAAAATGCCGCCCACACCGGCGCCCAGCGCGCGGGTGACAGGCGCAGACCGGCCGGCTCGACGCGCATCTCAATCTGCGTGTCGGCCTTGCCGAGTTGACGGGCTAGTGATTTCGCCTGCTCGACGAAGCGGCGCAGCGTGCGGTCCGCGGGCTCGTTCAGCCACGTGCGCACGTGGGTGATCAAGTCGTCGGGGACACGCAGCGCCTTCAGTTTCGCGACGTGCTCTTCGTATTCGCCGAGGCTGACTTCGATGCGCTCTTCCGAAGACCCGTTCTCGAGCTCCGCGGCCAAGGCCTCGAGCTGGCTCCACGCTGCGCGCAGAGAGGCGAGCTCGCCAGCGCTAGGCGGGCGATCGAGGTCTTCCATCTGTGACTCGATTCGGTGGCAGACACTGACGATGCTCTCTATCCCGTAGAGCCCCGTGTCACCCTTCAGGGTATGAATGTCGCGTTTGAGCTTCGACGTCGGCTTGACCAGATCCGATTGCTGTTCGATCATGCTGACCAGAGCCGCGCCATTGCGTAGGAAGTCACGGAAGCCTACTGGGTCGACCAAAACGCGGCGGAAGACGCGGAGCGCCTCGCGCTGCGCTATCTCGGCGCGTTCGCGTTCGACGACCGCCGTCACGTCACGCACCACCACCAGCACTTCGTCGATGACCTGATTCTCTTCGGGGCCCAACCAGATCGGCGAAAAGTCGAGCTCGAACGAGCGCTGCCTGTGCTCGAAACGCACGCGCATCTGGTCGAGAATCACTTCGACCGGCATGAAGTCGTCGTTCAGCGCCGTCCAGCCGAGACACAGCACGTCGGCCGTCGGTTGATCGACGGCCAGGTACTCGAACACCTGGATTCCCGGCGCGGGCGCGCCAAACCAGTCATCGATGGCGCGCGAGCGCTCGTCGGACACCGAGCCGTCCTTCCTGACGGTCATCAGGCCTTCCGCGACGTTGTCCAGCACCCGCCGCAGATCGCGGTTGCGTTGCGAAATCTGAGCTTCGCGCGTCGCGATGACGCGGCTCATGCTCGCGAACGCGCGCGAAAGTGCGCCCACCTCGTCGTTGCTGTCGACGCGAACGTCGATCACTTCGCCTTCTTCCAGGCGCTTGGCCGCACTCGCAAGCTGGGCCAGGCGGCTGATCACCAGCAGGCGGTTCAGGGCGATGACGACGGCAGCCAAGCCAAGGGCGGCGGCCGAGAACGTGATCAGCGTGCTGCGTGCCTCGGCCTCGATCACGGCGTTCTCATCGGCCAATGACCATTCGATCAGCACCGCGCCCAGGAGCTCGCCCGTTTCGCTGACGACGGGCTGCTGAACGCTGAGCCTATCCGCGGTCCGTTCCACCTCAAGCCGCATCGGAATCGTCGAAGATGCGTGTGGCGCCGGGATGCCTCGCGCGACCTCTCCAATCTTCTCTCCGCGGTGTCGAGCGCCATCAGCACGCCAAAGCCCCGCGTACACCACGTTCGTGCTGGCCATCAACAATGCGATATGCTCGCGGACGCCGGGGTCGTCATTGAACGACAGCGGCGCGGTGACGCCGGCCGCAAACAACCGCGTGACCATGGTCGCCGCGCGTTCCTTGGCCGACAACATCTGCTCACGCGTGTTGCGGTTCACGCGCAAGTAAGCGACTGCCGTCACGATCGCGAGCACCGCGAGGATGCCGCTGGTGAGCTTGGTGCCGACCGAGACGAAATGCCTGCTCGACTTGGGTCGGTCAGGCTTGCTTGCCGGCTCGCGCGAGCGGGCGTTGGGGGGGAGCGGAGGGGCGGCCATGGCTCAGAACTCGACGTAGCCACCTTCGGTGACCACGTCGGCCTCCGGTAGAATCGACACGAGACTTTTGGCATTCGCGTCGAACCAAATGAACACTTTGTGCTCCCCTGCGAGGTAGACGTGAGGTGGTTGCTTACGCTCGCGGACCACGACACGAATGGCATCGTCGGAGGCAGCGTGAGGCAAGGTAGGTTCGAGGACGACACCTCGTCGGTAGAGTTGGTTTCTGATCCTACCCAACAGCTGATTGCTCAGCTCCATGGCTAGGTCGCGGATTCGGAGGCGGTCAGCGGCCAAATGCGGGTTCGCCCCTTTGCGCCCGGCCGCTGGCAGTGACGCCGCGAAGAACTTGAAGTCGCTGAGGAACATGACGGAGCCAGATATTCCATCGCCGCTGAACTCGATGATGCCGGCTGCGTAGTTCTCGGGCCGGGCCAGCAACGGTGTCACGTCGGCGGGCGCATGCTTTTTGGGCGAATGCCCCATGGACAGCAGCAATTCCTCGCAAGCCATTGGTACCAGAACATGAGCAGATTGCTGCAGATTCATGCGGTGCGACGAGGCTCAGCCAAGTTGAGGCGTGACACGACCAGTAACCATATCCGAACGGCAAACCGGTCGCCAGATTAAGTACGTGCTTTAACAGAGAAAAATGGAGGTTGTAGCGTTCTTGTCACGCTCTTGGCCGCGGCGTTTTGCGGTGGCCGCGCTAACTCGCCCGCTCAGTTGGTCGTCGCGACGACGCCCAGCGTTGTCGTGAACATGGTTTTGACATGACCGGTTGCACCCTTGAGGTAGACACCGATGTAGCCCGGGTCGTCGTTCTGCAGGCTGTCGATGCGTGGCTCGAGCTTGATGATCAAATGTGACGTGGGAGTCGCCGCAAGCGTGAAGGTGGCGTCCACCACCCTCGCTTTGCAGGCCTGGAGCGGCGCGCCACACAGCAGGGGCGAGCCCCAGTTGCTCGCGATGAAGGTGCCCTGTCCGTCCGCCGTGTAACCACCGCGCGCGGCCAGCGCGAACAGGTCCGTGAGCGCGTAACCGACGGTCAGGTTGGCGCCAAACCAAGTATTTATGTAACCGACGGCGTTCATGCGCTCGGTCCCGAGATCGGCATTCACCACCACATGAAGCCTGTCTCTGCGCACGTCGGCAACGGCGTCGATCAGGTGGCGCCAACGGCCGTTGGCCGCTTGGTCCTCGACCTTGATGTCGCTCGTCGCCATCGTCGTGGGATCGACCGTGACTTGGGTGACGACATCGGGTTGCTCGGGACCACCCATGTAGTTGAGGTAGAACGCCATGTCCTTGCGCGGCATGTACGCAGCGCTGGCGCCGAACGACTTCATTGCATTGTTGTCGAACGTGTTGTTGATGCCCTGAACGACAAAAAGCTTGAGATCGAATTGATCGGTCAGCGGTAGGTCGGCGCGGATACCGGTGTGCCATGCGGGCTGCGTGTAAAACAGCGGGCTCGGCGTGTAGTTCATATTGTACTGCGAATCTGCCCACTCCGACCCGATCCAGGTACCGAACTTGCCGATGTCGAGCTGAAGGTTGCTGAGCGGCTTCCACGACGCGTAAGCCTCTTTGATGTTGCCAGCCCCGATCGCCGTATCCGGTGGGGTTGCGCTGCCCGCGGGCGGTGCGGCGTAGATCAATGTCGCCGGGCCGAAACGCAGCGCGACGAAACCGCCGACCGGGTGACCGGCGTCCGGAACGAAGCCCGCGTTGACACTGACCCATCGCAATGCGAATCCGTTCGCGTTGTCGAGCGCGCGCCCTGCATTGGTGTCGTACTGGGGCTTGGGGAAGTTGAAGTTCCAGCTCGAGTAGGCATCGACGAAAGCCTCGAGCTTCAGCTGCTCGTACCATTTGCCTTCTGTGGGCGTTGCAGGTGCGGCAACCGATGCAAGTGGCGCTTCTGCGCGCCCCTCGCTCGGAGCCGGGTGCGGTGCGTCGGACGTATCGCCTTGCGCGAGCGCGAGAGGAGACCAGAGACAACTCGTGACGGTGGCCGCCAATGCGACGGCAGGGCGTAGGAGAGACACTTTTCATCCTACAACGGCCGACGTTGGCCGAGGGGTAAGTGCCAAATTGGGCTTCGCGCGGACGAGGGCCGGCTGCTGCGTGCCCAGGTCATTCACGGAATGCGCTTGCTCAGCGGTCGCGCCACGGAAGGACGCTGGGCGATGATCGCCGCCGGCGCGAGGCGCAGCACCGGCGGTCACTAGCTTCGCGCGGCGCTCAGGCCGCGTCGTCAGTCTGGCCGACGAGGCGTCACTGGATGGCGGCGCGCAGGAATGCGCGCAGGCGAGCGGAGCGCATCGCATAAGCGGCCCAGAGGATGACGCAGAACACGACTGGGAACCAGGGCGAGGTGCCGATGCGCAAGTGCGTGGCCACGGCGCCGCCGAAGTACGCGGTGAGCAAGAGCG
>JBBQHO010000100.1:0-13569 GCA_038324055.1 Polyangiales bacterium | reverse complement strand
GCTGCTCAAGGCGGGGAGCCTCGATGCCGCGTGCAAGAAGCTCGAATCGAGCCAGCGCATCGATCCCGGCATCGGAACCCTGCTCTACCTGGGTGAGTGCTACGAGAAGTCGGGCAAGTCGGCGAGTGCCTGGGCCACCTTTCGCGAAGCGGCCTCGGTCGCGCAGGCAGCCGGTCAGAGCGAACGCGCACGCGTCGGAATGCAGCGCGCCGACCGTCTGGCGGACAAGCTCTCGAAACTGACAGTCGAGCTCGCCGCGGAGAACATGTCGATCGAGGGGCTAGAGATCACCAGCGACGAGCAGAAGATCACGCGCGGACTTTGGGGCACGGCGCTGCCGGTCGATCCCGGCGAGCACACAATCAAGGCCATGGCGCCGGGGTACCAGCCCCTGGAAGTGAAGGTCACGATCGGACCGAACGGCCAGAATCAGACCATTCAACTGCCAGCCCTCGAGCAGCTGCCGCCAGGCGCAGAGCCGCTGCCGACCGAGCCGCAAGGCACGACCGTTCGTGAGCAAACCGCGTCGCCCCAAGACGGCGGCGTAAGCGACGGCAAGGGCCAACGTACGGCGGGCCTCGTCATCGGCGGTATCGGCGTGCTGGGTCTCGCAGCTGGCGGCGTGTTCGGCGTCTTGGCGATCGTCGACAACGGCAAGGCGAAAGACGGCGGCTGCGGGCCAGGAGCCGGTGGCTGCCCCATTGGCGCAGGCGGAACTGACGCAGCCAACGCTGCCCGCACCGAGGCCACCGTTTCCACCATCGCCTTCATCGCAGGCGGCGCGCTCGTCGCTGCGGGGGCGGTTCTCTACTTCACGGCCCCTGACGCTCCGCAGACAGCCGAGCTGCACGTCGTGCCCACTTACGGCGGCGCCGCACTTTCTTTCGGAGGGACCTTTTGATGACGACGTTTGGCTCGCGCAGCTCTGGGGCGCTGGGAATGCTCATTTCGTTCGCCAGCCTGGCCGCCTTTGCCGGCGGTTGTGCTGATCTGATCGGCGGCATTGGTCAACCTCCGGCCGATTCAGGCGCAGGCGGTGACGGACCCGACGACGGTCTGATCGAGGACCCTGATACGGGCATCCGCACGACGCCGGCCTGCATCGATTACTGCGACGACATGGACAAGAACTGCGGTATCGAAAGCGGTTTTCCCCAGTACACGAAGCGCGACAATTGCGTCAGCGTCTGCAACGCCTACGAACCAGGCGACAGCGAGGCCATTGGTGACAATCTGGCCTGCCGCGCCCAGCGAGCCAAGTTGGCTGGCGGAGGGCGCGCCAGCGAGTCCTGTCCCGACGCTGGCCCGGCGAGCGAAGCCTGTGGCAGCAAGTGCGAGAGCTGGTGCAAATTCGAGGAAAAGGCGTGTCCCAGCACGTTCATTGGAGACCTCAACTGCGTGGCTGCCTGCGCATTCTTACCGTCCAACGTAGGGTTCAACGCGTCGACCATGCAAACCGGCAATTCCGTCGAATGCCGCATCTATCACGTGAACGCTGGTCTCACGACCAATCCCGCGTTCCACTGTAGACACGCCCAATACTGGTCCGACGAGTTTTGCATCGACACGGCAGCGGACGAGATCAATTGCGACGTCTATTGCCAGAACGTCGCCGGAGCCTGCCGCGACGATCGCAAGCTCTACGACACCGACGAAGAGTGCCTGGCCGCTTGCGGCGTGCTGGCCGCGGACAATTTGGGCGAGGCGCGCAAAGCCGACGGAAGTGCGGCCGATACGGGCGAGAACACCGTTTCGTGCCGCACTTACCACGCTAGTGTCGCACTCGACACGCCTGATGTGCATTGTCCGCACGCCGGTCCGACGGGCGGAGGCGCGTGCGGTGGAGACGGCGCCGGCAAGGTCACCACGGGCAACTGCGACTCCTATTGCACGCTTTACCAGGGCGCCTGCGGAGAGGACTTTGGTACCGAGTTCGCGGGAGGGTTCGACGAGTGCAGAACGAAGTGCGCTAGCGATCTTGCGGACGCCGGAGCGCTTTCGGGCGAACCGGAATTCGAGTATTTCGCGGCAACTGCGACCGACAATGACTCGGTTCAGTGCCGCGTTTACTACGCCATTCAGGCCGCTACGGCCCAGGCGGCGAGTGAGCCCGCTCGAGCGGTCGCAGCCTGCGCCAACGCGCGCTTGACTCAGGTTGGCGGCTGCCCGGACCGTCCGTAAAGCGCCCGACCCTCCCTTCGGGGCGCGCCTTGAGCTAAAGCGCCCTCATGCTCGACGCGCGCTACGTTGCGGACCACCTCGACGAGGTCAAGGCCAGGCTTTCGAACCGTTCTGGCGACTACAGCGCCGCGCTTGATGCGTTGAGTCTCTTGTCGGGTGAGCGGCGCAAGCTGATCAGCGAGACCGAGCAGCTGGCCGCGCGTCGCAACGGGGCCAACCAAGAAATGGCCGCGCTGGCCAAGGGCGGCGACAAGACTGCTTTTGCCGCGCGACGCTACGAGCTCAAGGCTCTGTCCGAGCAAGTCAAGACGCTCGAGGAGCAGCTCAAGGCGTTGCTCGAGCGCTTCGACGAGCAACTGCTTTCGATCCCGAACCTGCCGTACGCGGACGCGCCGGTCGGCAAGAGCGAAGAGGACAATCGCGTCGTACGCGAGTGGGGCAAGAAGCCCGAGTTCGCTTTCGAACCCAAGCCCCACTACGAGCTTTGCGAAGGGGTGTTCGATTTCGATCGCGCGGCCAAATTGAGCGGCGCGCGCTTCAATGTGCTCTGGGGTCAGGCCGCGCGGCTGCAGCGCTCGCTCGTCTCGTTCATGCTTGGCGTGCACACGGAGCAGAACGGCTACACCGAAGTGGCCGTGCCCTACTTGGTGCGCGCTGAGGCGCTCAGGGGCACAGGCCAACTGCCCAAATTCGAGAAGGATCTGTTCAAGACAGTGCGTAGCGACGAAGACCCCGAGCCGCTCTACCTGATCCCTACGGCGGAGGTTCCGGTGACCAACCTGCATGCCGATGAGATCCTCGAGCCCGGTCGTCTGCCGCTTGCGTACACGGCCTTCACCCCCTGCTTTCGCAGCGAAGCAGGCAGCTACGGCAAGGACATGCGCGGTATCTTCCGGCAACACCAGTTCGACAAGGTCGAGCTGGTGCGCTTCGTCGAGCCGGAATCGAGCATGGTCGAGCTGGAGGGGCTGCTCGGTCACGCCGAGATGATCCTGCAACAGCTCGGGCTGCACTACCGGGTCGTCGAGCTGTGCACTGGCGACATTGGGTTCTCGGCGCAAAAGACCTACGACATCGAGGTGTGGCTGCCGAGCCAACGGCGCTTCCGCGAGATCTCGAGCTGCTCGAACTTCGGCGACTTCCAAGCGCGACGCGCGAGCATTCGCTACCGCAAGGCGGCCCAGGCCAAGCCCGAGTTCGTCCACACGCTCAACGGTTCAGGTCTGGCCGTCGGTCGCACGCTCATCGCGATATTCGAGCAGTACCAAGAGGCCGACGGCAGCGTGACCGTGCCGGCGGCGCTCCGACCCCTGGTGGGTGCCGACTGCATCTTGGCTCGCGCCTGAAACTCGGCCATTTTTGGCCGCTCAGTCGCCCAAGCCCGGCACGGGCGCCGCCCTACTTCTTGTACGACTTCTTCTTGCCGGTTGATTTTTTGGCCCCGCGCGTTTCGCCCGGCTTCTTGACCAGCCCGGTCTTGAGCAGGGGTCGTGTGGCCTTCTTGGTTGGACCGCTGCGCGAACTTCCGGTGCTCGACTTGGCGCTTGGCTTGAACGACCGCGGGCTAGCGCTCTCGTTGCCTCCGTCACGGGCGCTCCGCCGGTCGCGTGCGCCTTGCGCGCGGTCACCTGCACTTCGGCTGTCGCTTGGACCTTCTGTTCGCGCAGCGCTTCGCGCGCCCGCGGGTCGCCCGCTGCTCGCGTGGGTCGCGCCCGCACGAGTCGCGCCCGCACGAGCGTTGCCGCCGACAGCTGGTCGGGCGGCCGTCTTGGTTCCCGACGCGCTCGTGTGGGCCGCATTTTCGCGGCGTCCGATGCCAGCCTTGCGGCTGATTTCGCCTCGCGGCGCGCCTCGCCCCGGAATGCGCCCCGGTTGCGCTGCGGCGCCCTTCTGAATGCGGGCCAGTTCGTTTTCGGTGAGGAACCGGCGCGCGTACACGGTACGGCGCAGCACGGCCACGTCCTCGATTTCGAAGGCGATCGTGTCACCCAATGTGATCGTATCGCCCGAGCGCGACCCGACCATCGATAGTTCGTCTTCGCTCATCTCGTAGCGATCCGGTCCCATTGACTCGAACTTCATCATCACGTCCACGAACGGATCGTCGAGCTGGATGAAGATGCCGCTCCCGGTGAGGGCGGTGACGCGACCCTCGAACTGGTCTCCGACGTGACGCTGCATGTAGAGCGCTCGATACAAATCGACGACCTCTCGCTCGATTTCCATGGCTGCTCGCTCGCGGGTGCTCGACTCGGTGGCGGAGGCTCGCAGAACTTCGACGGCTGACTCAGAACGGTCGATGGCGCCGCCGCGCAAGATCTTCTTGATCTGGCGGTGTACGCACAGATCCGGATAGCGACGGATGGGCGAGGTGAAGTGCAGATAGCAGTCGGAGGCCAGACCAAAATGGCCCTCGTTGTCGATTGCATATTGGGCTTGCTTGAGCGAGCGCAAGAGCAGCATTTGCAGCACGTGGTGGCGCTCGTGGCCCTGAATGTCGCGTAAGAACGCGGCCACTCCGAGCGGCTCCAGCAAGCTGTCGATGTCGACGGGCACGTCGAGCTTGGCGCCGATGGCAGCCAACTTCTCGAGCTTGATGGCGTCGGGTTTGCCGTGGATGCGGTAAATGGCGGGCGCCTTCTTCTTGGTCAGCCACTGCGCCACCAGTTCGTTGGCCAGCAGCATCATCTCCTCGATCATCGAGTAGGCCTTCTTCAGGCCGGGCCGCGTCGCTCGCTTCGTGACGGCCGTGGGCGCCCCCGTTCCCTCGTCCAGGTGGACTCGTGCTTCGGGCAGGTCGAGGTCGAGCGCGCCGCGGTCCATGCGGTTCTTGCGCAGTTTGAAAGCCAGTTCGGCCAGGACGACGAGGTCCTTCTTCATGGCCTCGGCTGCGGGTGAAAGCGGCGACTCGGGATCGA
Source organism: Polyangiales bacterium (assembly GCA_038324055.1). Lineage (GTDB taxonomy): Bacteria > Myxococcota_A > Polyangia > Polyangiales > Polyangiaceae > NIC37A-2. Next base: position 8,470 of record JBBQHO010000100.1, on the reverse strand, counting down.
AGCCGAGCGTGCGTGCGACGCCATCGTAGCTCAGGCGAGCGGCCGAGCGCATGACGCCTTCGACCAGTTCGTACGATTGCACGTGGCCCTGACTGTCGAGCTCGGCGATGACGCACAGGCAGTAGCGATCCACCTCGGGCAAGAGGGAGCACAGGTTGGCGGCCAAGGTGCTTGGCAGCATCGGAATCGCGCGGTCAGGCAAATAGATGGTGCAACCGCGGGCTCGAGCTTCCTCGTCGAGGGCCGAGTCTTCGCGCACGAACTCGCTGACATCGGCGATCGCGACCCAGGCGGTGTAGCCCTTCTTGTTGCGCTCGACCCAGACGGCGTCGTCGTGATCGCGCGCGTCGGTCGGGTCGATGGTCGGCAGCGGTACGCGTCGCAAATCGCGACGGCCCTCCAGCGAAATGGTGCGCAAGCGCGTGGCCATTTCTTCGGCGTTTTGCAGGGTCGCAGGCGTGTGCTGCTCGCTCACCTGTTCACGAACCAGGATCTTCTGGACTTCGGTCTGTGGATCGCCCTGAGGACCGAGCACCTGCACGACCCTGGCTTCGCACAGCTCCTTTTCGAACAGCGGGAAGCGCGTGATCTCGACGACGGCCGCCTCTCCGTCCTTGGCCAATTCCTCGCCCTCGACGATGGTGATCGGGCCGCGCAAGCGGGAATCGTCGGGTTCGAGCCAACAGCTCTTCTTGCGGCGTTTGATCACCCCCGCGACGCGCGGACTGCGGCGTTTGACGATGCCTTCCACGCGGCCCTCGGCGCCGCGCGGGCTGCGGCCGGTGACGCGAATGGTGACGGTGTCGCCGTGCAGCGCTTCGTAGATGGCGTCGGGCGGAACGAAGACGTCGTCGCGGCCGACGGCCGTCACGAAGCCGAAGCCGCGCGGATGGACCGACAAGACGCCGTCCCAACTCTCGCCCGAACTCTTTGGGGGCTCGCCTTGCGCCTTGCCCTTGGCCTTTGATTGGGGTTCGAGCTTCTTTTCGCCTAGCTTCACCCGTCCGCCCGGCATGGTTTTGAGCAGTCCCTCTTCGGTCAGCCGCGCCAGTTCTTCGAAGAAGTCTTCCTGGTCGTCGTCGGCCACTTCGAGACGTGCGGCGAGCTCGCGGGGGTGAACGGCGCGTCCGAGGTCCGAGAGGGTTTTGTGGATCTGATCGCGCAGGGCACGGGAGCTAGGCATCTAGGGGAGCGCGTAGCGTGCCCCGCGGGACGGGGCTATACGGCCGCAGCGGTTTTTGACCGATTTTTGGGCTTTTCACATGCGCGCATCCCATTTCCTCTTCCTTTTGCGCTTCGCTGCCCTGATCGCCTGGGGCACCAGCATCGCGCTCACGATAGATTACCTATCTCCGGTCCCGGCCTTCTGCTCGGGCGCGTCGGGTTGTGGTGCAGTGCGCGACAGCGGGCTGGGCTATTTCGACGTACCGGGGCTCGGTGTCATCCCACTGTTGCCTCTGCTCGGCGCGGCAGCGTTCAGCCTCTTGTTCTGGCTCACGCTCCTGCCGGGCTTCGCGCGTCGTCGGCGTTTTGCCGGGCCCCTGGCCTTCTCCGTGCTGCCCGTTGGCCTGCTGCTTCTCGCGGCGCAGGCCGCAATCGGCGCGTTCTGCTCGCTGTGCGTCGTCGTCGACATTGCGGCGCTCGTTGCGGGCGCGATGGCCTGGCTTCTACGGGGCAGTGGCTGGGAAGCGGCAACCAGGGAAGATGACAATCCGACGGATGACCAAACGCTGGTCCTCCATCGCTTCAGTTGGGGACTTCTGGGGTTCGTGGCCATTTTGGGCCCTGTGCTCTACCCAGCGCTCGTCGCCATCAACCCAACGCCGCCCGCAATCACCAGCCTCTACCGTCCGGGCAAGATCAACGTCGTCGAGTTCTTCGACTTCGGTTGTCCGCATTGCCGTGCCCTCGCGCCGCGACTCGACGTGCTGCTTGCCCCGCACGGTGATCGCGTACACTTCGTGCGCCGCCACGTGCCGCTCGACTTTCACCCAGGTGCACGTGAGGCCTCGCGCTTGGCCCTGTGCGCCGAAGAGCAGGGTCGCGGCGAGGTGGTGGCGCATGCGTTCTTGAGCGACGAGACCGCGCCCACGCTCGAGCTGGGCGCTCTGAAGAAGCTTTCGCTGGGGCTGGGCGTGCAAGAGGCGCCGCTGGCCGCGTGCCTCGCATCCAAGCGCCCCGACCTGCGCCTGGCCGAGGACCGCGCGCGCCTCGAACAAGCTGGCTTCGAGGGCCTGCCAACGACGTACATCGGTGGCCTGCGCGTGCTGGGAGCGGGCTCGGACGAACTCTACCTCGACGCGCTCGGCAAGGTCGCCTCGGGGCGGGATCTCCGGGGTCTGCTTCCAGGAGTCTATTGGGGGCTGTTGGTGAGCGTCGTCTTGCTCCTGGTCGTGCTGGGCCGCAAGCGGCCAGCTCGCTGACTTTCAGCGTCCTGTCCGTGAACGCGGGCCGCCCTTGCTGGGCCTCTGGCCGCCAGCGGGCTTGCTGGGGCGTTGTGTCGAGCCGCGGCGCGAAAAGTCAGGCAGACCTGAGTGCTGCGTCGCAAAGCGGCGCCCTGGCTGAGCGGTCGTTCCCAGGTTCTTGGGCTCGTTTGGGATCAGCTTATCGGCTCCGTGGCCAATCAAATCTGCGCGTCCCATCTTGCGCAGTGCGGTGCGAAGCAGCGGCCAGTTCTTGGCGTCGTGGTAGCGCAAGAAGGCCTTGTGCAAGCCGCGCTGCTCGGACGTCTTCACCACGGTCACGTCCACGGAGTCGCGCTTCACCGGCCGGAGGGGGTTTTTGCCCGAGTGGTACATGGCCGTGGCCGCGGCCATCGGTGAAGGCAAAAACGCCTGCACCTGATCGGCGCGGTAGCCATTCTTCTTCAGCCACAGCGCAAGCTCGAGCATGTCTTCGTCGGTCGTGCCTGGGTGCGCGGCGATGAAGTACGGAATGAGAAATTGCTTCTTGCCGGCCTGCGCCGAATAGCGCTCGAACAGTTCCTTGAAACGGTCGTACGTGCCGATGCCGGGCTTCATCATCTTGGAAAGCGGCCCCTCGGCCACGTGTTCGGGCGCGATTTTCAGGTAGCCGCCCACGTGATGGGTGACGAGCTCCTTGACGTACTCGGGGCTTTCGACCGCCAAATCGTAGCGTAGACCGGAGGCGATCGAGATCTTCTTGATGCCTGGAATGGCCCGCGCCTTACGGTAGAGTTGAATGAGCGGCGTGTGGTCCGTATTCAAGTTCTCGCAGATGCCGGGATACACGCACGAAGGCTTGCGGCATTTGCTTTCGATGTCGCGCGTCTTGCAGGCCAGGCGATACATGTTGGCGGTGGGCCCACCCATGTCGCTCACGGCGCCGGTGAATCCCGGGATCTCGCGCATGCGCTCCAGTTCGCGCAAAATCGAGCCTTCCGAGCGGCTCTGAATGATGCGGCCCTCGTGTTCGGTGATCGAGCAGAACGAGCAGCCACCGAAGCAGCCTCGCATGATCGTCACCGAGAAGCGGATCATCTCGTAGGCTGGGATCTTCTGATCTTGGTGCGCAGGGTGCGGCACCTTCTGGTACGGCAGTTCATAGACGCGGTCCATTTCCTCCATGGTTAGAGGAAACGGCGGTGGGTTGATCCACACTTCCGTGTCGCCGTTCTTCTGCACCAAACAGCGTGCGTTGTGCGGATTGGATTCGAGGTGAAAGACGCGCGAAGTGTGGGCGTAGAGGGCCTTGTCCGCGCGCACGGTGTCGCAGCTGGGCAAACGCAGGGCGACCTTGTCGCGCGGATGCGCGGCTCGCTTTTTCTTGATTTGCACCAGCTCTTGCCGCGAAGGCAGAGGCGGGGTGCTGGCGTCAGCTTCCTGGGCAGGTGCGGTCCCCAGGGTCCGCATTTCTTCTTCGGTTGCGTAGGGGCTGTGGATGGGATCGACCACGCCGACTTCGTCGATTGAATCAGAACTCTCGATGACGAACGTGCCCGGTGCGGCATCCTCGGGGCCCTCGGCGCCCAGGCGACGCCGCACGGCGGTGCCCCGTACGTCCAGGATATCGCGGGCTTTTTCGCCGCGCGCCAGCCGGTGGGCCACTTCGACCAGAGCCCGTTCGGCATTGCCATAGAGCAGAATATCGGCACCCGAATCGACCAACATCGAGCGTCGCACTTTACCCGACCAGTAATCGTAGTGAGCCAAGCGCCGCAGGCTGGCCTCGATGCCGCCGAGCACGACGGGCGTATCAGGGTAGGCTTCGCGACAGCGCTGGGTGTAGACGATACTGGCGCGATCGGGGCGCGCCCCGGCCAAGCCGCCAGGCGTGTAGGCGTCGTCGCTGCGCGGCTTCTTGTCGCTCGTGTAGTGGTTGACGAGCGAGTCCATGTTGCCGCCCGTTACGCCAAAGAACAGGGTGGGCTCGCCAAACTCACGGAATGGCTCGGCGCTGTGCCAGTCGGGCTGGTCCAGCATGCCAACGCGGAAGCCCTGCGCTTCGAGCAGACGACCGACGAGCGCCATGCCGAAGCTCGGGTGATCGATGTAGGCATCGCCGCTGACGATGACGATGTCGCAGGCCTCCCAGCCGAGCGCCTCCATCTCTGCCCGACTGCGCGGCAAAAAAGGCGCCACGCCAAAACGCTTGGCCCAAAACGGGCGGTAGGAAAAAATGCCAGGCGGGTTCATCGGGGGCTGGGGGGGCACGGGCAAAGGGTGCACGCGCACGGGGCGGCGCAGCCTAGCCCAAACCGGCACCGGCCGCCGCCGCGTGCTACATTCGGGGATGGAGAAAGAAGAGTTCGAGGTGGGTCAGCGCTCGGTCATGGACGGAGCGCGACCCGAAGTGAAGGACGTCTCCGGCTTCGAACGCGTGCCCCTCGAAGTCTTCCAAGCGTTGCCCAAGACGGATCTCCATGTGCATCTGGATGGCTCGCTCCGGCCGTCCACGATCGTGGAACTGGGCCAAGAACAAGGCGTGGTTCTGCCCGCTGATACGCCCGAAGGTATCGAGGCGGCCATTGGCGCCGGCTCCAGTTTTGGTTCGTTGGTCGAGTACTTGCGTGGGTTTTCGGTGACGCTGAGCGTGCTCCAGACCGAAGAGGCGCTGGAGCGCGTCGCCTTCGAACTGGCCGAGGACGCCCACCGCGAAAACGTCCGCTACATGGAGGTGCGTTACGCGCCGCTGCTCCACACCCAGCGCGGTCTGCGGCTCACGCGGGTGGTCGAGGCTGTTCTCGATGGCCTCAGGCGGGCCCGCGAAACCTACGGCATCAAGAGCAACGTTATCTTGTGCGGTATCCGCAACATCTCCAGTGCTTCGAGCTACGAGATGGCCGAGCTGTGCGTCGCTTACAAAGGACGCGGCGTGGTGGGTTTCGATTTGGCTGGCGCCGAAGCTAATTTTCCAGCCAAACATCACCGTGAAGCCTTCCAGCTGGTGCGCGACAACAACATCAACTGCACCATTCACGCGGGCGAGGCCTACGGACCCGAGTCGATCGCTCAGGCGATCCACGTCTGCGGCGCCCATCGCATCGGTCATGGCTGTCGGCTGCGCGAAGACGGCGACCTGCTCCATTACGTCACCGACCACCGCATTGCCCTCGAGTGTTGCCCGTCCAGCAACGTGCAGACGGGCGCCGTCCACAGTCTCGATCGCCATCCGCTCAAGCTCTATTTCGATCTGGGAGTGCGCGTGACCATCAACACCGACAACCGCCTGATCACCAAGACCACGGTGTCGGACGAGCTGTACCGCGTGCACACCCAGCTCAACGTGCCGTTCGAGGACATGAAGCACATGATCGTTGCAGGCTTCAAGTCGGCCTTTCTGCCGTTTCACGACAAGCAGGCGGCGCTTCGGCGAGTCAGCCAAGAACTCGCCAGTTTCGATGCCCAGGGCAAGCGCATGTCACCTGACACTGCCGCGCCGCTGCCGCCGCTGCTCCGTAGTAGCAAGCGCGGCGCAGCCTGAGGTCACGATACTCGGGAGTGCAGCTCAGAACTTGAGAGCAGCCCGGAGCTCCGTACTGGTCGCGTCGCCCAGCAGCTGCGCGGCCTGCTCGAGCTCCGGCGTCTTCTGCTCTGGCAAGCGCACCAAAAAACGGACGAACAGGTCGCCGGTCTTGGTGCCGCGCGAGATGCCCTTGCCGCGCAAGCGAAGCAGCTGGCCGCTTTGCGTGCCCGCGGGCACCTTGAGATTCACCGCGCCGTCCGTCGTTGGAACTTCGATTTTGGCGCCGAAAAAGGCTTCCGAAACGCTGATCGGCAGTTCGAGCGTCAGGTCCAGGCCGTTGCGCTCGAAGAAGGGATGGGACTTCACGCGCAAGGTGAGGACCAGGTCGCCCGCAGCCATGCCCGGCCCGCCCAGCGAGCCCGCGCCCTTCACGCGCAACTTGTCGCCGTCGTCTGCGCCCTGCGGAATGCGAACCTTGACGTTGCGCTCTTGGCCGATCCCAAGCTCGAGCTCGGCGCCGCGCACGGCGGACACGAACTCGATCGTGATCTCGCTCTGCGTGTCGGCCGCCGGACGGGGACGCCTCTGGCGCCGGCCACCGCCGAACAGATCACCAAACAGATCGCCGAACCCAGCGCCGTTTACATCTTCGAACCCGCCTGCGCCTCCGAAGCCGCCGGGTGCGCTGCGGCGCGAGCGGTAGGCGCGGGCATTGTCGGCGTCGAAGCCTTCGCGCAGGCCGTCTTCACCGAACTCGTCGTACAGCGTGCGCCTCTTGTCGTCGTGCAATGCCTGGTAGGCTTGGTTCACGCGCTTGAAGCGCTCCTCGATGGCCGGCTTGTCCTGGTTGCGGTCGGGGTGCAGCTCTGCGGCCAGCTTTTTGTAGGCCTTCTTGATTTCGTCGGCCGAAGCCGTCTTCGAAACCCCGAGCTCTCCGTAAAAGTCACTCGCCACGGCGCCAACCTAATTCAGCCCCGGGTCTTCTGCCAGGGCTGGGGCCGAACTCAAAGACGCGCCCGTACGACCAGCATGTCGACGTCGCCCAGGGCTGGGCGATCGGTGTAGTCGGCCAGCATTCGAATGTCGGTGAAGCCCTCGAGACTCAGTGCAGACTCGAGTTCCCGGGGGAACCACTGTCGCAAGATCAGCGGCACCGTGAGCGTTTCGCGCGAGCCCTCCACCGAAAGCACACTCTCGACCAGGAGCAGCTGGCGAATCGGATCGTACTCGAAGCGCTCGGTTTGGCGGATCCATTGTCCGGTCAGCGGGTGCTTGAAGCGAGGCGCCGGGTGAAGCTCGTCCGGATCGGCCTCGAGTTCTTCGGGTGCAGGGAGCGGCACGTCGAACACCAGCTCGCCGCCTGGAGCCAGATGCTCCTTCGCGCGCCGCAAGAAGTCCCGCATGTCGCCAAAGGTCCCGAGATGGCCAACGACGTTGAAAGTGGCGAGCACGAGCGGGAACGTGCCAAGGCCTTTCTTTTTTCGCATGTCGCCGCGCAGGCCGCGCACCCGGGCCTGCGCTTGGGCGGGCAAGGCCGCGCGGCGTTCCGCAAACAGCTCCAGCATCGGCGCGCTCAAATCGACGCCCACGACCTCGAGCCCGGCGCGCGCCAAGGCGAAACTCACGCGTCCAGCGCCGCAGCCATACTCGAGGACCGGTCCGCCCGAGGCGAGACCCAGCTCGACGAAGTAAGCCACGTCGTGTTTGCGCTTCTTGAACGTCGCCTCGTACAGCGCGGCGTCCAGGTAGTGCTCCAGGGAGCGGGCCGAAAGACTCACGGGCTAGGCCAGCTCGACACGGGTTGACGAGAAAAGCGACTCAGAAGCGAGCTTCGACTTCGGCGCAGTATTCGTCGACGGCTTCTACCGAGGGACGATTCCAATGCACTTTGCCCTTGGCGATTTCGCGCAGAGCAATCACGGCAGCCTTGTTCTTGGAGTTCACCAAGGAGGGCTCACCGCGCATCAGTTCGCGACAACGCTGAGCCGCCAGCACCACGAGGGCAAAGCGGTTCTCTTCTTTTTCCAGACAATCTTCGACGGTGACGCGGGCCATGGGGAGCCACGCAAGCTAGTGCCTGGCCCCGGCCCGTGCAAGCCAAACGAGGCTCGAACGAGCCCTCAACAACACCCCCGCCCCCAGCCCTGCAAACACTGCTCGGATGACACTGACGATATGCATAGGGTCACGGCCCGAGTTGACACTGGGGCTGGGAGGAACAATTTGGCGACCCTCGTGAGCAAATCTCTGGTCATCGTTGAGTCTCCTGCCAAGGCCCGCACCATCGCGGGGTTTTTGGGACCGAAGTACGTGGTCGAATCCTCGATCGGTCACATCCGCGATCTGCCCCGGTCGGCCGCTGACATTCCGGCGAAATACAAGAAGGAACCCTGGTCGCGGCTCGGCGTCGATGTCGACCACGATTTCAAGCCCCTCTACATCGTCGACTCGGAGAAGAAGGAGCACATCAAGAAGCTGAAGGACCTCGCGGCCTCGGCCTCGGAAATCCTGCTCGCAACCGACGAGGATCGCGAGGGAGAGGCCA
>JBBQHO010000099.1:0-13768 GCA_038324055.1 Polyangiales bacterium | reverse complement strand
CGACCTGCTCCTGCTCGCGCCGGACCTGCAGGTGGCCGTGCTCGCGCTCGAAGCGGTCGACGGCGCCGAGCCCATGAGCGAGCGGGCCCTGCGGGCCGTGGCGCACGTGGGGACGTGGGTCGAGCAGCGGGGGTCGTTTGCCGCTCTGGCTCCGAGAGCTACGGGTGAAGTGCTCGAGCGCCCGAGCAGGTGAGGCACGTCTTGTCGTCGTTGCGTCCGTTGGCGCGCTTGTTCGACTGCAGGGCGGCTACGCTCGGCTCCTTCGTTCCCTTCACGATCGCGCCAGCGAGATCGAGAACACGCTTCGCGTCGGCCGCGTACATGAGGCCCCGCGCGCCTTCGAAGCCGCAGTTGACGGCCGCCAAGGCCTGCCCTTGGCGAGTCGCGAGAACCACGGCGTTCGAGTCGGCCACCACCTTGTCGACAGAGGCGCCATTGGTCATCAGGCCGTGGATCAGTCCAGCGGTGGTCCAGTCGCCGCTTCCGGCCGCGTCGCGCAGCTCCGGCGCAGAGAACGCGGGAAGGTCTTTCCATGCACCCACGCGCCCGTTGGTGCGAACACGGAGCCGGAGTCCCTTGGCACCGAGCGTCTCGATCTCGATCGGGACCTTCGCCTTCGCCACCACGTCGTGGACACCTTCGATCCGATCGTTAGCGTACTTCACGGCGTGAGCGGTCTTCAGGCACTCTGCGAAGAGCCGCTCGTCCTTGATACCCGACGGCTCGAACACGACGAGCGCTCCGTTCGCGCGGCTCTTCTGCGCGAGCTCGAGCGTGCCGGGCGCCACGCGATCGAAGTAGAACACCGAGTGAGAGGGCAGCTTCGCCGCGATCGTCGCCGCCTCGGTCGTCAGCAGCGGTCGGTAAGCCGGGAGCGTCGCGCCGCAAACGGGACACGCTCGCGAGAACCGGTGGCGAGGGCGTCCCCTGGCATCCAGGTAGTTCTCCTGGACGATGATGGGCGTTCCTCGGCCAGCCTCAACCTGCAGAAGTTTGGTCTCGACGCCCCACTTCCCGAGGTCGGCCACAAGCTCGCGGCCGGCGTGATCGTCGCCAATGCGACCGACCGCGTTCGCGTCCCAGCCCAAGTACGCCAAGATGGTCAGGACGTTCCCGCAGGACCCGCCTGCAAAGCGCTTCTCGGTCGCGGTGTTCCCGACGGAGCTTCGAATCACGTCGAGGACGATGAATCCCGTTCCTACACAACTGTGCTGATGGGCCTCACGCGGCATAGCATTCTCCAGAGAGCCACATCGTGAACAGCGTCGTCGATGGGACGGTGCCAGTCGACTCGACGCGGTATCCCTGCGACTCGACGTGGGCAACGCCCACGGTCACCTTCGGATCTCGTCGACCGAGCTCGTACGCCGCGAGCAGCACGCCCATCGACGCCAGCTTCGAGGACATCGCAGACAGCGCGACCTTGCAGCCACCGAGTGGCTTGAGCGCGCGGTCGTAGTGCAGGATGGACCGCATGAGCTGGCGGTACACCTCGAAGGGGTTGGACTCGGCGGCGTAGATGATATTGCGCGGCTCCACGCGGAGCTGGTCGAAGAGCAGCTCGCGGTACTCAATCATGATGGAGTCTCCCTCTCGAGGGTCCTGCGCTGGCGAGGGGAGCAGCGGACAGATCTCGTCTGGCATGACGAACTGGTTGATCCGCTCCAACTGTGCCGGTTGGCGCTTCCCCAAGACGGGGATCCAGATCTTCGGCTGGCCGCTCGTCGACTCGCTCTCTAGGGCGGCCGCTGCAAACCCGAAGAGGTAGCTCGCGCTCTCCTCGAGCCCCTCCTCGACGATGGCACCGTCGATCGCGGGAGAGTGCGAGACGATGACGTGGAGATTGCGCTTCTCGCCGTCCTTCGCTTCGCCGTCGAACAGCGCGAGGAGCTTTGCCAAGAGCGGCATGTAGAGGCTCCGAGGCAACGCGCTGATGTCCACGACGACATCGGTATAGGAGCGGAACTCGGCCGACGAAGCGAACTCCTGGGCGATGCTTCGAGCGCCGACTCTGCGGTTGCCATCGGAGAACATCTTGATGTCCCTGTGCCCGATCTTGCCGCGCCCCTGAAGCAGTTTCTCGAGTCGCTCGCCATTCGCCTTGCGCTGGGCCAGATAGGTCTGCGACGGCGACTCCGCGCCCTCATCGAACGCAATCAGGGCGACGTCGCGAGTGCCCTCTCCACCGAGGCTGAGCACCCGTTCGATACCGTCGCACATACGCGCATCGAATCCATGCCCGATCACGAAGAGCAGGTCCCTCTTCCGCTCGGCCAAGAACAGCTTCCAGAACTCGTCGAACCCCTCGCCGTCGCGAAGGAAGTAGTCTCGCCAGCGCAGCGAATCGGGGCTCATAGCAGCGTCTCCGACTTCGAGGGCCGGTAGCCCTTTTCCGCCCAAGTGATGAACTCGCGGAGCGGCTTCTCGCGGAAGCCACCGAACTGCAGCGGCAGCTCGTACTTCGGACAGAGGAGACGATTGAGGTAGAGCACCATGTAGCGGTTGCCCTTGACCTTGTAGTCAACCTCCGCGTGCAGGAGATTGTGAGCGATCGCCGTTCCGAGCATGGACGCGAATGCGGCCGTCGGTGGGCTCTTCGCAAGGTGTGCCGGGTCGAGAAGCGTCTCTCGCTCCTGCATGAGGATCGCGACGCCCGTGACGCCCGGCGAGTACGGAGCGTTGGGCTGGTGCGTCACATCGCGACAGAACTGACCCACGGCATCCAGGAAGCGCAGCACGTCTCGGCCATTCTTCGCGCGGCGCGGCAGGTCCTTGACGCGCGTGTCATATGCGCCTTGGAGAATGCGCTGCTGTCGCTTGGGAGCGAGTCGCGGACTGCGCCTCATCACGGCCGCCGCCAGGGATTCCTCGAAGAGGTCGCCGGCGAGCCGAATGAACTGCTCCACGTTGAAGGAGCCGAGGCTCGCGAGCTTGCTCAGGCCGAAGTAGTAGGGAAAGCCAAACTCCTTGCTCAAGAAAAGTTCGGCCGCAGCGCGAACGTCGGACTCGTCCTTGTCGTCGAGTTCATCCGTGCTCAGCGGCTCGAGCAGGAGGTTCATCTGCTTCTTCCCCTGTTGCCGCGCGATCAGGATCTCAAGCGTGCGCCACTTAATGAGCTGGTTGCGAAGCGTGCCCTCAACGTCCGCGCGCGACTTCACCCAGTCGGCGTACTGAGCCTTGCTGGCTGCCAGGACTTCGACGCGCTTCCGAACGACATCGAGCGCAGTCTGTGTCTTCTCCTGCCACGCTGGCGCATCAAGATCGGCCTCGATGGTGGGGGCGAATGCATCCGGCGCGTTGGCGCCCGCCGACTCGGCCGCCATGCGGGCGCGCCGTTCCGCAATGAGCTTCACGGCAGGTTCGAAGCGTCCCTTTTTCCACTCGCGCTCGAGGTTGATCACGAGGTGGTCACGACCGCTCAATGCGCCGGGGGCCAGCAACTCGTCGGTGGAGAGCGCCTCGAACCGCTCGGCCAACCAGACCGTCGACCGCGCGCGCTGGTCGACGACGACTTCGAGCAACGCCGCTCGCTGCGTCGGCGCGAGTTTCTGCATGTCGTCGAAGGTGATAAGCCACCGCGCCTCGAACGGCTTCCCGTCGAGCTGGATGCAGTTGGCATCGAGCAGCCGTAGCGAGAGCAGCGCGTCGTGCCCTGGGGGACCGGCTCCCTCTGGTGACATGAGGGTGTCGATGAGGTCGGCCACGCCTTGCTCGACGGTCTCGGCCCACCGCTGGACGGCGACACCGTCGCAGGGAAAGGATAGGCTCGGAACGTGATCGTCCGGCGGCGCGACGAGCGCCAGACGCGAGAGGTCGTCGGGGAAGCGAAGACCTCGGGCGATGAGGATCGCGCGAAGCGCACCGAGGATGACGCGGGCATCGATCAGCGCGAGGAGGAGCCGCTTGGCGCGCGCAGGCTTCAGTCCCACATCAGCCAGGGCAGGAAACGTCCGAGCGCAGGGCAGCATCACCGAGAGCACGTTGACGTCGTGGTCGGAGACGGCTCCCAACCCCTTCAGCTTGCCGAAGAGTTCCTTGACCGCGTCGTTGCCCTTCATCGCCATGAGGTGCTGCAAGACCGAGGGCGTGAAGAGCTTGAGGAGCGACGTCTTGCCGCCACCGGGCGCGCTTCGGATAAATAGCGGGCGCCCCGTAAGTGCGTCCTCGGGTAGTAGGTCAAGCACGCCATATCCGAACAAGCGCAGGAAGTCCGCGTCCGAGTCGATGCTCTCGGCGGTCTGCAGACGGAAGGGGTTACGGACGTCCTTCATGCCTCCCTCCGGTGGCGACTCACGCGGGGGAACAACGGCTGAACGGCGTCGCTATCTTCGGCCCACAGGACGAAGATGGAGTTGTTCGGGGTGTTGTGATGGATGACGAGGGGCAGGCCCCCATCCTTGTAGCCGAAGGGGACATCGCCTCCCCACTCGGGATGCTTCTCCTTCGCGAGCGGGTCGTAGTACTTCTTGATCAGATCGATCACCGGCTCGGTCTGGGACGCATTGAGAGAGATGTCGCTCGCGATGCGTTGGACGCACAGCACCGTGATCTCGATGCCGTACGTCTTCCTGAGGATGTCGGCGCCGCTCTCGATGTTGGCCAGCGCCTGCGCGGTCGCGACGTAAAACACGACAACCAGTCGCGTCTTCGGAAACGAGACGACCGACGTCCACTCCTCGGACTGCTTCACCCGATCAACGAACTTAGCGAGCTTGCCTCGGGCCCGATCGCCGTCCGCCGTTAGACAGCTCGTCCCGCTGGCCGTGAAGTCGTCCAACAGCACGAGTGCCGGTGCGGCGTCGTTGTGGCCGCGCTTCTCGTCGAGCCACGTTCGGATCTCGCGGACCTTCTCTTTGGAAATCTCGTAGCTGGTGAAGATCTGGTCGTGGCTCAGTTCCTTGTTGCTGCGCCGGAAAAGGTCGACCCGGGCACCATCGCTCAGCCCGAAGAACAGGCTCGATCCCTCGAGCCGTTTGAAGGCCTCGGTGCCAAGGACCTGGCTGACGCGAAACGGAGGCAGCGTCGCATCCTTCGCAGCTTGCTCGATGAACAGAGGTCGAATCACGTCTGGGTACGCGATAGCCGAGAAGTGAGCCATCTCGGCGTGCGACAAGAAGACGAGCCGACTCAGGACGAACGCATACGCGGCGTTGCGCTCATCCATCGACTTGAACTGCTCGAGCCACAGCGCGAGGCTCTCCACGAAGCGCATGCCGGGGCTGAACTGCTGGTACTCGTCGTACTTGAGGGCGGCGAGTGCCTGGAGCACGGGCCTCTCTCTCGCGACGTCCTCGGGCGTCCACGCCATGACGTTGGCGAGCAGGCGTTCGGCGAGTGCGTCTCTCATCGCGCCGAGCCCTCCTTCCACGTGAAGGTGGCAACACCTGCGCGAGTCTTGAGCGCGCGAAGGTAGAGCAGCGTTGCGTCGGGACCGGAGACGCCGCGCGGCGCGAGGTTCCAGCACGTGTCGTCCAAGCTCGAGACCTCGTCGACGCTGAGCGACATGGGCTCGGCGAGCAGCGCGTAGTCGTTGCCGGGCCAGGCGCCTCGGTCGCCGATGCACAGCACCTCGCGAGCTTCGCCGACCTGTTCACGCAACCAGGACACCAGCGAGCCCTTGCCAGGTCGAGCGCCCAGCACGTCGAGCGAGTGCGATGAGACAACGATGCGCACGCCCGCCCCATCGAGCGGTGCGAGGCGCGACATCACGTGGGCCGCGAGCGCGTCGGTCCTCGTGGCGCCCTTGGGCTCGACGGTAAGTTGCTGTGGCCGCGGCGTGATCTTGGCCGTTGTCGTCAACCAGGCGTCGTCCGACAAGAGCGACTGCGCGCGCTTCAACGCGGGGTCGCTCGGTTCGTCCGTCTTCGGCAAGGCGTCGTCGCCGAGAGCGCCGATGGCCGTTCCGTTGTAGTAGCCGATGTGGACGCGGGCCCAGAGCTTGCGATCGAGCACCTTCTGTAGCTCCTCGCGCACCGACTTCCCTCGGCCGGTGGCGATCCCGAGGTGGAGTCCGGCCTTGAGCAGGCGCGAGCACTCGGCGACGACGTCGTCTCGAAGTCCGCCGAACCGATCGTCCTTGGTGCAAAGCGTGCCGTCGTAGTCGAGGGCCACCGCGCCGACCTTGGCGGTGCAGGCGCGGGCGAGGAACCGCTTGAGGCCCTGCTGGAACGCCTTGCCATCATCAGCTGCCCCAGGCGACGCCCAGAGCTTTCGCTGGATCGCTGCATCGAGGGCCGGCCGAACGCGCGGCGGCGTGAGTCGGTACAGCTTGCGGCCGAACTCCGGCACGTGCGGCCGACCCGGATCCTGCTTGCGCGTCACGCCGATGCGGTCGACGAGATGGAACGCTTGGACGAGGAGGTCGAGCGTCCCATCCGGTCCATCAAGAGCGGTCTCGAGGCGAACGACCCGGATGCTCTTCGGAAAGAGCTTCAGGGTCGACTCCGCGATGGCCGTGGTCCCTGGCGTAACGAGCGCGACGACCACGGTTTCGGCGGCTCGCTTCGCGAGCCACAGGTGCCTTCCGTGCCCGAAGTTCCGGTAGTCCGCGAGCTGCGCGGCAGCGAGGGCCGACTCGTTGAGCTTCGACTCGAGGTCGGTGGCGACCGGCGAGCCCCAGCCACCGTGGAGGACCTGCACCATGTGACGGTCCTCGAAGATGGCTCCATCAGCCGCCTTGCGGGGAGCCTTCAACGGCGAGACCCCGAAGCCGTAGGCCCGCGCGACGAGTGCACAGGTGGCGACGAGGCTGTTGGTCGCGAGGTAGCCGTCCTTGCCCGCGGGGGCGTCGGCGGCGAACACGCGGGCTCGCGGATACGACCCGGCCGCCTCGCCCAGGGGGTTCTCGGCGCGCAGGGTTACCACCGCGACGGCGGGCGCCTCCTCGGTGATGGACGCTTGGAGCGCCGCGAGGACGTCCTTGTTCTTGCCGGACGCCGAGGCGAGAAACACGGCCGCGCGGTGAAGACCCGCCGGCACCGACAACACGTCGAGCGGCGTCGTGAACAGCGCCGGTCGTCGATGGCGCGTACGGTGAAGGAGCGCCGTCAAGTGGCAGGCCGTCGACGAACCGCCGGAGCCGATCGCAACCAGGGGCAAATCCGCGACGTCCGCGACAAACCGCTCGAGCGCCGTCACGTCGCAGGACAGCGCCCAGATGAGCGTGTCCTCCAGGGCAGCCAGCTCGCGCGCGAACGCCTTACCCACGGCGGCCTCCGGCGCTTTGCTGCTCGTTGGTCAGCCCGAACGCGTTGCTGTCGAGACCGAACGCGAACCCGAGGACTCGCTCCGCGAGCGGTCGGTGCGTGGGCTTGGGGCTCGCCTTCGAGATCGCGTGCACGGGTGGTCCTTCGCCCTTTCTCGTGCCGCACCGTGCGGCTCTCTTGTGGCGCGGCCATCTCTTACCATACACTGGCAACGGTTGGAATGCGTTACCTCGCCTTGCCGAAGGAACCCGCCGCGATGGCCGACGAAATTCTGACAGTCGCCGAGGTCGCTCTACTTCTCAAGGTGGCCGAGAAGACCGTCTACACGATGGCCCAGAAGGCCGAACTGCCCTGCTTCAAGGTGCGGGGGCAGTGGCGCTTCCGCCGGCAGGACCTCGACACGTGGATGGCGGCGCAGGTCGCTGGCGCCGCGGGGCCGGAGGAGGCCGCGCCGAAGGGGAAGAGCCCGGCGAAGAAGGGGGGGCGCCGATGAACGAAGCGGACACCTGTCGCAAGTACGTCGTGCCGAAGCTGCAGGCCGCCGGCTGGGAGAACGAGCCGCACTCGCTCACCGAGCAGAAGTCTTTCACCGACGGCCGCATCATCGTCGTCGGAAGCAAGGCGCGTCGTCAGCCGCAGAAGCGCGCCGACTACCTGCTCCGCTACACGCGCGACTTCCCGATCGCCGTCGTCGAGGCGAAGGCTGCGTACAAGTCTCCCGGAGATGGACTTCAGCAGGCGAAGGACTACGCGACCGTGCTCGGGTTGAAGTTCGCGTACGCGACCAACGGACACGGCATCGTCGAGTTCGACTTCCTGACCGGGCTCGAGCGCGAGCTGCAGGAGTTCCCGTCGCCCACGGACCTATGGGCTCGCCTGCGCGGCGACGCGCATCTCAGCGACGAAGCCGCCGAGCGCCTCCTCACCCCGGGCTTCAACGTGCTCGGCAAGACGCCGAGGTACTACCAAGAGATCGCGATCAACCGGGCCGTGCAGGCGGTCGTGCAGGGACAGCGTCGGCTGCTCCTCACGATGGCGACGGGGACGGGCAAGACGTTCGTCGCGTTCCAGATCTGCTGGAAGCTGTGGTCGGCGCGCTGGAACCGCACGGGGGACCACCGCAAGCCGCGCATCCTGTTCCTCGCCGATCGCAACATCCTGGTCGACGACCCCTACGCCAAGGTGTTCGCCCCGTTCGGCGACGCGCGCGCAAAGATCGAAGGTGGCAACGCGGTGAAGAGCCGCGAGATGTACTTCTCCATCTACCAGGCTCTCGCCGCCGACGAGCGGCGCCCTGGGCTCTACAAGGAGTACGCGAAGGACTTCTTCGACCTGATCGTCATCGACGAGTGCCACCGGGGCAGCGCGCGCGACGAGAGCAGCTGGCGCGAGATCCTCGAGTACTTCGAGCCGGCGTATCAGCTCGGTATGACCGCGACGCCGCTCCGCGAGGACAACCGCGACACGTACGCGTACTTCGGCGACGCCATCTACCAGTACAGCCTCAAGCAAGGCATCGAGGACGGCTTCCTCGCGCCCTATCGCGTGCATCGCGTCATCACGACGTTCGATGCGGCGGGGTGGCGGCCGAACGCCGGCGATACCGACCGCATGGGACGAGAGATCCCGGACCGCGAGTACACGACCAAGGACTTCGAGCGCGTCGTCGCCCTTCGCGCGCGGACCGCCGCCATCGCCAGCCATCTCACCGAGTTCCTGAAGAACACGGATCGCTTCGGCAAGACCATCGTCTTCTGCGTCGACCAGGAGCACGCCGATGAGATGCGGCGGATGCTCTCGAACCTGAACGCCGACATCGTCCAGCAGCACGCGGACTATGTTTGCCGCGTCACCGCTGACGAAGGCGATGTCGGACGCGGCCATCTCAGCCGCTTCCAGGAACTGGAGACGAGCACCCCGGTGATCCTGACGACGTCGCAACTGCTGACGACGGGCGTCGACGCGCCCACCGTGAAGAACGTGGTTCTTGTTCGCGTGGTGGGCTCGATGAGCGAGTTCAAGCAGATCATCGGGCGCGGAACGCGCGTGCGCGACGACTACGGAAAGCTCTTCTTCAACATTCTCGACTACACGGGCTCGGCCACGACGCTGTTCGCCGATCCCGACTTCGATGGCGATCCCGCCCGCGTGAGCGAGGAGGAGATCGACGACGAGGGCAAGCGCAAACCGGAGACGTACAAGGTCAAGGAGCCAGAGCCCCTGAAGGTGTCGGAGCCGCCTGGTCCGCCCTACGGCGTGGTCGCTCCCGACGACGAAGAGGGCTGCGAGCCTCGGAAGTTCTACTTCGACGGCGGACAGGTACAGGTCGCCGCGCACCTCGTCTACGAGCTCGATCCCGAGGGGCGCCAGCTCCGCGTCGTGCAGTTCGCTGACTACACGGCTGAGCACGTGCGCACGCTCTTCCCGACTGCTGCAGCACTTCGCGAGGCGTGGGCCGACCCGGAGAAGCGAGCAGACATCATCGAGCGACTCGCTGAGCGCGGCATCGACTTCGACGAACTCACGAAGGTGACGTCGCAACCTGACGCCGATCCGTTCGACCTGCTCTGTCACGTCGCGTACAGCGCTCCGCTGCGGACGCGGCGTGAGCGAGCCGACCGCGTTCGGAAGGACCGAAGCGAATTTCTCGAGAAGCACTCGGGGCTGGCTCGCCAGATCCTCGAAGAGTTGCTCGAGAAGTACGCCGAGCATGGCACCGCGCAGTTCGTTCTTCCGGACGTGCTGCAGGTGCCGCCGATCTCCGATCACGGCAACGTCATCGAGATCGCCAAGCAATTCGGCGGTGCAGAGAAGCTCCGCGAGGCGATCCATGAGTTGCAGACCATCCTTTATGCGGCCTAATGGCGTCGCGCGAGAAGTGACCTGATGGCGAAGACCAAAGCAAAGACGACGAACGGCAACGGCGCCAACGGCACGAACGGCAGCGTGCCAGCCACGACGGCCCAGCGACTCGGGACAATCCTCAAGTCCTCGCGCGACATCATGCGCAAGGACAAGGGACTCAGCGGCGACGTCGATCGCATCCCCGTGCTCACGTGGATCATGTTCCTGAAGTTTCTCGACGACATGGAGTCCATGCGCGCTGAGGAAGCGAAGCTCGCCGGCAAGAAGTTCAAGCCGGCGATCGAATCCCCGTACCGCTGGCGAGACTGGGCCACGAAGGAAGACGGCATCACCGGCGACGAACTGATCGCGTTCATCAACCAGGAGGAGTGCCGAAGGCCGGACGGCTCCTAGGGCGCCGGGCTCTTCGCCTACCTGCGGGCGCTGCGAGGCGCAGAGGGCGGCGACCGTCGTGACGTCATCGCAACCGTGTTCAAGGGCACGGTCAACCGGATGATTAACGGCTACCTGCTGCGCGACGTCATCAACAAGGTGAACGGCATCCACTTAACCTCGTCCGACGAGATCCACACGCTGGGCACCTTCTACGAGTCGATGCTCAAGGAGATGCGCGACGCAGCTGGCGACTCGGGTGAGTTCTACACGCCGCGTGCCGTGGTCCGCTTCATGGTCGACGTCGTGGATCCGAAGATTGGCGAGACGGTGCTCGATCCTGCCTGCGGCACCGGTGGCTTCCTCGTCGAGGCGTACTCGCACATGGAGAAGCAGTGCAAGACGGTGCAGCAGCGCCGCAAGCTCCAGGAAGGCACGATCCTCGGGGGCGAAGCCAAGCCGCTGCCGTACTTGCTCGCGCAGATGAACCTCCTGCTGCACGGGCTCGAGACGCCGCGCATCGAGCCGGGCAACAGCCTCGCCGTGGCTCTCCGCGAGATCGGCGACAAGGATCGCGTCGACGTCATCCTCACGAATCCGCCGTTCGGCGGCGAAGAGGAGCGCGGCATCCTCTCGAACTTCCCCGAGGACAAGCAGACCGCCGAGACCGCACTGCTCTTCCTTCAGCTCATCATGCGCAAACTGCGGCGCGCGCCGAAGCCAGGACGCGCGGCTGTCGTCGTGCCGAACGGCGTCCTCTTCGGCGACGGCATCGCCGCGCGCATCAAGGAGGGATTGTTACGGGAGTTCAACCTCCACACCATCGTGCGCTTGCCGAACGGCGTCTTCGCGCCGTACACGAATATCCCGACGAACATCCTCTTCTTCGACCGCAGCGCACCTACGCAGACCGTCTGGTACTACGAGCACCCGCTGCCGGAAGGCCGTCGGAGCTATACCAAGACGGCACCGATTCAGTTCGAGGAGCTGTCGGACTGCATCAAGTGGTGGAAGCACCGCGAAGAGGGACCGTTCGCGTGGAGCGTCGCCGCAAAGGCCCTGCTCGCGAGGGGCTGCAACTTCGACCTTCGGAACCCGCGAGGTCGCGCCGATCTTGAACACGCGGCGCCCACCGAGATCATCGGCAGCATCGCGACGAAGGAAGCCCGTCTCGTTCAGATTGTTGGGGAGATTCAGCAGTTGCTGGCCGAGGGCCCTCGATGAGGGACCACGCGCCCAGCTACGTCGCCAGCGAGTCGGTGCCCGTTGTGCCGGCGCGCTTGGATTCGCCCACCGGCCCTACGCACGCCGCGTTGGTCTCGGCCCTATCGCGACTGGTCTACGAGTACCTGTGCTCGTCGTTTCCGACGCAACCCCTTTGCGAGGTGGCGACCATCAGCGCTGGTGGCACGCCGAGCAAGAGTCGCCCGGACTACTGGGATGGAGACGTGCCGTGGATCGCTCCTCGAGACATGAAGACGTTCCTGAGTGGAGAGAGTTCGTCCCGAACGACTCGCGCCGCCATCGATGCCGGAGCTGTCAAGCTCAACAAGGCGCCGTGCACCATTCTCGTGACACGCGGCATGATCCTCGCTCGCTACGTGCCTGTCGTTCACGTTGGCGTCGATGCTGCCACCAACCAGGACGTGCGCGCATGCAAGACGAAGGGCGTCCTGAGTGGGAAGTTCTTGTCCGCGATGCTCCTCGGAGCAGAGCGAAGGATCTTCTCAGTGGTGACCGACTCCACGGCAGGGCAGAAGCGAATCGAGTCGGAGTCGCTCGAAGCCCTGCCGATTCCCGTGGTCGCTAGCGAAGAAGCTCAGAAGGCGATCGCGAAGTTCGTGGCCGACATGTCCTCGTCACTTGAGTCGATGCAGCAAGCGGTGGAGCACGCGCCCCCGGTGCTCGCTGCGCTGCACGGCGACTTCAAGCGGCTGTTCACGGCGGCACTCAAGCTCGAAGAGATGAAGTCGGTCCGAGCCGCCGTGCTGGAAGAACTCTCGGGTCTGCTGGCGAGCGCTTTTTGCCAGGTCGCCGACGGAGCTCCCCGTCGTCCACTCGGCGAGGTAGCCCCACTTACCCGCCGACCCGCAGAGGTACTGCAGGACGAAAACTATCCGCAGATCGCGGTGCGCTCGTTTGGGCGCGGCACGTTCAACAAGCCCGACCTCGACGGGGGCGACATCACCTGGGAGAAGCCGTTCCGGGTAGAGAAGGGCGACATCCTCATCAGCAACATCAAGGCGTGGGAGGGAGCGATCGCCGTCGTCGACGATGCGGACCACGGTCGCTTCGCGTCACACCGCTACCTGACGTGCGTTGCCGACCCGTCGATCGCTGCGGCCAGGTACGTCTACTACTACCTCCTGACGCCCGAAGGGCTGCAGCACGTCGGCGAGGCTTCGCCCGGCAGCGCGGACCGTAACCGGACCCTGGGCGCCAAGGCTCTTCAAGCGATTCCGGTACCCGTCCCGTCGCTCGAAGCGCAGCGCTGGTTCGAACGGCTGCTGCTGCGCGTGGAGCAGGCGCGCCAGCTTCACAAGGAAGCCGTGGACGAGCAGGAGCTGCTTCTGCCGAGCGTGACGAAGAGCGTCTTCAAAGCGCGCACCGCTGCAAAGGCCGTCGTCAAAAACGAAACGGCTCAACGCGCGAGCCGGGCGAGCTGACCCGCTGCTTCACAGCGCGCCCCCGCAGGCGCCCGACGCGCGCGCCGTCGCGCCGAGCCGCATCGAAGCCTGCAACGCAACGATCGCCGCGCCAAGCGCCAACGTGCGCGCCTGTTCCGCACTCGCGCGGAACAGCGCCCCGATGCTCAACAGTCCCCACCCCGCATGGCCAGTTAAACGTCAGCGGCTCCGTCCCGCGAAAACCGGCTCCGCTGTTAAACGCTCTCGGTTCCTCTCTCCCCGCTGGCCAGAAGAGAGAGCGCGAACGCCGTCCAGAACGCCCTCGACGCGCGCTCCTTCACGTCCGCAGCGCTCTCTGCGCGAACGCTGTCCACGCGCGCGTCGTGCTCGCCGAGCGTCGAACATCGCGGAAACGTGGGGGAGAAACGCAACGGCCCCGGAGATCGCTCTCCGAGGCCGCTGTTAAAAAGTGCGGGGTCGCGTTTCCGCGACCCCGCGTGAATGGCTCCAGCTCCAGGACTCGAACCTGGGACCCGGCGATTAACAGTCGCCTGCTCTGCCAACTGAGCTAAGCTGGAATATCGAACGATCTTGCGGCACTGGGGCCGCGCCACAGCTTGGGGGAACGACGTCCCGGCGGCTGTGGTGGGGGCGGACATTAGCCCTGGACGGCCGACCGTCAAGAGGGATTAGCCCTCG
>JBBQHO010000098.1:0-13881 GCA_038324055.1 Polyangiales bacterium | reverse complement strand
GCCTTCCTCGTCTCGGACCTCGACTGTGGCACCAAAGCGCACCTCGCTGCCGCTGATGTCACCCGGACGAATGACGACCGCATCCTCGAGTCGCTTGGTCAAGAAGCGAAGGCGGCGATCGATCTCGCGCAGGCGCTTCTTTCCGTAGGTGTATTCGGCCTTCTCGGAGCGGTCGCCTTGAGCGGCAGCAAAGGCCACCAAGCCCACGACGCGGGGCCGCTCGATGACAGCCAAATGCCGCAATTCGTCTTGCAGTTTCTTGGCGCCTTCGGGGGTGAGGTAGTTCGGGCCTGTCACCGGACCCGCATCAAAGCAGCCCCCAGCTCGGCTGACAACGCAATCGACCGCCGCAATCGACCAGCAGGGTGCCGACGGATTCGTCAGCGGACCCATTCCGATCCTATGATCGGTTGGTCGAGCGCGCCTGTGAGTGACAACCCGCTTTTGGTGGCCATCGATGCCAGCACGACCTCGCTTCGCGCGATGGTCTTCGACGTGCGCGGGCGCGTGGTCGCGTCGGGTCGTGCACCCCTGCGCGTCGAAACGCCGGAACCGCACGGTTACGAGCAAGACGCCAACAGCTGGTGGCAAGCCATCGTGCTCGCGGTCAACCGCGCCGTCGAAGAGCTGCCTGCCGAACGCCACGCCGATCTCACCACGCTAGCCATCGCCCACCAACGCGAGACGATCGTGGTCACCGATGCCAAGGGTAGCCCGCTGGGGCCGGCGCTCTTGTGGATGGATAGCCGGTCCAGCGCCGACGTAGCCTACGCCGAACGTAAGCTGGGCGCCGTGCGCTTGCATGCGCTTTCCGGCAAGCCGGCCTGCACTACGCCGTCGCTCTACAAGTTGATGTATTTGTTTCGGACTCATCCCGAGTTTCGCGACGTGGCCTGTGTGCACGATGTGCATTCGTTCTTGAGTCTGAAGCTGACCGGTCGTTCCGTGTCGTCATTCGCCTCTGCTGATCCGACCGGCTTGGTGGACATGCGCCAAAAGCGCTGGAGCGAATCGCTGCTTTCTCTGATCGGCGTGGAGCCCCACCAACTGCCTGAGTTGGTCGAGGTCGGCTACATGATAGGTCCGCTGACCCGCAGCGCGGCTCAGGCCTTGGGCATGCCTGAGCACGTTCTGGTCTACGCCGGCTCGGGTGACGCCCAGGCTGCAGGCCTCGGAGCCGGCATCATCGGCAAGGGTCGCGGCTTTCTCGATCTGGGCACGGCCGTCACGTGCAGTACGCTCACCGACACCTATCAAATCGACCATGCCTTTCGCACCATGCATGCGGCTATTCCTGGGAAATATTCCCTAGAAACGACGCTGCGAGGCGGCATGCAGACTCTCTACTGGCTGATCGAAACCCTGCTGCGCTCACCAGGTCGCGCCGCCACGATGCTCGAGCTGGAGACCAAGGCCGCGTCCTTGCCCGTCGCTAGCGAGGGGCTGGTTTCGATCCCGTATTGGTCGGGGGTCATGAATCCGTACTGGAACGACCAGGTTGGTGGCGCGTTCTTCGGCCTGCACTCCGGTCACCGCCCCGAGCATCTGTACCGCGCGCTACTCGAAGGCATCGCCTTCGAAGAACGTCTTCATCTCGAGGGCATGGAAGCGTCAACGGGCAGGCCGACCCACGAGATCGTCCTCACGGGCGGTGGTTCGCGCAGCACCCTGTGGTGCCAGATCTTCGCGGATGTCCTGGGCCGACCGATTCACCGCGCCGAAACGTTGGATGCGGCCTCATTGGGCGTCGCCATCCTGTCTGCGGTGGCCCACGGCATCTACCCGAGCTTCGAACACGCCACGACCGAGATGAGTCGCCTGGGCACGACCTTCGAACCGGGCCCCGACCGCGAACCGTTCGAGCGCGTCTACCGCGACGTCTACCGGGGCCTCTACCGCGACGTGAAGACGCGCATGGAGGCGCTGGCGCGCCTGCGCATCTCGGAAGCCACCCCTGCACCTGGTTCGGTTCGCCCACCACCCGAGTGAGCGCGAGCCGAGCTCAGCGTGCGACGTCGAAGCGGAGCGAGTAACTGAGAACGGTAGCGCGTTCGGGTCGATCGAAGCGCGCTCCTGCCAGAGCGCGCCCCATGCAAGCTTCGAACTCGGGCCCGCCGAGTTTGTGTCGCATGCCCCGCACCTCGGGCGCCCCGCCGGCGAGGGTGACAAACAGATCGACACCGAACGTTCCGCCGCTCAGCGGACTGCTCACCAGGCGGTAGCAGAACAAGACCTGCGTGTGGGTCGCCTCCAGAGCTCGCAGGAACGGCTTCTTCGACTCAGGCGAGTTCGATTCACCGCCGATGTGCATGCCGACCGGGCGCACCGAGACGGCCGGCAACGCCTTCTTGGGATCGGGCTCGCGGTCGTCGCGCAGCAGGTCGACGTTCGGGGCGCTGCTGGAGGCACCCGCTGGTGCCGACCCGCCGCCGGAAGCTCCAGGTTGGGCGCTGGCTTGACCGCTGCCAGGCGGCGCCGAGGCAGAGAGCGGCGCCGACGGCGAGGCCGGCAACCCAGCGGGCCGAGTCTGCGCGGGCGCGCCGCACGCGACGACCCACGCCACACTGCTTCGAAGCAGGAGGTCGAATACCGACCGGGACACCTCGGACCTCATGACCGCCGAGCATGGCGGCGCGGGGCCTCCTGAGCAACGACGGTTGGGCTCGCCCGCGAGATGTGCCAAAAACCAAAGATCATGTCGGCCCGCGCGGGTGCGCTCCTTCTGCTCGGGCTCGTGCTCGCGTGCAGCTGTGACCGACGCCCGCGACAGACAGGCGGTTCGGCGCCGAGCGCAGCCGGTGTCGCAAGCGGCAAAACGTCGGCCCACCCGGGGCCCCTTTCGACGTCCTCAGTGGCCGAGGCGACGCGCCCCGAACCCAAGTCCGAGCACCAACAACCTGCCCTCCCCTACGGAGCGCTGTCGTCGAGTTGGAAGCTCGGCGAAGTCCAAGATCTGGGCCCCGCCGGGCCGATGACCGCGAGCGATGCTGGCGTCGTGTTCGTCACGCTCGACGAGCGTGTGCTGGTCGCGCGCCGCCGCGAGCAGCGCTTCGAAGCGCTCGGCGAACCCCCAGAAGTCATTGCCAAGTACGGTCGCGGTCCCGCGCTGAGCCGCACGCATGCTTACTGGATCGCGCCGCGAGGGGAGTTGCGGCGTGCGGCGCTTGGCCAGAACTCAGCAGGGTCGAGCGTGGCACCTGCACGCTCGGGCACACGGGTATCGGTACAAACCGTATTGGGCCGCGACGTCGTGGCCTACGTGGCGGGCCCAGACGAACACCCGCGCGCCTTCGTCTGGGCCGACGGCAACGAACCGTTGGCTCTTTCCGAGGACGCTTCGACGGCGCTGAGCGTAGAACTGGTGGTTGGGTCGCCCCATCCGCGCGCTCTGGTGCTCGAAGGCGGGCTGGGGCTTTCGCCTTTGCACCAGCGGACCGTGCGCGTCACCAAGCGACACTTGAATCTCGGGCCCGACGAGGTCGTTTGGGTCGGGCCGGGCGCACAACCACTCACGGAGCTATCGGCGCTGGGTCTTGGCGATGGCGGCGCGGCTGTCTTCCTGGCGATATCGCGCGATATCACGCGCTTTGGCCTCGCTTACTTTCCGCTCCAAGATGGCGGGGCATTGCGCGGCGAACCCGAATGGCGCCTGTACCCCAATGGCATCGATCCCGCGCCCGTTGTCGCCGAACATCTGTGCGGAGGTGACTACGTTTTCTACGCACTGCCGACCGAGGCGATGCCCCGCTCGCCACAAGAGCTGCGTGTGGCACGACGAGGCAGTGCCGGCCCGCTCGAAAACGAAGAGATCCTGGTACGTTCACGCGCGTTCAACGACGTTTCCGTAGCCGCTGCTAGCGGCGGCGCCGTTTTGGCGTGGACCGCTGATCGGCGCACCTGGGGCGTGTTCGTCGGCTGTCCCTGAGGCGGGCACTTGCATGCGCCCGGACGCGGCGTACAATTCATCCGTGCTCCAGCGCTTTTTTGCAGGTTTTGGTTGTTGGTTCGCCCCTGGGCGGGACCGATGGCTGGACTTGCGCTGAAAACCGCACACCAGAACCCTCGACCCCGCGCCACCAGCCGCGGGGTTTTTCGTTTCTGCGGCCGGTGGTTCCTCGAACTCCTCAGGATCCCATGCCCCAGCTCTCCGCAACCATGTCGACAGACTCTGCAGCCCACGACTCGTGCTCCACGGAGCGACTACCGTCTCCGGCTGAACTCGCTCGAATCCAGCCGCTATCGGCCTCGGCCGAACTGCACGTCCGGGAGGTGCGCGGTCGAGTCCGTCGCCGCTTGAACGAGGGCCGGGGCCCCTTGCTCGCCATCGTCGGCCCATGCTCGATCCACTCCGAGGCGGCGGCACTGGCCTACGCTGAATTGCTGGAGCCAGTCGCACGTCGGCTCGAAGACGACGTGATCGTGGTCTTGCGCGCGTACTTCGAAAAGCCCCGCACGACCGTTGGCTGGAAGGGATTTCTTTATGATCCGGATCTGGATGGCGGCGACGATCTGCGAGCCGGGCTGATTCGAGCGCGCGCGCTGCTCGTCACGCTGGCTCAAGCCAAGCTTGCACTGGCAACCGAGATCTTGGATCCGCTGGTCGCCCGCTATTTCGAGCAACAGTTGAGCTGGGTCGCGATAGGCGCGCGGACGACCGAGAGCCAGATCCATCGTCAGGTGGCGAGCCGCTTGGCTTGCACCGTGGGCTTCAAGAATGGCACCGACGGCTCGGTGGACGGCGCCATCAGCGCACTACTGGCAGCGCGAAGCCCGCACACATTCCTGGGGGTCGATGAGAGGGGGCAGATCAGCGTGCAAAACAGCGCCGGCAACGACAGCGCTCACGTGGTCTTGCGCGGTGGAAAGTCGGGACCCAACTCCGATCCAGCCAGCATCGGCCGGGTCGCCGAGGCCCTGGTCGCACAGGGGCTCTCGCCGCGCGTCTTGGTCGACTGCAGCCATGGCAATTCCCACAAGGACCACAGGCGCCAGCCCGAAGTCGCGCGACGCGTGCTTGCTCAGCTCGACCGGCCCGACGCCGACATTCTGGGCATCATGCTCGAAAGCCACGTGCGGGAAGGCCGCCAAGAAGCAACGCCGAGCGCCCGAGCCGACACGAGCGTGACCGACGCCTGCGTCGATTTCGCGGCTACCGAAGCGCTGCTGGAAGAGATGGCCCTGACCCACAGGCGGCGCGCCCCGCGCGATTGAGAGGCAGCGACCGAGTGCTGTCCCCCTGCGGCCCCCAGGACACGCTCCAGTGTCTGGGGGCCGACAGGCAACGCCAACGCAAGGCCTGATTCTGGCCAATAGGGCTGCAGTTTGGCGCGCAGGGAGCAGGTCGAGGGTTGGCCCGCCGCTTGCTGAGAGGACGTTTGGACCGACGTGGTCCCACCTCGAAAGATCTAGCCATGCGCCTCATCACTCGCTCGTTCCAAACCCGCTCGTTCACTGCACTCCTCTTGGCCGCTGCAGCCAGCACTGCTTGCCAGCGCGGCGACGTCACCCCGACTCGCGAGGCCACGTCCACTGCGGCGCGCACTGTAGCCGTCACGGAAGCCCAAGCCTCATCGCCCGCGACTGCGCCTCAGACTCCGCCTGTACACGCTACCGCAGCGACGGCGACCGCAGCTTTACAAGCCGCCGCATCGAACCCGACGAAGACCGAGGCGCAAGGAGTAGCTGCAACGTTGGGCGAGCCCGCCCAGCTCAAGCGCCTCGTCATGGCCCGGGACGTCAAGGAGCGCGAGCCCGTGGCGCTGGGTGCAGGGTCCACCCAAGAACCTGTCGTCGCATTCCTCGAGTTTCAAAACTCTGGCGCGAGCGATCTGGATGTCATGGTGACGTTCGAGCACGAGTCGGGAACGCGCGTCGGCTTCATCGAGTTGCGAATCCCCGCAGAAAAGCCGCGCTATCGCACCTGGGGCCGTACGCGCAACATCAAGCAAGCGGGCACGTGGACGGCCATTGTGACCAGCGATTCTGGCCAAGAGCTGGCGCGGCAGACCTTCACCGTAAGCTGATTGGCAGAATCCCAATGGCCTGCGTTCGTCCTCTGAGGTTCGTCCTCTGGGGCGCTCGTCGCGGCCAAGGAGAAACCCGGCGTAAAGCCCCAAGTGCCGCAGGCCCGGCCCTAGCCCCAAACGACCTTTCCTGCTGACCTTTGCCGCGCTTTGTGGGCCAGTTGTCTTCTGGGGCTTGCGGGAGATACTCGCGCCCATGGGTGCTCAATGGAAGCAAAAAGGCCGCGAACAGAGTGCTGACGCCAAGGGCAAGCTCTTCACCAAGCTCGCCAAAGAAATCATGGTTGCCGCACGGACGGGCGGCGCCGATCCAGCCGGCAATTCGCGACTCCGTCTCGCTGTGGAGCAAGCCAAGCGCGCCTCGATGCCCCGCGACACGCTCGAACGCGTCATCAAGAAGGGCGCCGGCCTACTCGACGACGGCTCCACCTACGAGACCGTGACCTACGAAGGGTTCGGTCCGCATCAGGTGCCGCTGATCATCGAGTGCCTCACCGACAACAAGAATCGCACAGCCTCGAACATCCGCCTGCTGTTCCGCAAAGAGGGCCAGCTCGGCGCCTCGGGCTCGGTCAGCTGGGACTTCAACCGCTGCGGATCCATCGAGGCCTCGCCTCCCGCTTCGGGTGAAGATGCCGAAGAAGCCGCCATCGAGGCTGGAGCGCAAGAAGTCGAAGCGGGCGAGGAAGGCCAATCGCGCTTCATCACCGAGCCCACCGATCTAGACGCCGTCAACAAGGCCCTCACCGCCCGCGGCTGGAACGTGACCGCCGCCGATCTCGTCTACATCGCCAAGAACCCGGTCTCGCTCGAAGGGGACGCCCGTAGCGAAGTCGAAGCCTTCTTGGCTGCCATCGACAACGACGACGACGTCCAGAAGATGTACGTCGGGCTGGCTTGATTGATTGAGGTCGGGATGGGCCTCCTGGTCCAGCCTTGACTGGGCCGCCCTAGCGCGTCGATCAGCCTTTGAGATAGTCCTGCACGATCGAGCGGATGGTCTCGAACGTGAAGGGTTTTTCGATCTGTACGTTCGCGACGCTCTCCAGGAAGGACGCAGTGCGTTCGGAGAAGACGCCGCCGGTGACAAACACGATGCGCGCGGCTTGTTCTGGATTCGCAGCGGATAGGGCCTGATGGACTTCTATCCCAGAAAAACTCGGCATCATGAGGTCGCAGAAGATGACGTCGAAGCGCTCGCCAGCGGCGATGCGCCCAACAGCCTTGCGCCCGTCGCTCTCCAGTGTGACGTCGTGCTGGCCGCGTAGACCGCGCGCCATGACCTGGGCCACAGCCGGCTCGTCGTCGACGATGAGCACCTTGCCGCGGAGCGCCAGACCTCCCGTGGCCTCGTCTGCGGTCGCCGGGGCGGGCATTGCCTTCGCGGGAGGCAGCGTCACCGTGAAGCGGGCCCCACCATTCGGTCCGTTGGACGCAGTGATCGTCCCACCGATCGCGGTCACGATGCTGTGGGAGATGGACAGGCCCAGCCCCATGCCCGCGCCAATCGTCTTTGTGGTGAAGAACGGATCGAAGAGGCGCGCTAGGACTTCAGGGCGGATCCCGGGTCCGCTGTCACGGACCTCCACCACGGCCCGACCGTCGGCGTCGGTGTACGTCGCCACCTCAATCTCGTTCCGGTCGGCGTTCCCGTCACCAATGGCTTGGGCGGCATTGACGATCAGGTTCGTGAAGACCTGCCCCAGCTCGCTCTCGCCCGCGTAAACGAACGGCGTGATACCAAATGTGCTCCGGACCCGAGCGTGGTGGCGAGTGGCGTGCGCCGTCATTTTCAGCACCACGTCGAGCACATCCGGGAGGTCAAGCACACGATGGGAGGCTTCCTCCACTCTTCCCACCATGCGCAAATTTCGCACGATCCGGTTCACGCGCTCGGCGCCTTCTGCCGCGTCGCGCATGGCCTCGATCGCGTCGGTGAGACTTCGCACCATGCGGGAGCCCACCCCCGTGTCGTGCGTCGCGGCGGCGAGGCTACGGGCGTCGGCTTGGGCCTGGACCAGTCCCTCGAGCGTGACCTCCAGGTTCGCCGTGACGTAAGCCAGCGGGTTGTTGATCTCGTGCGCCATTCCAGCCGCCATGGTCCCGATCGAGGCGAGGCGCTCGCTTTGTGCGACACGCTGCTCGAGGCGCCGTCGTTCGGTGATGTCGCGAAAGACGATCACGCCACCGAGTAGCGCGCCGTTTTCGTCAAGTAAGGGGGCGGCGTTCTCATCGATGACGATCTGCGCGCCCGTACGGATCACGAGGGTCAGGTCCGCGCCCCGCTCCACCGCGAACGCTTCCTGCACCGCCGCGCGGATGGGGGTCCCGACGCGATGACCCATTGTGTCGCGGACGTTGAAAACCTCGGCGAGAGGCCGCCCGATCGCGTCCCGACCCCAGCCCGTCAGCCGCTCAGCCGCCGCGTTCGTGAACGTGATGATCTCGTTCTGATCTGTCGCGATGACCGCGTCGCCGATGCTTCCCAGCGTGGTCGCGAACCAGCGTTCACGGACGGCCAGTCGCATCTCGACCTCGTGCTTGTAAAGCGCGACCTCGATAGCGATGCGCAGCTCGCGCTCGTGAAAGGGCTTGAGCAGGTAGCCGTGCGGGCTGGTCAGCTTTGCCCGAGCGACGGTCGCTTCATCGGACTGCGACGTCAGGTAGACGATCGGAAGTCCGAAGCGGGCGCGGATCTCTCCTCCCGCCTCAATGCCGTCGCGTTTGCCACGAAGCTTGATGTCGATGAGCACCAGCGCGGGCCTGAGCCTCTCCGCTGCCTCGATCGCTTCCGCGGCGGTGGCCACGGGCGTGGGGACTTGGTACCCCAGCCGCACGAGCGTGCGTTGAATATCGTCCGCGATGAGCGCTTCGTCCTCGACGATCAGTATCGTGCTCACGAGGCGTCCCTTTCGGAGGGGATCGGAAAGCGCAGCCGACACTCGGCGCCCGCAGGTGACGACAGCTCGAGTGCTCCGCCCAGTTGACGCGCCAACGTCTTGATGATGTGCATCCCCAAGCGCGTAGAGGTCGCGAGGTCGAAGTCGGCAGGAAATCCCCGACCATTGTCGCGAACGATCAGGACGAAGTCATGGGCGTCCTTTTCGACCAAGACTTCGATGCTCGGCGCGGCGACCGCGACGTCCGAGAACGCGTGCTTGACCGCGTTGGCCACCAGCTCGTTCAAAATGAGGCCAAAGGGGACCGCAGCGTCCACAGGCAGCACGATTCCGCCGGCCTCCACGCGCGTACTCACGGCAGTCCCGGCGTAGGCGCGCAAGAGCATGGGGATCAGCGACTGAGCGTAGTCCCCGACGTCGACGTCGCCCGGGGTCTTCGACTGATGCAACCGCTCGTGCAGAAGGGCGATGGCCCGCACGCGCTCCTGGCTGTCCGCAAAGGCCGCCTGCGCCAGCGGATCGCTGACCTTGTCAGCATGCAGCTTGAGCAGGCTGGAGATCATCTGCAGGTTGTTCTTGACGCGGTGGTGCACCTCCTTCAGCAAAATCTCCGCGTTGGCGAGCCGCTCGCTCCTCTTCTTCTCGGAGATGTCGCGCGCGATGGTGGAGATCCCGACCAGTTCCCCAGCGCGATTGCGAATGGGTGACGCCGTGAGCGAGACATCGCACCGCGTCCCATCCTTCCGCACGCGGACGGTATCCAGAACGTGCACGCGCTCGCCCCGCTGGATCGCTTCGAGCAGCTGCCGGTCTTCGTCTGCGCGGTCTGCGGGAACGACGAGACTAACCGACTTGCCGAGGACTTCGGCCGCGCCGTAGCCGTAGAGCCTCTCGGCGCCCGCGTTCCAGGTCTCGATGATACCGGTGGGGGTCTTGCCAATGATGCCGTCGTGGGTGCATTCGACGATGGATGCGAGACGAGAGAGATCGCCTTCAGCGCGCTTGCGGTCCGTGATGTCGCGCGACGTGATGGCGACGCCGTCGGCGAGGGGAACGACTTGGCGGTGAACCCAGCGCGGAAGAGTCTCACCCTCCAGCTCGGCCGAGAGTTCTTCGTCGACCCGCTGGCGGCTCTGCGCGACCTGCACGAAGCGCTCGAAGCCCAGCGGGAGGGTGGGGCTCAGCTTCAAGAAGCTCGCACCGACCGCCTGGGGACGCGTCAGCTGCAAGCGCTCGAGCATGGCCGGATTGGCCTCGACCACGCGGAAGTCGACGATTGCTCCATCCGTCCCCCGAACAGACTCGAGGATGAGAAATCCCTCGATCATCCCATCAGTCGCTGCCCGTAGTCGGTCTTCGACCCGCTTGAGCGCGTCGAGCGCGTTCTCGAGTTGCGCAGGGCTAGGTAGTGCAAGGCCGCGCGGGACAAACGCGAAGAGCATCAGGGCCGTGGCTATCGAGGCGAGAGCCGTCACTGCCTTCACTCCTCCCGAAAGCCAGTAATGCGGCGTCCACAACGTCCAAATCTCCATCATGTGGCTCAGCCCGCACGTCACGATGAACGCCGCGAACGCCCAAAATACCTTGGCAAAGGGCAAGTCGCGGCGGCGGCGAACGAAGTACCCCAGCGTCACCGGAATCGACAGGTACGAAAGCGCGATGAGCGCGTCCGAGACGACGTGAAGCGCGATGAGCTGGGGCTGCCACAGGTAACAGTGCCCGTGGGGCATGAAACCCGAAGGGTCGAACAGGCTTGAAATGGGCGGCATGGAGTTCCATCAAGGGCAACCAGCCGCGCTCGTTGACGCACCGGTCAATTCAGCGCGCAGCGTAACAGCAAATGACAAATGCTCGCCAACCGGCGCGGCACGATGCCGCCTGGAGCTGCGTTGCGCGCTTCGGCCGAGCGACCGGGCCTACACAGCCACCTAGCGACGCACCACTGCTTCTCAGCCAGCATTTGCGTCTGCGCTGAATAGTTCGCTTGCAGCAGAGTCCTCACCCTCTATTTGTAGCGCCGCACACCGTTTCCCCACCTGCAGTCGCGCCAGTTCCGGCAAGATGGCCGGGTGCAAACGCTTCCAGTACCGGCGCGCCTGCTTTTCGCTGTAGCCCTCGCATGCGCGGCGTGCACGGCCACGTTGGGGGAACCGGGCGCGGACGAGGAGTCCAGCTCGTCCGACGGGGGTCTGAGTCCGGGCCTCCGACGACTGACGCGCGTCGAGTACTCGCACTCGATCCGCGACCTTTTCGACGTGGCCGTCGCCAAATCCGACGTCCCCGCAGAGCAACTGTCGCGGGGGCACAGTCAGATCGCGAGCGCGCAAAAAGTCGGCTACGCCGACATCGGCGGTTTCTACGAGCTCGGGCTCACGATCGCGCAAACCGCCGCGCCAAAGATCCTCGAGCAAACCGGCTGCAAAGACGACGCGTGCTTGTCGACGTTCAGCGAGGAGTTCCTCCCTCGGGCGTTTCGAGCCTCGACGCCCTCGTCGGTACTGGATCGCTACAACGACTTGCTGGCGCAGGTCGATGCGGGAGCGACGCTGGAGGAGCGGCTGACGACCTGGTTGGCCACGGTCCTCTCCTCGCCCTACTTCTTGTACAGGACCGAGAACGGAGCGGCCGCCTCAGACTCATTGCGCGAGCTGAGCGACTACGAGATTGCCTCGCGACTCAGCTACGTGGTCTGGCAATCGGGTCCAGACGAAGTGCTGCTCGAACGGGCGGCCCAAGAGGAGCTGGGTGACCCGGTGACGCGCGAAGCGGAGCTGGATCGCATGCTGTCGGACGACAGGGCCCGCGCCGGTTTGCGCTCGTTTGTCCTCGACTGGATGGGCGTCTTCGAGAACAGCTTGCCCAAAAAGAATGTCGCGCTGCTCAATCAAGTGCCGGCAGAGTTTCCCAAGTCGGCGGAGCTCGGGCTCGACCTGTTGATCGATGACCTGCTCTTCTCTGGACCGAACGCGACTTTCACCGGTCTCTTGGTTTCTGAGCGCGTCTACGCCGATTCCTCGCTAGCTGCGGTCTTCGGCTTGGTGAACGACTCATCGCAGCAGGTCGCTTTGAACGTTCCTCCTGGTGAGCGGACAGGAATTCTCACCCACCCCATGGTGCTCGGGGCTCACACCAAAGAGAGCGGCGCCTCGCCGTTTCCGATCGGTAAGTTCATCTTCGAGAACTTGTTCTGCGAAACGGTGCCGCCGCCTCCACCAGGCATCCCCGTCGTTGCCGATGACGACACCTCCGGCAAGACGCTGCGTCAACGCTTGGAAGCGGTCACTTCGGACTTACCGTGCTCCAATTGTCACCAGCGCATCGGCCCACCCGGTTTCGCGTTCTTGACCTACGACGCCATCGGCCGTTACCGCGAAAGCGACGGCGCCGGCGTGCCGTACGATACCTCGGGCACGCTGGTCATCGGCAGAGACCGGACGGAAATCCAGTTCTCCGACACGGTCGACATGCTGACCAAGCTGGCAGAAACGCCCGCTGTTGCCGATTGCATTGCCAAACGGTTGTTCCGTTTCGCCTACGGCCGCTTCGAGGGCGCCAACGACGCAGCCGAGGTCGAGGCGCTGTCCGCGCTCTCCCGCGAAACGGGCGCGGACGCTCGCGCACTGTTGCGAGCCCTCGTCGTTTCTCCACAGTTTGCGCAGGTCAAGATCAAGTAAGGAGCAGTGGACGATGAAGCTCTCTCGGCGAAGACTACTCGAACAAGCAGGCCTCTGGTCGTTGCTTTGGCCCATTTTCCGGAGCCAGAGCGCGCGAGCCCAGTTGGAGCTAGCGCCGCGACGTGTGCTGATTTTCTTCAGTCCGAACGGCCCAATCATGGAACGAGGCCCGGCCTCGGGCTCCGAGAGGGACTTCCAACTCAACGAGTTTTGGGCGCCGCTCAACCGCCACAAAGCGGATGGCTGCTTCTTTTCCGGATTGCATCAAGCTGGCGTGCCCTTTGGCACCCACAACGAATACGGCCACCAGTCCGCTGGTACCGGAGCACTCACGGCGCGCACGACAGAAGGCACCAACCACGCCACCGGGCCGTCTCTCGATCAGTTCATCGGTCAAGAACTGCAGAAGGCTGGCATCGTGACGCCGCAGCGATCGCTCTTGTGGGGGCTGCACGACACGACTGGCAACTGGGGTCCGTGGTACGAGGCCGCAGGAAAGTCAGCCAATCCAGAGAACAATCCATTCCGTGCGCTGGAAGCACTGCTTCCCAGCGTCCCCGCGTCGAATGGTCAGGTCGATCCGCGCTTGCTCCGCAAGCGCCTGGCACTCGCCACCGCCTACAAGGACTGTCGCGAGCTTTCCAAACAGCTGGGCAGCCAAGGCAAAGAGATGCTCGATTTTCATTGTGGCAACTTGGAGTCACTCGAGAAGAGCGTCGTCGAAGCCATGACTCGGCCCCTGGCGCTGAGCTGTCAGCCGCTGACACGCCCCGACACGCTTCTGCAGGCGGACGCATCGTTCGGTAACGCCGAGAATCACGATGAAGCCATGAAGGCATTTCGCAGCCTGATCCCGCTGGCTTTCAGCTGCGACATCAGTCGAGTCATCGGTTTTTCATTCGGGGGAGCGGCCGATCGGTTTGGCATCCCCGCGTCGTACGGAATTCCCAGCTCGGAAACTGTCGACTCCGGTGACTCGGGTCCCCAACACCACGCCTGGACGCACGTCTACGACCAGAGCGCCGACAAGCGTACGGCCCTGCAGGGTTTTACGCAGTGGTACGCCGAGCAAATCGCGCTCGTCATCGATCAGCTCAAGGCGACGCCCGACATCGGCGGAGGCACCTTGTTCGACAGTACCTTGGTGTTGTGGACCTGCGAACTGGGTCACCAGCCCTCCGACCCCATCCAGCCCCATCCTAACGGTAACGTGCCCGTGATGTTGTTTGGAAAAGGTCAGGGGACCGTCTCCACGGGTCGATTCTTCGACGGCGACGGCAGCTC
>JBBQHO010000097.1:0-13905 GCA_038324055.1 Polyangiales bacterium | reverse complement strand
GAG
The DNA here is from genome assembly GCA_038324055.1 of Polyangiales bacterium. Classification (GTDB taxonomy): domain Bacteria; phylum Myxococcota_A; class Polyangia; order Polyangiales; family Polyangiaceae; genus NIC37A-2. The sequence continues at coordinate 13,902 of JBBQHO010000097.1, read as the reverse complement.
ACCTTGTCTTCGGCAATCTGGTACTTTGCCTGGCAGCTAGGGCACGAGAACTTCATGAGGATCGGAGCTGAGAGGCTATCAGTCGGAGCGGCCCGAGAACGGGCCAGCATATCCAAAATGCGGCATTTCGGAAAAACCATCGCCGAATCCGCTGGATACAGCGGGTCAGGCCCTCTGGGGCCAAGTCACAGTAAGCTGAGTAGCTGCTGTTTGACTGTCTGGCGCGTCTCCTCGTCGGGCGCGATCACGACCGCCTTATGCCACATTTCGGCGGCCTTATTTCGAAAGCCCGCCTTCTGGTAAAGGATGGCCAGGTTCTTTACGGCAGGAAAATGGCGAGAATTGATCTCGACCGCCTGCTCGAGAGCCGCAATGGCATCAAAAACCTGTCCCTTGCGCCCATAGAGCAGCCCCAGGTGAAAGTGGAGCCGGTAGGCGAGCGGATCGATCTGCACACCGCTTTGCAGCAGCGCGACAGCCTCGTCCAGCCGCCCTTCCTTGTAGGCCGCGACACCGCGCGTCAAGGCTTGCTCGGCCTCTTGGTGCATCGCCTCCGGATCGACAGCAGGCCTGTTCTCCTTTCCACGAAGCGCGGCTTCGACCGCTGCCACGACCTCTTGGATCTTGAACGGCTTCTCGATGAACGCTTCAACGCCGCAGCTCTGCTTGAGATCTTCGGCGTAGTGCCAGCCTCGGTACACGGCGCTGACCATGACGATCGGGATGTGGCCGTAGCGTTTGCTGCCCTTGATGCGCCGAGCAATGTCGAAGCCGTGTACTTCGGGCAGCATGGCGTCGAGCACGATCAAGTCGGGCATGTGCTCCTTCACCATCTTGAGCGCCATGTATCCGGCGTCGGCCTGGAGCACGCGGAAGCCCTTGCCGGAGAGCAACTTATCGAGCAGTCGGCGGATCTCGGCTTCGTCGTCGACGACCAGGATGGTTGCCGCACCCGCCTGCGCGGTCGAGGGCTTCTGCTCGGGAAGATCCGTGACGACCGAGAGCTCCGAGTTCAAATCTCCGAAATCTTCGTAGCCTACGTCGTGCCCGCCCGAATCAGCATCGCCGGTCACGCCTGGCGTTTCCTGGGCGGGAGCAAAGTCGAACGAAGACGGCGCCTGCGAAGGAGTGGGACGGTCGCCGCGCGATCGCGTGCTACCCGGGCCCTCGGCGAGGTCGAACCCGGGCGCGCGCTCGGGTGCGCGGCTCGGCGTGCGCGCTTGCTCAGGAGGCCGACGCGGCAGCGTTCCGACCCCGAATTCCGGAAGTGCGTCGCCCAGATCTGGGCTGGATGGACTCGACGGTCGGGCGATGCCGAGCTTCTGCAGGGTCTCCGGCGGACACGCAGGCCCGATGTAGTAGTCCTCGCCGCGTGCCTTGCGCGCGTAGGCTTCTTCGATTGTCCGCTCGAGCGGGCTCTCGAGCGCCACGTACGGATAGACTCGTTTTCCGGTCACGAACTCGAGTTCGTCGATGACCTTCTTCTCCTTCGGATTGGCCATCGCCACGAAGAGCCGGTCGCCGCGCGACAGCACGGGCAAGATCAAATGCCGCTCCGCAATCTCACGCGGCAACAATTCGAGATCGCTGAGCTTCACGCACACCTGGTCCAGATCGATACCCGGTATGCCGTGCTGCTCGCTCAGTGCCTTGAGCGCAGCCAGACCCGAGATGGTCCCTTGCTCCGCTAACCGTGAAGCCAGCCGACCGCCCGGTTCACTCAAGGCTTGCTCGAGCTGTTCCTGCGAGATGGCGTGCTGCTTCAGAAGGATGCGGCCGAGTTGCTTCTTTTCGGTCATGAGGGGAACTTCGACTCCTGACCAAGATAGCCCAGGCCAGCTCAGCTCCCAAGCTCGGCCAGGCGCTCATGGGCAAAGGCCTCGTAAGAGCCAGCCAAGATGGCCGCCCGCGCATCCTGCACGAGGCGCCCGTAGAAACGCAGGTTGTGGAGGCTCAGGAGTCGATGTGCGAGGATCTCTCCTGCGATGTAGAGGTGCCGCAAATAAGCTCGTGAGTAGCCGCCCGCGCACGCTTGGCAGTCGCACGACTCGTCCAAAACCCGACGATCGAGGCGGTATTTGGCGTTGCGAATGACCAAGCGCCCCGTGCGCACGAACGCTTGGCCGTTGCGCGCGTTGCGCGTCGGCATGACACAATCGAAGAGATCGATGCCCTGGCCGATGGCACGCACGAGATCTCGAGGTGTGCCAACGCCCATCAGATAGTGAATGCGCTGCGGATCGAGCAAGGGCGCCACCTGAGCCAGGGTGCGGTGCATGGTCTCAGCTGGTTCCCCGACACTGAAACCACCCAGCGCCAAGCCGTCGAACGGTAGCGCCGACAACTCCTCCATGTGACGAAGACGTAGGTCGACCTCGCTACCTCCCTGGATGATACCGAAGACCGCTTGCTGGGGATCCCGCGCCGCGAGACAGCGACTGGCCCAGCGCGTCGTCCGCTCGAGCGCCGCCAAAACTTCGGCGCGCGGCGCCTGTCCCGGCGCACACACGTCGAGCTGCATGGCGACATCCGAGCCGAGCGCAGCCTGAACGCGCATCGCCTCCTCCGGGGAGAGCAACAAGCGCTTACCGTCGATGTGCGACGAGAACTCGAAGCCCTCTTCGCTCAGCTTGGTGCGCGCCGCCAGCGAAAAGGCTTGAAAGCCTCCGGAGTCGGTGACAATGCCCCCCCTGAAACGCGAGAACTCGTGGAGCCCCCCTTGCTCTCGAACCACTTCGGCACCGGGTCGGAGCCACAAATGGTAGGTGTTCATGATGACCAGACGCGCCCCGCTCGCGGTGACGTCCTCGGCCGAGAGCGACTTGACCGTCGCTTGAGTGTCAACTGGCATGAAGGCGGGCGTCGGCACGTCGCCATGCGCGGTGTGCAGAACACCCGCGCGGGCATGGCCGACTTGGCTCTCGAGCTGGAAGTGAACGGGCCCTTTCACGCAAGCCTCGTGGGCAGCCACATCGCGTCGCCGTACGATAAAAAGCGGTAGTTCTCGGCCACGGCGGTTGCGTAGGCTGCCAGGATGCGGGGGCGTCCTGCAAAGGCCGAGACGAGCGCCATCAAGGTACTCTTGGGCATGTGGAAGTTGGTGAGCAGCGCGTCGACGACGCGAAATTGGTAGCCAGGCTGAATCAAGATACCGGTCGAGCGCGTGGTTGGCGTGACGTGACCGGGCAGCGCCGGACTGGCAGCGGATTCGAGAGCGCGCACCACAGTCGTACCGATGGCGACAATCCGCCCCCCGCGCTCGCGCGCACGCGCGATGGCTGCGGCCAAACCGGCGTGGACCTCGATCCACTCTTCGTGCATGGCGTGCGCGTCGAGATCGTCGACGGAGACCGGACGAAAAGTGCCGATGCCTACGTGGAGCGTGAGGCGCGCGATCTCGGCTCCGCGCTCTTGTATGCGAGCGAGGGATTGATCGGTCAAATGTAGGCCGGCGGTGGGCGCTGCAGCCGAGCCCAAATGACGCGCGAAAACGGTCTGATAGCGCGCCACGTCCTCGGCGTCGCCGAGCCTCTGCATGTAGGGCGGCACTGGCATTTGCCCGTTGCTCTCGAGTGCCGCTTCGACGTCGCCCTCGGTATCGATGCAGAGCGTCCCTTCGGCGTCGCGCTCGACGATGCGCACGACGAGCCCCTCGGCCAAGAGCGTGTCACCTGGACGAAGCGGGCGGTTGGCACGCCCGAGCGCGGCCCAACGTCGATCCCCCAGCGGGTGCAAGAACAGCAGTTCGACTTGCGCGCCACCAGCCATCTCGCCACCCCTTCCCAGTCGAGGCGGACGCCTGCACATCAAGCGGGCGCGACGCACGCGCGTATCGTTGAGCACCACCAGATCGCCGTGCTCGATTTGCTCGGGCAGGTTGCGCACCCAATCGTGCTGGACGTCGTCCTGTCCGACGATGCACATGCGCCCACCATCGCGTTCGCTCGGCGGGCGCGTGGCAATCAGCCGCTCCGGCAATTCGTAGTCGAAGAGCTCGGTGCGCACCCTCAGCCCTTGGTCTCGAAGGTCACGCCGAGTCGCGTCATCTTGCGCCAAAGTGTCGTCGCGCTGATGCCCAGAGCGTCTGCCGCGCGCTCGCGACTGCCCGACGCGGCGCGCAACGCATCCAGCAGCGCCTTTCGCTCGGCTTGATCGACGATCCCAGCCAAGGTTCGACTCGGCGGCGCTTCGTCGGACAAGACGGCCTCGGGCAAGATGTCATCGAGCGTGATCACACCTCCGCACAACGCCACCGCCTGCTCAATCATGTTCTCGAGTTCCCGCACATTGCCGGGAAACTGATAGCCCTGGAGGCGTTCGACCACGCCCTCGGCGACTTGCACGCGCAAACCCATCTTCAGATTGTATTTGCTCAGGAAATACTCGAAGAGCAGCGGAATATCTTCTTGGCGCTCGCGGAGGGGCGGCAGCTTGAAACGGGCGACGTTGAGCCGATAGAACAAATCCTCGCGAAAACGCTTCTCTTCGACCGCTTCGCTCAGCTCGACGTTGGTGGCGGCGATGACACGAATATCCACACGAATGGCGCGATTGTCCCCGACTCGGCGCACTTCGCCCTCCTGAATCGTGCGGAGCAGTTTGGCCTGAAAGGCCATGGTCGTCTCGGCGATCTCATCGAAGAAGAAGGTGCCACCCTCGGCTTCTTCGAGCAGGCCTTTGCGCGAGGTGGTCGCGCCCGTGAACGCGCCTCGCGCGTGGCCGAACAGTTCGGATTCGAGCAACGTCTCGGTGATGGCCGCGCAATTGATGGGAATGAACGGCTTGTCGGCGCGTTTGCTGTTGGCGTGCACGGCGCGCGCAATCAGCTCTTTGCCCGTGCCGCTTTCGCCTGTGATCAGTACGGTCACGTCAGTCGGAGCAATGCGCACCACACGCGACAGCAAATTCCGAATCGCGCCCGAGCGCCCGATGATGTTCTCGAAGCCGTAGCGCTCGCGAAATTCTTGGGCAAACGCCTCGACCTGGCCGCGCAGCTTGCGGCTTTCAAGGGCTTTTTCGACCTTCATCCGCAGTTCCTGCTCGGTGAAGGGCTTTTGCAGGTAGTCGAAGGCGCCCAGCCGCATGGCCTCGACCGCAGATTCGATCGTGCCGTAGGCGGTCATCACAATGACTTCACACTGGGGCTGCGCTTCGCGAATGGCGCGCAGCACGGCCATACCATCGGGTTGGCCCAGCCGCAGATCGGTGATGACCAGGTCATAGCCCTCGGTGGCTCCCATTTCGGAACCTTGCTTGCCATCCTCGGCCTCCTCGACCTCGTAGCCGGCTCCCCGGAGCAACATGCTGAGCGTCGTGCGCATGTTGCGCTGATCGTCGACGACCAGGATCCGGACGCGGCCGTCGCGCAAACGAGTGACAGGGGGCTCTTCGCTCACCCCTCGCTCCTAGCGCAGGGCGGGACGATAGGTAACTGGATCGACAGCTGGGGGCCCTGGTGCTACTCGGCCCCCATGGCTCCCACCCCGCTCAAAGACCAGTTTTCTGCGCCCCCTCTGCGCGCCCGAGTGATCGCCGACGCCGTTGGCGTGCTCGAGGCCGAAGTGAAGGACAAGTCCGGGCTGGGCGGCTTGGCTATCAAGGCGGCCTTCGGCGTCATCAAGAACGTTAGCCCTGGCATCCTGAATCGCCTCGTCGACGGACTCTTGAACGAATTCTCCGAAGCTGTGGAACCGTTCTACCAGAAGGCCGTCGCAGGCGGCCGCACCCCCGGCGCTGCGGTGGTGGCAGAGGCAGGGCCCGTCGCCAACGCTCTGCTGGGGGTGACCGACCGCCGCGCAGCCCGCGCCAGCGGCGACGTCGTCAAAAAGACTTATGAAAAGCTCCGTCCCACGGCTTCAAAGCACGTAGAAGCCGCAGCCCCGCGGCTCGGCGGCTTGCTCGATAGGCATGCCCAACCCAGCTGAACCGCGCTCTTTCCAGTCCTTCCCCAGGCCGAGTCAGAAGTCTGCGTTTTTGCCCGGGTCGGGTGTGGCGCGGGCTTACGGAATCGGCTAAGAGCCCCTCCCCCTCAGAAAGTGAATCAGGAGTAGAATCATGTCGAGCCCCCAGGACTCCCGTGCCCGTCGACGCGAGAAGAAGCGTCGCGCCAAGAAGAACGATGATTGGCTGCTCAAGCGCGCCCTCGAAAATGAGGCCGCCAGCTCGCCCAAGACACCGCCCAAGACGGCGACCTGATTCTCGCGAGTCTTCGCGGGATTGAACGTTTGCGGGTCTGAACCTCAGCGGGCGTTCGAAAAGCCTGCTCCCCAGCCGAAGGCCAGGGAGCGGGCTTCTTTTCGTTTGTCCAACAAAGCGCCAAGCTTTTGTCGTGGGTGGACTCGACAGGTTCCGTTGGCGGACCCACGATGAGTCAGACTCGCTCGTGGACCCATGGCAGCACCCTACAATTCATCGACTGAACGCCCAGCTCCCACGCGAGAGGACGATTTGGTCGTCGAAGAACAGAACAAGGTGGACCGTCCTCGGCGGTTCGTCGTGATCTTTCACAACGACGACTACACGACCCAGGAGTTCGTGGTGCATGTGCTGGTCGACCAGTTCCACAAGAGCTCGACGGAGGCCACGCAGATCATGCTGCAGGTCCACCACAAAGGCTGGGGTGTGGTCGGTGTGTATGGAAGAGACGTGGCCGAGAGCAAGGTGGCGGCCGTGATGGAGTACGCGCGTCGGCACGGACAACCACTCAAGGTGACGGCCGAACCGGAAGGGTACGAAGGCTAGTATGAAACTGAGCACCAACTTGGAAATCGCCGTCTCCCTGGCAGCCCACGAGGCGCAGCGCCGTCGGCATGAGCTCATGACCATCGAACACTTGCTGTTCGCTTTGGCCCACGACGCGGACACGTCGCGCGTCATCAAGCGCTCGGGCGGCAACGTGGAAAAGCTCAAGACTCTGATGGAGAAGGCCTTGAGCGAAGAGCAGGTCGCGGTGCCCGGTGATTTTCCGGTCGCGCCGGAGCCTTCGCGCGGCTTTCAGCGCGTGCTGCAGCGTGCTGCATGGCACGTGGAATCGAGTGGCAAGGACGAGCTGCGCGGCGAGAACGTGTTGGTCGCGATCTTCTCGGAGCCCGACTCGTCGGCGGTTCACGCGTTGCATGAGGTCGGCACGAGTCGGCTGGACGTCGTCAGCTACATCTCCCACGGCGCCGCCAAGGACGAAGACGAGGCTGACGGTGATTCACGCGCCTTGACCGAGTCGACCGAGAAGGAACCGGAAGAACCCGATCCGCTCGAAAAGTACGCGGTGTCGCTCAACGAAAGAGCCAAGAAGGGCGAGTTGGAGCCGTTGGTAGGTCGCGAGAACGAATTGCGCCGAGCCATTCAGGTTCTGGCGCGGCGCCGCAAGAACAACCCGCTGCTGGTCGGTGATGCCGGCGTGGGCAAGACGGCCATCGTCGAAGGCCTTGCATCCAAGATCGTGGCCGGAGACGTACCCGAGCCGCTGAAAAATGCGGAAATCTTCGCGCTCGACATGGGCGCGCTCGTGGCTGGCACCAAGTTTCGCGGCGACTTCGAGAATCGCATGAAAGCGGTGCTCAAGCGCGTCGAGAAGAATCAGAACGCAATTCTGTTCGTCGATGAGATGCACACCATCATGGGGGCAGGCGCCGCCAGCGGCGGCACGATGGACGCCGCCAACTTGCTCAAGCCAGGCCTGTCGAGCGGAAAGCTGCGTCTGATAGGTGCAACCACCTTCGAGGAGTACCGCAGCCACGTCGAGAAAGATCGGGCCTTTTCGAGGCGCTTTCAGAAGATCGACGTGCTCGAGCCCAGCTCCGAGGAGACGCGGTTGATCCTGGAAGGCCTCAAGCCCAAATACGAAGAGTTCCACCAGGTGATGTACGACAGTGAGGCTCTCGACGCAGCGGTGCTGCTTTCGGAACGCCACTTGCACGATCGGAAGATGCCCGACAAGGCCATCGACTTGCTCGACGAGTCGGGGGCGGATGCCAAGCTCGAGAAGGGCCCGGGCGCGCGCGTCGGGGTCGAGCGCGTCGAGATCGTCGTGGCGCGAATCGCACAGATCCCGACCAAACAGGTCTCGACGAGCGACAAGTTGGCGCTGCAAAACCTCGAGGCGGATCTCAAGAACGTGGTGTTTGGCCAAGATCCGGCGTTGGAAGAATTGGCCTCGGCCATCCGGCTTTCCCGCGCCGGTCTGCGTCCTCCCGAGAAGCCGATCGGCTCGTATTTGTTCACCGGTCCTACCGGGGTTGGCAAGACCGAGGCGGCCAAGCAACTCGCCAAGACTCTCGGCATCCAGATGCTGCGTTTCGACATGAGCGAGTACATGGAGCGCCATACGGTCTCCCGTCTGATCGGCGCGCCGCCCGGCTACGTCGGCTTCGACCAGGGTGGTCTCTTGACCGAGGCCATCAGCAAGACGCCGCACGCGGTGCTGCTCTTGGACGAAATCGAAAAGGCCCATCCGGACGTCTTCAACGTGCTGTTACAGGTGATGGACCACGGCACGCTGACGGACAACAATGGGAAAAAGGCCGATTTCCGCCATGTGATCTTGATCATGACCAGCAACGTGGGCGCCGGCGATCTCGCTCGCCGCACCCTGGGCTTTGGCACGCGCACCAGCGCGGGCAAGGACGAGGTGGCTTTCAAGAACACCTTCAGCCCCGAGTTCCGCAATCGCTTGGACGCGCGCATCGCCTTCGCTCCCCTGCACCCCTCGGTCATGGAGCGCGTGGTGGACAAGAACATCCTCGAGATGGAAAAGCAGCTGAGCGAGCGCAACGTCACAGTGGAGCTCACGGCCGCAGCCCGAAAATACCTGGCGGAAAAAGGCTACGACCCGGACAACGGCGCACGCCCCCTGGCGCGACTCATTCAGGACGAGGTCAAGCGACCGCTGTCGAGCGAAGTCTTGTTCGGCAAGCTCGAAAAGGGCGGCCACGCGATTGTAGACGTCGAAAGCGACAAGCTGGTCTTCCGGTACGAAACGGACTGAAGCGACGCTACATCGCGTCGGCTTGCCCGAGACCTGTCGGAAATTGCAGCCATCCCGGTCGATGACGCTCCCGTACTAGACTGGAGCGCACATGCCGGGCACGAGCTTGCTGAGTCTCCTCGACGATATTACGGCGCTGCTGGACGGCGTTGCTGCGCTAACGAAAGTAGCCACCAAGAAGACGGCCGGCGTACTGGGCGACGACTTGGCCCTCAACGCGGAACAGGTCACTGGCGTGCGGCCGAGTCGCGAGTTGCCAGTGGTCTGGGCGGTCGCTCGCGGTTCGGTGGTCAACAAGCTCATTCTGGTACCGAGCGCGCTGGCGCTCAGCGTGCTGGTGCCCGTGGCCATCACGCCGCTCTTGATGTTGGGCGGTGCATTCTTGTGCTTCGAAGGCTTCGAAAAAGTTCATCACAAGCTGTTTCATCCGAAGGCAGACCGCCAACAGCAAGCTGCTCACGCCAAGGCCGCGGCCGACACGGCCATTGACCTGGTGGCGTTCGAACGGGACAAAATAAAGGGAGCAGTCCGCACCGACTTCATTCTCTCGGCCGAGATCATCGTCATCACGCTGGGCACGCTCACGGGAGAGCCTCTGGGCATGCAGATTGCGACCTTGGTCGCGATCGCGACCTTGATGACGATCGGCGTGTACGGTCTCGTTGCCGGCATCGTGAAATTGGACGACGCGGGACTGGCGCTTGCCCGCTCCGCAAACGCCGCGCGCCGCGCGCTGGGCAAGGGCATCCTCGTCGCCGCCCCATGGCTGATGAAGACGCTGTCGGTCGCCGGTACCGCCGCGATGTTCTTGGTCGGCGGCGAGATCCTGGTGCATGGCATCGCTCCCCTCCACGCCTTGGCCGTCGGGCTCGAAAGCCACGCCCTGGGTACCCTGGTCACGATGGCGCTGAGCGCCGCAGTCGGCATCGGCGTCGGCGCCGTCCTGCTCGGACTCCTGACGCTGGGCCAGCGAGCGCTGCACGGCAAGTCCTGAAAACTGGCGCAATCCGAGCAATGAGACCGAGTTTTGCCTACGGAGTCGTGGGCGCACGGGTCACCGTGGCGCGCCCGTCGAACACTGCGCGAACTTCTTGCCCTGGCAGAGGGCGCTGAGTCGAGCTGTAGCAGCGAGCGTCGCGGGTGAGTCGACCCCATTGTGCTTTTGACGCGACTCGAGCGCGATTGCTTGGTGCTCGACAGCGCGGGCGCTGCGACCTAGGCGCTCCTCCATGTGGCTCAGGGCTTCGAGCGCGGTTGCCCGCGCCAGGGCCGCACCGACTGCTTCGGCTGACGCACCTGGCGCCGCGGGCGCCCCATCCAGAGCTGCTAGGTTCTTCTCCAAGTAGCCGACGGCGCCGGCGAGCTGGCCGCGCTCTTCGAGGATGGCGGCGAGCTGTAGGTACGACAGGCGCGTTGCCGAATGCGATGTGCCGTAGGCCTTCTGACGGATCGCCAGGGCCCGCTCCGCTTGCTTTTGCGCAACGGGCAGATCGCGTGTTTGCAGGTTCAGGCCGGCTACCAGGCTGAGCGATATCGCCGTGTCCGGGTGCTCGGCTCCCAGCAATTTTTCGCGCAAGCCGAGGGCGCGGTCGAAACTCAGTCGCGCTTCGTCCAGCTTGCCTTCGGCCACCTGGGTCGTGCCCAAGTTGCTCAGAGTGGAGGCGAGCTCGGACGACTCCTGCAGATCGAGTTGTTTGTAGACGTCGAGCGCCGACTGGTAGGCGGCGTGTGCCCTTTCGAACTCGCCTTGCGCCTGAAGCAGGCTGCCCAGGTTCGTGTACGCACTGGCGACGTCGGGATGAACGGGACCGAATGCAGCCAAACGAATGGCCAGCGACCTCTCATAGGCCTGACGCGCACGTCCCAAGACCCCGCGCCTCTGCAAGAGCATCCCCAGGTTGTTCAGCGTCGTGGCCGTCGTTGGGTGATCCGGGCCGAATTCGGCCTTGTGGATCTCGAGCACCACCAAGAACAGGTCGCGCGCTTCGTCGTAGCGACCCAGATTGAAGTCGACCGACGCCAGGTTGTTGAACACTTCCGCCGTGCGCACGTGGCGCTCTCCGAAAACGTCTCTGACGATGGTACCGGCCTGCATGAACAAGGCATGAGCGCTCTCGTAGTGGCCTTGGGCGAACTCGATCTCCCCACCGAGTACCAGTGCGGCCCCCAGCTCGCCTGAGCCCGCTCGCGCTAGCTCGCGAGCCGAGCCCGCCTGCGTCGCCGCGTCGGCGAAGCGACCTCCACGCAGCTGCGCCGATCCCGCCTGGAGCAGCGCGTCGACCCGACCCTGACGGTAGCCCGAGCGTTTTGCTTTCGCCTCGGCATCGAGCGCAACTTCGGCCGCAGGGACATAAGCCCCGCGCGCGATCTTGGTGCTGGCTTCACGGACGAGAGCGTCTACCTCACGGTCCGTCAGCCCATGCTGATGAGCGAGCCCGAGCGCCTCGGCTGCTTTGGCTTCCGCTGCCGGGTACGCAGCCATCTCTTCGAGGGTTTGAGCTTCGGCCAGGAGCTGACGGATCTCGGGAGCAAGTGCGGGCTTCGATGCGGCTTTCGTGAGGTGCCGCGCCGGGGGTCCGGGTTCCTGGTCCAGCGCGTCTTTTCGGCACCGCTTCAAATCGTCAGCGATCGATTCGAGCGTTTCGCCCAGCCGCACGACCTGATCGCGCGACGGGCTTTTAGCTAGCTCGAGGAGCGTGCTCTGGCGCACGAGTACGGTGTCGAGACAACCGGAGATGCGATTGTAGGCTTCCTCGGTCAGCGTCTCGCGCAGCAGGCAATCGCGACAAGCGCTCTCTTTCAGGAGCACCCAATTGCGCGCAAAACCATCCAACTTGGTCTTCACCTGAAGGGCGACTTTTTCGCCGAACCCGCCACTCACGCTCACCAATCCGGCGGAAACAGACGTCTGCACGTCGTGCGACCAGATGCGCTCGACGTCCAATTGAAAGTCGGAACAGCGACCGTCATCGGAAGTTCCGGAGCTTGCCCCGGTACCGAGTTGGGCCTGAACGTTCAGCTTCGCCGAAGGCTGTGGGGCTTGAGCCGGTGCGCTGCAAGCAGAAACGAACGCAGCGACCGTCAGAACTCGAGCCTCGCGGCTCAATGACACGTGCCGAGTTCCTCGTTCAGCCCAGAGAGCTGCGCGCTGACGTCGGCATTTGGCGCCGAAAGCGAGCCAAGCAACGTCCGTTGCCGCGACAGCAGGCGGTCCAAACAGTCGACGCGTTTTTGATAGCCCGCCGCGTCGAGCGTCTTCCTCTTGAAATGGTCCCCGCAGACAGCCTTGCGCATGCGGGCCCAGTCGTCCGTCAGGCGGTCCATCGAGTTGGTGATCTCGACGAGCTTCTGCTGCGCGACGTCCGCGCCGAGCTCCCCGCTCCACTGCATCACTTGCCCCTTCAGCTCGACACGCGTCTCGTCATTCCAGACGCGCTTGGCGGCGATATCGGCATCGAAGCAGGGATCAGCGGACGCGCCGGCTTCGGGTTCGCTTCGTGCCCCACCGCAAGCCGACAGTCCCATCAGCAAAACCACCAAGCCCCGTGCGCGCATGAAGCTTCATTGTACCCCGGCTGCGCCCCGCGCGGAAACGTTCAATCGGCAGCAAAGTTGGAAGAGATTTTGGGCACTCGTGAGGTTCGACAGCGGACGCGACGAACGTTCCGCTGGAGCCGACTTCGGATCGTCAGCGCGGCTGCACGTCTTGAACCACCGGAGCCGGATTCAGCTTGGCCAATACTTCGAGCGCCAGGCCGCAGCTCGTCGCCTGGCGCGTTCGACCCGCCGCGCTGATGGCGTCGTTCATGCCTTTGCGCACGCCGACCTCGCGCAGCTCGCCAGCTGCTTGGGCGGAGAGTCGCGCCAGCTGACGACCGCTCGGCAGCTCCCAGACACCCACACGCGCTGGATGCGCCACGCGCTGGATGCGTTCTTCGGCCGTTTCGTCCGTGCCATCCAGCGCCTTGGGCAAGCCCTCGGGCGGATCCTCGTCCACGACGATCACGAAGTATTTCGCACGCTGGTAGACCTCGATGGCCACCGGAATGTCGACTCGTGTGACGGAATCGAGACCGCGCTCGTACGCAATCAGACCAAGCTCACTCGAGGCATCCTCCACCTCGGCCACCCACTCGGGTGAGAGCACTGACACTGCGCGGTAGAGCAAACGCATGTTGAACGGCGACGACGGGCGCTGGCAGACCTTGTACTCGCTGCAGAGTGCGCCCGGCTCACAATCCCGGCTTTCTTTGCAGGCGCTGCCTTCTTGGGGAGCGCTGGCCTTGGGATCGCGGATGAGGCACGACGTGAAGCCGTCGCGAAGCGACTTCTGCGCCGCAGCGCGGCCCCGCTTGGCGTCCTTGGCGTCTTCTTTGCGCAGCCGAAGATAGAGGCCGGGCGTCGTGAACAGCTTGCTGAAGTCGACGTCGCTCGCACGCTCGTCCTTGAACGGGCCCGTGGTTAGCGCAGCCAGGCCCTTGTCGACGGCTGCTTGTATGGGCAGCAGTTTGGGTCCCAGCGCTTCGGCCACTGCGCGTTGCTTGGCCATGAGGGACGAGCGCTGAGCGTCGATGGCGCTCTGAGCATTCTGGAAATAGACGAAGCCGCCGATCACCAGGATAGCCAAGCCGCCGAGGAACAGCTTGGGCGGGATGCCGCCGATGGCCGTCTTGCCACTGGTCAGCTGCCTGTAACGAGTGGCGCGCGACGCGTTCAGCGACGGCAGACCGGGGCGTTTGTTTTCGGACATGAGGTCGGCGGTAGGAATGAGGAGATGGTGGGCAGGAGGGCGACGTCGAGCGTGGTCCTTCCAAAAGCCGAAAGCGCCAAGAACCTTGCGGCTCCGGCGCTTTCTATGGATCCCGAAGGCTATCGAATCAATCTTTGGCCAAGCGTCCGACCATGAAGCTGACCGCAGG
>JBBQHO010000096.1:0-13964 GCA_038324055.1 Polyangiales bacterium | reverse complement strand
CCGGCTATACGCAGGATACCGTCAAGGAACTGCGCAAGGAAGTGAAGCGTGAGGGCATGGAGGGCGTGAGTCCCCGGTACGTGCAGGACAAGATCTCCAATGCCTTGGTTAGCGATCAAGGCGAAGGCACCATCAACCCGTTCATGGTGATGAACGAGTTGGAGAAGGGCCTCCGCAATCACTCGCTCATCACCAATGACGAGCAGCGCAAGCGCTATCGCGAGCTGATCGGCGTGGTCAAGCAAGAGTACGAGCAGATCGTCAAGAACGAGGTGCAGCGCGCCATCAGTGCTGACGAGGACGCCATCGCCAAGTTGGCCGGCAACTACATCGACAACATCAAGGCCTATACGCTGCGCGAGAAGGTCAAGAACAAGTACACCGGTCAGAACGAGGAGCCGGACGAGCGCTTGATGCGATCGATCGAAGAGAAGATCGACATCCCCGACAATCGAAAGGACGACTTCCGCCGGGAAATCATGAACTTCATCGGCGCCAAGGCCATCGAGGGACAGCGGTTCGATTGGCAGTCCAACGACCGTTTGCGGCGCGCCCTCGAGATGAAGCTGTTCGAAGATCAGAAGGACAGCATCAAACTCAAGACGTTGGTGAGTGCCGTGGTCGACAAAGAGACCCAAGAGAAGATCGACATCATCAAAAGTCGGCTCATCAAGTACTTTGGTTACAACGAAGTCAGCGCCACGGACGTACTCAACTATGTCGCGAGCATCTACGCTCGCGGCGACTAGCCGCAAGCGTAGGAAACAGCAGGGTCGCTCGCTTCGACTAGCCGCAAGCGTAGGAAACAGCAGGGTCGCTCGCGGCGACTAGCCGCAAGCGTAGCAAGTAGCAGGGTCGCTCGCTGCGATTGACCGCTAGCTCCGAAGAATCCGCCACGAGTGGTTTTGAGCCAGATCGAAAGGCTGAAAACCACTTGTCGCTTTTGTTCTAGTGCTGGCAGGATGGGCGCGACAGAGGACGGAGAAACACATGAAGACGAAGATTGCATTCGGCCTAGCGGCCATTGTGGGTATGGGAATGTTGGGCGCTTGTGATGGCGGCAGCGATGGTTCGGATGGCGGAGCGGGCGGCGCTGCTTCGGGGGGCACGAACAATGGCTCGGGCGGCTACACCGAAGGCTCGGGCGGCAACAACGCAACCGGTGGCGCTGAGGGCGGCATGGGCGGCGGAGGCGGCGAAATGAGTGTAGACGCCGAAGTCACCGCGTTCTGCGACAAGTACGAGACTGACTGCGACTTTGGAGAGGCGATGTTTTTTGCTTCGAAGGCGGCTTGCATGAGTGGCGCGGCCGATCTCAAAGCGGCCAACGCGGATCGCTGGGGTTGCATGCAAGACCACCTCGACAACGTCACGCTCTATGACGACACGGTGCACTGCACGCATGCATCCGGCGAAGCTTCGCCGTGCGCCGCAGCCGACTTCAACTGATGCTCAAAGCAGCGCGCGCTCCCAGTCGGATTCTTTGAAGCCGACCAGCGCGACGCCTTCACCCAAAAAGATGGGGCGCTTGATGAGTTTGCCGTGCGCGGCCAGCTCAGCAAGCGCGTCCGCCTTGCTCAAGGTCCCCAGGCGTTGCTTGTAGTTTCCGGCCCGGTAGAGCTCGCCCGACGTGTTGAACAGTTTCTGCACCGGCAGATCGCCGAGTCGCAGGACGCGCGCCAGGGCTTCTTGAGTCGGCGGCCTCTGGACCAGATCGATGCGCTCGGCCTCGATGCCGTGCTGGTCGAGCCATGCCAGCGCCTTCTTGCAGCTGCTGCAGGCTGGATAGTGATAGATGGTGAACATGGGTGGAACCGTGGAGATGCCCGGGCGCGGACGTCAGTTTAGCTCAGCCCGAAGTCGAGTGCCGCCGGCTGGCTAGTTGCGCCACGGCGCACTTTCCTCTCCGAATGAAACCGCCCACAATTGGCTTCCCATCGGCGCTGCACTAGTGGCACACTCCGGCACGGTGGCACATGGGGGCAGGATGCCACCCGGGAGACAGCATGCATAAGAAATTGAGTCGGATCCGTTTGGGTTGTGTGGCGTTGGCACTGTGGACTCCTAGCGCCTGGGCGGCCGACCCGGCGCCCACAGGTGTCGATCTGGGCGAAGAAGAGCCTGACGCCGAGGGTGACGAGTTCACGCAGAAGACCGACACCGAGGACGACCTTTCCGCGAGCGAACCGGCTGCCGCCGTTCCACCGCCAGAAGAAGAAGATCCAGACGCTTGGCAGTTCACCATCGGCGCTCGCTATCGCCTGATCGTGGTCCCCCAGTTCTTGATCAATGCATTTGGCGTCCAGGGCGGAACCAACGTCGTCGCCAACGGCGTCGGCGCAGAGTTTGGCTTGGCCAAGAAGCAGTACGAATTCATGTTGGCCGGCTGGTACGCGAGCTACCCCATGTCCAACACGCCGTTCAAAGCGCCTGGCGATGGCCCGAGCGCTTGGGAAATGTGGAACAGCAGTGCCGGCGCTTTCTACATCACTGCAGAGTTTGCGCTGCGGAACGAGATCACCAAAGGTTGGGATTGGACGATTGGTGCGAGCGGTGGTCTCGGCATCGTGACCGGCAGCTTCCAACGCCGTGAGACGTATTGGCTGCCGCCGTTCTCAGAGACGAACCCCGGTGGCCAAGCGGACGCAAATACGACCACCCTTGGCGTTTGTAACGCCCCGGGTGATCCAGTGCCTGCCTGCGAACCTGGCGACTACACGAACGCGGCGCCGTGGCCCGTCTACCCCTGGCTGAGCTTTCAGACAGGCGTTCGTTACCAGCCGGTACGCAACTTCGTCGCTCGCCTCGACCTCGGCGCCGGCTCCAGCGGCTTCTGGCTCGGACTGGGAGCGGATTACGGGCTGTGAAACTAGCTCTCCTCGCCGAGCGCTATGATCTTGAGCGGACGCTCGGCCAAGGTGGGGGGGGCGAAGTTTGGGCGGCGCGTGACTGCGCGACGGGCGCAGCCGTCGCACTCAAGATGCTACGCGGGCAGGCCAACCCGACCGAAGTCGAAGCGCTGATCCGCGAGACGACGGCGCTTTCGGGTCTCGAGGGCTTAGGCTTTCCACGCGTGCTAGCCCTCGGACGCGCGCCGGATGGTCGGCTGTTTCTCGTGCGTGAGTTGGTCGACGGCGACAGCCTCGAAGTGCTCGGCGTGCGTGAGCCAGGGCGTGCTCTGTCACTCCTGCCGCGTCTGGCCGACGTTCTCACCGTCGTGCACCGCACGGGGCTGCTTCACGGTGATGTGAAGCCTGCGAACGTTATCGTGCGCGAGCACGATCAAGTTGCGCTGGTCGATCTCGGCTTAGCCACGGCTCTTCGCGCTGGCGGGGAAGCAGCGTTCGGCCTCACTCCGCATTTTGCTGCGCCCGAAGTGCTGGCGGGCGGTCGCCTGACGGTGCAGGGGGAAATCCATGCGCTAGGGGTGATGCTGGCGGACTTCGTTGCCGGGGGCGCGGCGCAGGCGTTGAGTCCCGACGCCCAGCAGGCCCTCGGTGCCGTCGTCTTGCGCGCGACCGATGCTACTCCCAGCTCCCGCTACCCGTCTGCCGACGAATTCGGGCTCGCGGTGCAGAGCGCTCTCGGCTCGCCTCGTGGAGCGGCTCGACCCATCGCCTCGCCTTGGCCGATCCTCGGCATGGACGCGTGGGCCTATGGGCTCCGTCGCGTCGTCGACGCGCTGCCTTTTGGCGGTGTGATCGAAGTCACGGGGCCGCGCGGTTCCGGTCGCTCGACGCTGGTCCGGCGCTCTTCGTGGACGCTCGCGCTCGAAGGCCGACCGGTCGCGCTCGTCGACGCAGCGGTTGTTGCCAGTCCGTTGCTCGAGGCCGTGCTCGCCGCTGCCGCTCAGCCGGGTGGCGTTGTGTTTTGGGACTCGGATGGAGTCGATCCAGGCGAGTGGGGTGAGCGCATCGTGCAGAGCGGCGCGCGACTCGTTCACGTGCTGAGCGTGGGCACGGGCGCAATCGAGTTTAGCGTGCCCGCGCTGGATACGACGAGTGTTCGCACGTTGCTCAAGGGCGTTTTGCCTGGCTTGCCAACCACGTTGGTCGGCGAGGTCGTCGCGCACGTGGGAGCGAGACCTCTGGCGCTTCGAAACTGGGCCTGGGCTGCGCGCGACAAGCCGCTCGTCGGTGTAGAGGACGTGAGGGCCGTACTTTCTGAACCAGGGTCGTCCAGCGCAACCGCAGCGATCGCCGTTGAAGCGAACCTCGACCGGGGTCACTACGCAGAAGCGCAGAAGCGCTTGAGCGAGCTTGAGACTGATGCACCGCTCACAGCTTTGCTCCGCGCTCGCTACGAAATCGCGGCGGGCTCGGCCGAAGAAGCCGAGCGTTTGCTCGACGCGGCTCTTGCGGTGGAGCAGCCGCCCGGCCTACGCGAGCGCCTCGTGGTTACGCGAGGCCGCGCTTTGCTAGGCCGAGGTCTCTACGATCGGGCGCTCGATGGCCTGAGCGAGATCGAAGGTTTCGAGCGCCTCGCGCGCACCGAAGGCCTGGCTTACCGGGGCTTGAGTCTAACGCTGCTCGGTCGCGCGGCCGAGGCAATGCCGGTCTTGTGCGAGGCTGAGTCTTCCGCCGGGATTCTGGGGTCTCCGCGCCTGCGAGCTCTGACGGCCACTTCCCTCGCCACTGCCCAGTGGCGTGACGGTGACCTGATCGCGGCCACGCGTTCGTACGAGCGAGCGATCGCGGCGGCCGGTGACGCTGGTGATGCCGGCATGCTTGCCTCGGCCCAGATCAACTTGGCCGGTCTCAAGAAGGAGGCCGGTGACTTGGCGGCGTCCATCGAACTCCTCGAGTCGGCCGAAGACGGGGCACGTCGCGCCGGTCGCAAAGCCTCGCTGCAGCAGGCGCTGCTCAACTTGATGAACGCCGATCTGTACCTGGGGCGTCTGGAGCGAGCACGCGCGCAACTGGCACGGCTCGGCGATCCGGACGAGCTGCCCGCTGCGCTTCGCGCGCAAGCCTTTGGTTTGCGCGCAGAACTCCACGCTCGCTCGTTTGAGCTGGACCGAGCACTGCCTGAATTCGACGCTTGTGCCGAGGCCTTCGAACGGCTGGGGCGGCGTCGTGACGCGAGCGAGGCACTGCTCGAATCAGCGCTCTTGCTGGTACCAGGGAGCGCGGAAGCTTCCGGGGCGAGAGCGGGTTTCGTAGCCACGGAAGAGCAGCTCCGCCGCCGTGTCGAGCACGGCCGCGAGTTGCTCGATGGGGAGGTGACGCCACTGCTACGCCTGTCGGAGGCGCGTCTCTTGGTTTTTCAGAACGAACCAGAACGCGCCGAAGGGCTCGCTCGCGAAGCGCGCCAGCTGGCGGATGCACTCGGGCACAAGGAGTGGGCGTGGCGGGCGTTGGCTCTCGAATCGGAGTTGCTCGAGGTCGCCGGCAAGCACACGCGCGCCAGCCGTGCTCGCGCCGATGCAGTCGAGGTGCTCGAAGAAATCGGCGCGAGACTGCCGCCCGATTTGCGCGAGGTCTATTGGAGCGAGCCGCGACGCCGCGCGCTCCGCGTCGGTGCTGCCGAAGCAGGAAACGTCCACCGCGTGGCCGCTGCACCGCAACGTGAACTCGCTGCGGGTAGCGGCACCGAGGCAGTTTCTCGGTTGACCCAGACGCCACTCGAGCGCCGGCTGGCACGCATTCTAGCCATCAACAGCGACTTGGCCGGCGAGATCGATCTCGATCGCCTGGCCACCAAGATCGTCGGACACGCGGCCGAACTGCTGGGCGCTGAGCGCGGCTACTTACTGCTCGGCAGCTCCGCGGACGAGCTTCGCATCTGCGCCAGTCGCTCAGGTCAGGGCGATCCACACCAAGAGTTCTCTCGTTCGATCGCGCGCCAGGTGCTCGAGACCGGCAAAGCACTCGTCAGCATCGACGCCGGGCGCGACCAGCGACTGCGCAGCTTCGAGTCTGTGCACGCAGCTTTGATCGAAGCGGTGGCCTGTGTCCCAATACTCTCGCCTTCAGCTGTCGCTATCGGAGCGCTCTACCTCGAGACACGGCTCGGGACGCGCCCCGATTTTGGCGACGAATTGCCGACACTGCAGGCGTTCGCCGATCAGGCCGCTATTGCCCTCGAGAATGCGCGACTTTTGGCTGAATTAGCCGAAAAAGGGGAAGCGCTCGAACTCCAGAATCGTGAGCTCTCGGACACCCAAGCTCGGCTCAAGGAATTGCTCGGTCGGCGAACGGCTCGACTCAAGGAGGTTCGCCAGGAGCTGCGCTCGACGCGCGACAAGCTCACGGTAGCCGCGGGTTTCCGTGGGCTCGTGGGCCAAAGCCAGGCGATGCGCCGTATCTATGCGCTGATTGAGCGCGTCCAAGAAACGGACGTTCCCGTGCTGATTACCGGCGAGAGCGGCACTGGCAAAGAGGTCGTGGCGCGCGCGATTCACGAAGGCTCGGCGCGCAAGAATCACGCGCTCTTGGCCGTCAACTGCGGCGCGATCCCCGAAACGATCTTGGAGAGCGAGCTCTTCGGTCACAAGCGCGGCGCCTTCACCGGCGCCGACCGCGATCGCAAAGGCCTGTTCCAAGAAGCCAGCTCCGGCACGCTCTTTTTGGACGAGATCGGCGAGACGCCGCTCAAAATGCAAGCAGGTTTGCTACGCGTGCTCCAAGAGCAAAGGGTGCGGCCCGTGGGCGGGAGCGAGGAAGTCCCCATCGACGTGCGCGTCATCTTCGCTACCAATCGGCACTTGGCCAGCGCCGTGCAGCAAGGCACGTTTCGCGAGGATCTGCTGTACCGCATCCAAGTCGTGGAGATCGCGCTCCCACCGTTGCGAGAAAGGCCGGAGGATATTCCTCTGTTGGTCGACCATTTTTTGGGACGGCTGGCGGTGCGCTTCGGCCAAGAGAAGAAGACAGTCTCGCGCGAAGCGTTACGGCGGGTCAGCGAGCATCCGCTACCGGGTAACGTGCGGCAGCTAGAAAACTGCCTACTCAACGCTTGGGTGCTCTCCGAAAGTAGTGAGATAGACGTGACCGACATCAACCTGCCGCGAGTGAGCGCAGACGCCCCTTTGAGCGCGCCAAGCTTGCCGCGTCAGGGGCCGGAAAAGGCGAACCACCCCTCGGTAGCTCCTACGTCCAGCACAGTCGATCGAAGCACCTTCAGCGAGCACCAGGTAGGCGAGCGGCAGCAGATCATCGAAGCGCTCGAGCGCACTGGTTGGAACCGCGTTCGCGCCGCCGAGGTGCTGGACATGCCCAGACGCACTCTGTACCGGCGCTTGCGCGAGTACGGAATCCAGTAGCCCTTGCGCCGGGCCAAGACCCAGGAGCGCGAAAAAGAAAACGGGTGAATCTCTCGCGAGATCCAACCGTTCAGCTGGGCCCATTGGACCCCTCGACCCCAACTCAGCCGCGTGCGGCCAAGCGGTAGGCTACCTGCTGCAGAGGCTGGTCGCCGGCGGCCTTGGCGGTGTCCGGGGACTTCTTGTTCTTCGCGATGATGGCATCGAGCTTCTCGATCACGGCGGCATCACCCTTGGGCGTCAGGTAGTCGATGGTCTGAGCGACGACGAAACGGATCGAAGCGTTGTCGATCTCGTTCAAGCCTTCGATCAGAGCGTCGCGTGCTTTTGCGTCGCCGAGCACGCCGACCATATAGGCCGCCTTGATGCCAGCCAATTGGTTGGCTTGCTCTTGGTTCTTGGAGTTCTGCACGGCCGCGACGTAGCAGTCGACCTTCTCGCCGCAGGCGTGAACGACAACGTCCGCTCCCTTGACCAAGTCTTCCATCTTGTACTTCTTGGCCTCGGCGGCGACTGCGTCCCACTGCTTGGGCTCGGCCAGCTTGAGAGCGGTCATCACGAGAGCCTGTTGCACGGCGGTTTTTTCTTCGCCGCTGCCCTTGAGGCCCTCGGCTTTGGCAAGCAACCAAGTGATCAGACCCGGGTCGTAGAACTGACCTGCCGCTTCGGCGAGCAGGGCCAACGCGGGCGTGCCCTGGACGCTGGCTTCGAGCGGGATGCTCTCGAAAGCCTTCTTGAAGGCTTCCTTCGACTCGGTGGTCGCGGGGATCTTGGGCAGTTCACGAGCGACTAGCGCCTTGTCCGTGTCCTCGAGGCTGCCGCCGAGAACGGCGACCAGCGGAGCAATGCCTTCGGGACGACCGGCCATGCCGATCACCGCTGCTGCGATGGGGAGGGCGGGGTTGCCCTTGACGTCCGTCGCGCCGGCCTTCTTCAGCTCGGCGATGTGAAACTTGGCCAACGAGTCGTTCACGTCGAGCAGCTTGACGGCGCGGTCTACGGAAGGCTTGCCGATCTTGACGAGAGCCAAGAGAGAAGTCGTAGCCAGCGAGCCCTTTGCCGGCGTGAGCAGCACCTTGAGTAATGGCTCGACTGCACTCGGCTCCTTGAGAGCGCCCAGGACCTGAGCGGCCGTCACCTGCCAGAACAGCTGGTCGCGGTAGGGCTCGACCATGTCGCGCTGCTGCTCTTTGCTCTTGGCGGTCTGCGGATCCTTGATCTCGATGCTGAGCAATCCGATCAAGGTCGAAGACCAGGCTGCGTCCGGAGCGGCCACCATGGCCTCGCTGTAGTCGCGGTAGACGGTGCCGCCGAGCTGAGTGTGCGCTTCGAGTTTCTCGAATGCAGCGAGCACTGAAGGCGCCAGTGCCTTGGTCTTCATGTCGGCGTAAGCGCGTACGGCCCACTTGATGTCGGCTTCGTCCGAGGTCTTGCGGGGGCGCTTGGCGAACTCGTCAAAGGCCGTCTTGAAAGCCGGAACTGCGCGCTCGTCGCGGAAGTCGGCGAGCAGCTTGATCAAATGCACGCGCGTCGCCGTGTCGAGCTCACCGTAGCTCTTCACGTAAGTGTCGGTGAGCGGACCCACCAGCTTGTCTTCGAGCGCGACGACTGCGGGATCCTTCATGTCGCCGTTGGCGCGCGTCAACGCGTCGTCGAGGAACTGGGTCAAGCGCTTCACGGCGCGGGGACGCCACTTGGCGTCTTCCAACTTCTCCAGCCAGTACTCCGGCTGATTTTCGTCTTTGCAGCCAACGAGCACCGAAGAGACAGCGACCGTGGTGGTCATTGCTGCGGTTCCCAAAACAAGCGAACGGATGAGCGCAGCACGAGCGCGCGAGGCACGGAGCATCAGATTTTCCTCCCGAAATGGTGTCCGGGCTCCTCAGTCGAGGCCTGGTTCACCGGTAAACTGGCGCCGAGGACGGTAAGCCGCTGGCGCTTTCACTGTCAACGAATTGAACCGCTTCGTTTCGGGAACGCTGCGGCTCGATGTGGAGAGGTGTGGTCAGGCTCAGCTGGGAGCCAACAAACTCTTCATGCGTTCGACGACGGCTTCATGAAGTCCCGGCGCTGCAGCCACAATGCCGCGGTCATTTTGTAGTCGCGCTGCTCGGTAGTCGAGTCGCTGGCCCCAAGCATCGGTGTAGAGCCCGCCGGCCGCTCGGATGATCGCCTCCGGCGCGCAGCTGTCCCAACGGCAACCTGCCTGTTCGGGGGCCAGATAGATGTCGGCGGCTCCTCGCGCAATCGCGGCGCCCTTGAGTCCAGCGCTGCCGATCGGCAGGATTTCCTGGGCGCCCACGTGCGAGAGTGCGCGTTCGAGCAGCGAGCTGCGGTGGGAGCGAGACGAGACCACTCGCGCTTCGGCGAGCACGGGCGGCGGAGGCAAGACGAGTTTTCGCCGACTTTCGTCCTCGGCGATTTCGAAGGCGCCGGCGCCGACCTCTCCGTACCAGCGCTGACGCAGAGCGGGCGCATGGAGCACACCGTGCGTCGGCACGTCGCCGTCGAGCAGACCGATCATGATGACAAACTCGCCGTTGCGCGCCACGAACTCGCGCGTGCCGTCGACCGGGTCAACGAAGAAGACGCGCTTCGAGGCGCGGTAGTGCGACCAGAGCTCTTCGGGGCTCTCTTCGGCGACGACCGGGATGTCGGGGTAGAGTTCGCCGAGGCGCCTGCAGATGAGATCGTTAGCACGCCGATCGGCTTCGGTGACCGGATCTTCTGGACCTTTGAAGTCGACCTCGAAATGCCGACCGTAGACTTCCATGACCTCGACCGCGGCTTCCGCGGCGATCTGCAGCAAATTTTCGATCAGGTTCGTCATGACGCAATTTTCCGCTGGGCTGCGAGGGGGCCCTCTCGTTACCGTGGCAGGCCGAGGTGCGAAAGGCGCCCTTCGAGTCCCGATAGCTTTTGCTCGCTCAGGTAAGGCGGGTCGACCTGAGCGTCGCGGACGAGTTGGTCGAGCTGGGCGGTCGACTTGGGCCCCAGCACGACGCTCGAAACGAACTCAGGCTGGAGTGCAAAGCGCAGGGCTGCGGCGCGGAGGCTGGGCACGTCGCCCGAGACGAGGGGTCGAACCCCGTCGAGGTGACGCAACCGTGCTCGCAAGCTGCTGTCGGGCCAGCGTTCGCTGCGGTGATCGGTCGCCGGAAACTCCTTGCTTGCTGACCAGCGCCCCGTCAGAAGCCCGTAGCCAAGGACGCTGTGTACCAAGAGCCCGGTTTCAGAGGCGGTGAATCGCTCACGCAGCCCGCGCACGGGCTCTACGTGCACGATGTTGTACGGCAGACTGACGATAGGTGCGCCCGCTTCGAGTGCCGCCGCCGCCACTTCGCCATCGCCCGCACTCACGCCCCACGAAGCGAGTCGGCCCGAAGTCGTCCACGCCCGGAGGCGCTCGATTGCTCCGCCTTCGCGCACGGCACGCGCCGAAGGGCCGTGGAGGAGCGCTATCACACGCGTGCCGGCGCCAAGTCGACCGAGCGAGGCGTCGGCCGTACGCTCGATGAAATCGTTCGTAAAGTCCTTCTTGGGCGGAGAGGAGCTCTCATCAGTACCCCACTTGGTGACGACCAACGCCTCGCCATCACCCGCCAAGACTTCGCCGAGCTCACGCTCCATGCGGCCGGCGCCGTAGTTGGTCGACGTCTCGAACAGGCCGATGCCCATGGCCCGCGCTCGCTCGACGACGCGGCGCGACTCACCTTCGGGCACCGGGCCGTAGGCCTGCCCCGCCAAACCCCAAGTTCCCAAGGCCAGTTCCGAGACGCTGAAGCCGGTGCGGCCAAGTACGCGCTGTCGCATCGGCAGCTCGCATAGCATTTCTCTCGACAACCCAGCCGATTCGATGAAAAACCCCGCGCCCATGGCTATCGACCCCTACGCTCACGCGCCGCGCTTGCCCGACGGCCCGGTCGATCCTCGCGTGCTCTTTCACGAATGGATCGCTGGCGTGAGCGGCCCTCTGCCCGTCTCCGATCGCACCGCCCCGGTCGAACTCGAGATCGGCCCGGGTCGCGGCTGGTTCACGAGTGAACGCATTGACGCGGATCCCGAGGTGCGGGTGGTGGGCCTCGAAGTCCGGCGTAAATGGGCGACGATCGTCGACGATCGCTTGCGGACGCGCGGCTATGGTCATCGCGGACGAGTCTTCGCAGAAGACGTGAAGCAGGCTCTGCCGCGCTTCGCCGATCGCAGCCTTTCCAAGGCGTACCTCCATTTCCCCGATCCGTGGTGGAAGAAGCGGCACGAGAAGCGGCTCGTGCTCGGTCCCGAGCTGCTCGAGCAGTTGTGCCGGGTGCTCGTGCCTGGCGGCGAGCTCTTGATTCAGACCGACGTGCCTGATCGCGCCGATCAGTACGAGCGCTTGGTCGCCGCGTGTCCGGGTTTTGCTTCTTGGGAGGCGCAGAGTCGCGTGGCCGACCATCCGCACGGCGCTCGGTCACCTCGCGAGCGCAAGGCCATCGAGGACGGGTTGCCCGTCGTGCGCCTGCGCTACCGCTCGCTCGGCTGAGTCTCGCTTGCGTGCCGTGTTCCGAGCACGATACGGTTCGAACCGTGTCCTCGGCCCGTTTTTCTTCGCCCGCTCCTTTCGGGCTCGGATGGCTCCTGATTGCGCTCGCCACCGTGGCCCCTCTCGGTTGTCAAAACTACCAGGACCAGCTCCAGCGCGGTCAGGGCTACTACGAGCAAAACCAGTACGAGCATGCGCTTGCGCTCTTTCGGCATCTCGAGAAAGACCAAGACTCGCTCAGCCCGAGCGAACGCGTGCGCTACTACTACCTACGCGGGATGACGGACTTTCGTCTCCAGTACAAGGCCGATGCCCACTACTGGCTCGGCTTGGCGCGCGCCGGCGAGAAAAAAGCCGAGGGGGCGCTCGATGCCGACGAACTCCAACGCCTCGAGAAGGCGCTCGAAGAGTTGGATGCCGAACTTCACAACGGCCCCCCGAAAGCCGCAACGCGGCCAGCGGTTCCGTCAGCTGGGGGTCCCCGCTGCCAGTGGAGCAGCGAGTGCGCCTCGGGGCTGATTTGCCAAGACGGATCCTGCGTCTCGATCCAATGAAGCGCGCCATCACGGCCTGCGCGTCGTGTAGCCTCTTGCTTGGCGGTTGCGCGCCCAGGGGCGCCCCGCCGGGCGCGCCGACGCGCATCGAAACGCCGACGATCATCGTTAGCGCTACGGGCACAGAGGGTCTGCTCGAACTGCTCGCGCGCGCGGATGCCGAAATGGCAGCGGAACACTACGAAACGGCAGCGGGGCTCTACCAGCGGGCGTTCGATGCTGACGCAGTGGGCACGTATCGGCCAGCGGCCTTGTTCGGGCTTGGCAACGCGCTCGATCGCGGAGGGCATCCCGAGCGTGCGCTCGGCGCCTACGAGCGCCTGTACGGATTGGAGAGACCAGGTTTCGTGCGCGACGGAATTGGAGTGCGCATCACTCGGTTGTTGACCTACCTGGAGCGCTACCGCGAGGCCGAGGTGCGAGCGAGAGGCATTGAGCCCGTCGGACGCGCGCCCCTCGAACAAGTAGCGCTCGGGGCTGCGCGCGCGCTCGGCGCCCTCGAGCGCTCCGATGAAGAATCGGCGGAGCGCGACCTCAATCGGGCTCGAGCGGCCCTCGACCCGCTCGGCATCGACCATCTCGATCGCGTCCCACTCGACTTTGCTGCGTGGTCGTTCGCCCGCGGGGAACTCGCGAAGAGGCAGGCCGAGCGCATCGGCTTTTCGCCGCTGCCGGTGGACTTCGCCGATACACTCGAGCGTCGCTGCGTGCTCCTTCTGCGCGCGCAGGCAGCGTACTCGGACGCTATGCGTGCTCACAGCGCGCACTATTCCGCCATGGCGGGAGTGCGTGTCGGCGAACTCTACCAAACTCTGCACGAAGAGCTGACGCACATGCCGCCACCAGCGAATGCGCAGACCAATTCCCAAAGGCAACTCGTCGAGGGCGCGCTGCGCTTGCGGTACGCGGTGCTGCTCGACACCGCCGGCACGATGTTGAGCGCGACGCTGCAGATGGTCGACCGGACCGGTGAGGGGCAGGACTGGGCCGAGCGAGCTCGCACTTCCCTCGCGCAACTCCGCCAAGCTCAGCTCGACGAGGAGCGCGCGTTGGCCGCCTTGCCATTTTCGCGGGCAGATCTCGAGAAGGCGTTGCGCGACTTGTCCGCCCGGGCGCCGTGACAGAGGTCCCCATGGCACAGGCCCATGAGCCGGTGTTGCGACGCAGCGGCAAAATAGCGAACCGCTCCGGTCACTTCGGTATGAAAGATGCTTGACTCGCTTGAGCCCTGGGGTTAGGCCTCCGCTCCCATCGTCGGTACTCCGCCCGAATTTCCCAAGCGCTTGCTTTTTCACTCGTTTTTTCGAGGAAAACGCAAGTCTCGGGGCAAGGGAGGGGGGCCGGCCCCAGAACTTTCGAGTTCTGGGTTTTCTCGCCACCCTGAGCGTTTGTCCAGGGTGGTTTTTGCTCCCTCCGCCTGACGGCCCCCGTCCTGCGGAGGCCTCGCCAACGCCAACCCTGTGCTCACCAACCCGACCTTCCTGTTCGCGGACGGTACGCTTGCCACCCGGCCAGCGCGCGGGGCGGAGATCCACTCCGATTCTGCTGGTGTAGCTCAATTGGTAGAGCACCGGTTTTGTAAACCGAAGGTTAGGGGTTCAAGTCCCCTCCCCAGCTCTAGCTT